>CALFUP010000178.1 GCA_937929875.1 uncultured Cocleimonas sp. | reverse complement strand
CCCAGTATTCATATCAAAAATGATGGCGTCAAATTCTTGACCTAAAAAGCGAAAAGCATTTTTTTGATCTAAAATCTCTACCGAATCTAGTTCACTGGTGATCTCTTGTGCGTATTCCAATGATTCTTCATAGCTACCTGTAATGACGAGGATATGACGATCGTTAGATTTAAATTGCATAAAAACTAGATGGTTGCTTTTATTAAAGGTGTAAAGTTTAAGGTTCTGACTAAGTCAGTTTCCAGCGATAGTATAGAGTAGTCAGATAGCGCCGATCTTTGCCAAAGGTAGCAGGTTTGCTTGAAGCTGCCCACAATCGGATTAATTTGTGTGATGGAAACAGAAACAAACATTAATAATCAATAGTTGATATAAGGCCTCGATTTTATTAGCCTTTGCAAAACATAGCTATCGTTATGTTTTAAGTAGTAAAAAGTGGGGGCCGTACTCTTTGGGGTATTTAAAGTACACCCCCTACTTTTTGATCCTTTATTTAAGCCATTATCCCTAAATCATTCGTATCAAAATTGCTAAGGTTAGGGAAAATATCCAACATGTCGCTATCAGTCATTCCCATCCATTTAGCGAAGGTTGCGCCGTATTGATCGACGCTATATTTAGGGATGAAGCGCCCTGTGTCTTGTGCATCATCTGGACCGTCTATTGTGAGATTCATCGGATCGCCGTGAATTTGACCACCTTTGACAGCGCCGCCCATAACGAGTTGATGCCCTGCCCAAGCGTGATCTGTGCCATCGCCGTTGATACTCATGGTGCGACTAAAATCGCTGGCAGTAAATGTAGTGACACTATCGGCTACATTTAATTCTACCGTTGCATCATAGAAGCTTGAAAATGCGTCGTTTAGTTTACCAAGCCTTTCTGCATGGTCGTTAAGTTGGTTTCCATGTGTATCCCAACCTCCTAAAGCAACAAAAAATATCTGTCGTTTCATGCCCAAGCTTTCTCGAATAGAAATCATCTTTGAGACCATTTTTAGCTCGGTCGCTAACTCATTATCATCTGGGAATTCGGTAGTAATTTGTTGCGCTGCTGCAAGTTCTGCGATTAAAGCATTGATGCGGTCTTCAGTTCTTGTATAAGTGCTTGCCATGAATCTTTGCATTAGGTTTGGACTATTCTCGTGACTAGCAATAATTTTCTTCCATGCTTTAATGCGGCTGTCCTTTTGATTTGGATTAGGCCAAACATCGGGTGTAAATGATCTTATTTGAGTGACGCCTTCATAAGGATTCAATACAAAATCGAGTGGCTTTAAACCTTTCTGCCAGACACTATTGCCGGCTAAACTAAACATCGCGGGATCGGTTGGGTTACTATTTGCAGATGAGAGTAAATCAATCATTCTTCCACCCCAACCCGGTGGGTGGGTACTATTTTTTGCTGTAGTGCCAGTCTCCCAAAATTCTTGTTGGTGACTGTGAGAGAATAAATCAGCAGGTAACTGCACGCTTTCATTTTTAAATGTAGCGCGAGTTGTAGGTTCGATGATTGAACCGATATTTGTCGCTACCGCAAGCTTGTCATCGTTGTAGAGCCTTTGTAAGTCAGGTAGTGAGCTATGAAATGCTTGCTGATTTCCTTTTAAGGGATGTAGCGATTCTCTTGCTAAAGCCATATTCGTACGTGCATTACGATATTTGTTGTAGTTATTTTGCTCGTAAGGAACCATCATGTTAAACGAATCATTTCCACCAAATAAGAAAACACAAACGAGTGATTTATGATCGCTTAAATTAATGTAGTCAGATTCTGCTGCAATTGCAGATTGCATCAACTGTAACTTACTCTGTGTCGCTAAAAGTGAAGATGAGCCAACGCCTAGTGCTAATTTTTTAAGAAAAGTACGACGTGTTTGTAAGTCTGATTTTTTCATTGCTTAGGCCTCTAATTTTGCCGTTCTCAATACTAAGATTGTTTTTCTTTTGATATTCTTTATCTTTGTATCAGGTATTCAGGTGAATTAACGATAAGAAGGATGGCTTCTTGTGCTTTTTGAAGTCGGCCTTCTTCTCCTTCGGCATAAACATCGGTTTGATTTAAATGTTCGCTGAGGATGGTTCTTAACGCACTTGTCATTTGATTATTTAGAAGTACAAGACTCATGTAATCCAACAGTTTTTCCGTATCTGATGCTAGTTGAGTTACTTTTTGTAAATTGAACTTTGAGTATTCACCAATCGCAGGTGTACTTGGCTTTGCTTCGCTGAATTGTTCTATCAGTTGATTGAACAGATTGCCGCCAGCCACCATCGTGTTCTCATTGATAATCTGAAATTCTGGTGCTGTTAAGCCATTGTCATTGAGTACGCCGCTGGGGGAATAATCGGGCTTGAAAAAGTTAAATACTGATCGTGCCTGAAGCGGTCCCTGTCCTGTTTTTTGGGCGAAGGTTTCTAGGGAATCATAAAAAACGAAGAAGGGATAAGCACCCTGACCACAGCGTTTTTCAGATTCCCAGTGATGACCAATCTTCAGTGTTGTTTGCATATTAAAAGCTCGCCAGAGATGACTCATACGTAGCATGGGTTCACGAAGCTTGCCAAAATTATCTGGTTTATTCGAGGCAAGTGCTTCTTGGTCTAGCAAAATTGCGCTAACAACGGCCTTCATATCCCCTTTAACACCGCTCCCATTGTCATTAAATTTTTCAGCAACTCTGGAAATATACTCTGGTGAAGGATTACTGGTGACGAGTCGCTTAATGAGTTGTTTACTAATATATGGGCCAATATTCGAATGAGCATAAATATTATCTAAAGCAAAACGCAAGTCTTCTAACGCGGTTTGGTTGGCATCGCTAATAGCTCCGTTGAAAAGCGTTTTTGCAGATGTGTCGTGATATTCCTCAAAAGCCACTAATGGCTTGGTATGATCTCCATCAGCAAAATAGTCCCACCACGTTATATCTTGGTAGCTCCAACCAGTAAACACCTTCGCAAACTCTTCAATAGTCTTCTGGTTATAGGTCGGAATTGCTTCACCATCACTGCCTAATTTAGCACTTCCATCAATGTTTAGTTGATGAACGCCTATGGTGAATAACTGTAATAATTCTCGGGCATAGTTTTCATCGGGTCTTATTGTACCTTCTTCATTCGACTTTTGATTACGCGACATACTTAAGAAATCGCCCATATTTGGGTGTAGAGTAATTTCTTCTAATAAGTCGCGATAATTTCCGAAAGCATGTTTGACTAAAACGTCGTAATAACTTGTCATACCTAATTGAAATTCATTTAAACCAAGGCCAGGAGAATCAGAAATTACTAGAATTTCACTTAATGCTAGTGCGACTCGTTGTCTTAGTTGATCATCCGCATTTAATGCTGTTTCCCACCAAATTTGATGGCGTGGATATTGAATCTCCCATGAGTCTACAAGTAATTCTCCGGCATCATTTTTATCTGAGCATGTTTTGGTCGCAAGACTTTTGACTTTAGGTAAATGGTAAGTAGGAGTTGTCTCAAATTGTTCATTTACCCAGTCCTGATAAGTATTTCTAGAGACTAAATAGTCGATATCTTTTTCTGTTGGGCCAAAAGTAGCTCGATTTAGAAACAGAGAAGCTTCTGCCTTATTATTGACGATATTGCCAGTCGGCGCGGGTGGTGGGTTATCGCTTGAATCATCAGGGCTGGAGTTATTTGGTGTTGAAGTGACAGGCTCAGTTATAGGGTCATCAGATTCTTGCGTTGAGGTATCTTGATCAGGTGTTGTAGTATCAGGCTCAGTCGTATCTTGCTGAGGGTCGTCAGGTTCTGAGGTAACAGTATCAGGGACGGTTGCAGGAGCTTCAGGGTCAGGAGCAGAACCTTCCGTTCCTGTTGTTTCAGTATTGAGATTTTCGTCATTATCTGCATTGCTACCCCCACCTCCACAAGCGCTTAAAGCCAATGTGAATATTGATAGAACTGCTATTTTGATAATTAGACCCATGCTACTATCCTCTAAAGCTTTGTCTGTAAAAAATTTAGCCTCTAAACCCAATTTACAAACTATTAACGTAATATATAAAGCTTTATTGTTGTAAATTTATTAGCTTATTTTTGAATGCAGTATCTGCATTTACGCGTATCTATAACTTCTTTAATACTCAAATTATTAACCCTATGACAGATTTACTCAATAAAGTTTCAATGAAACTCCATCAAAAAAAACTATCATTGGTATCTGCAGAGTCTTGCACTGGCGGTTGGTTGGCAAAGCAAATTACTGATTTATCTGGTAGTTCCGCCATTTTTGATCGTGGATTTATAACGTATAGTAATGATTCTAAACAACAGATGCTAGGCGTACAAAAAAATACGATAGACGGTTTCGGAGCAGTGAGTGAAAATGTTGTAAAAGAAATGGTAGTGGGAGCATTAGAAAATTCAAACGCAGATATATCTGTGGCGATAAGTGGTGTCGCAGGCCCAGATGGAGGGACTAAAGATAAACCTGTGGGTATGGTTTGTTTTGGCTTTATGCTTAGAGGTCAAACGCCACTAGCTATGACAGAAGTATTTGATGGCAACCGAGACAATATTAGAGCATTAGCTGTAGATTTCGCTTTAGCTGAAATATACGAATTAGCATGTAAAAAATAAATGTTTGCTTTTTGTTCTCTTTTTTGGTTATCATAGAACAAACAACGAATAATTAGTGCGAAAATTGATACTGGGTAAAAATTTAAGAACTAAATGACGTTTAAAAACTAAATAATAAAGTAATACGGGAAATAGAAAAATGGATGAGAAACGAAAGCAAGCACTAGCCGCAGCATTAGGTCAAATCGAAAGACAATACGGTAAAGGTACTGTAATGCGAATGGGTGATTCAGCTGCAGCAAGAAATATTGAAGTCATTTCTACAGGTTCAATCACTTTAGATGTTGCTCTTGGCATAGGTGGCTTGCCTAGAGGGCGTGTTATAGAAATTTATGGTCCTGAGTCGTCGGGTAAAACTACCATGACTTTACACGCAATTGCAGAATGCCAAAAACTAGGAGGTACAGCTGCTTTTATAGACGCAGAGCATGCACTTGATCCAGGTTACGCACAGAAATTAGGGGTTAATATTGATGAATTATTGATCTCTCAGCCAGATACGGGTGAACAGGCTTTAGAAGTAACGGATATGTTAGTTCGATCTGGCGGTGTGGATTTAGTTGTCATTGACTCGGTAGCTGCATTAACCCCAAAAGCTGAAATTGAAGGCGATATGGGTGACTCACATATGGGCTTGCAAGCTCGTTTGATGTCACAAGCACTTCGTAAACTAACGGCAAATATTAAACGATCTAATACGATGGTTATCTTCATCAACCAGATTAGAATGAAGATAGGCGTGATGTTTGGAAGCCCAGAGACTACAACGGGTGGTAACGCACTTAAATTTTATGCTTCAGTACGTTTAGATATACGTCGAATTGGTGCTGTCAAAAAAGGCGATGAAATAATCGGTAATAGTACTAGAGTAAAAGTGGTTAAAAACAAAATGGCGCCTCCATTTAAGCAAGCTGAATTTGAGATTAAATACGGTGAAGGTGTATCACATGTAGGCGAGTTATTAGATCTAGGTGTACAAGAAGGTATCGTAAATAAAGCCGGTGCTTGGTACAGCTACAATAATGAAAAAATTGGTCAAGGTAAGGAAAACTCTGGTGTTTATTTGAAAGAAAACCCTGAAATTGCTACTGAAATCGAAAAATTAATCAGAGAGAAGTTATTGCCATCAAAAGAAGCGATAGCAGCAGCTGCTGAAGAAGCAGAAAAATCAAACGGTGTTGATGAGGTTGAAGCAGAATAGCTTAACTGAATTTAGATAATACACTTTAAATATACAGTTCCCTTTGGTCAATAGGGTGGGGAAGTATCCCCATTTGTTTTAAAAAGACACCCCCCACCTTTTTGACCCTTTTTTAAATAAACCTGAATTGTTTGATCAGGGAATAACTCAAAACACTGTATATTGTAATTATAAAAATAAATAGATAGGCATTTCCAAGAGTAGAGTACCTTGCCACAATGAGTAAGTTAGGATTTACAAAAAGAGATAATTATACGCGCTGTAAAAATTCAGCTATTTACTCACTTGCGATGCGCGAACATTCACGCAAAGAACTTTATCAGAAACTTCAAAAGAAAGAATATATTGAAGGTGTTGATTTAGATGCGTTACTTAACGAATTAGAAGAAAAAAAATATTTGTGTGAAGAGCGTTTTACAGAGAGTTATATCAGGTATCGAGCATCACGCGGACAAGGGTCAAATAAGATATCAAGTGAACTAAATGATCGTGGCATCAAAAGCGCAATGATTAAAGAGGCTTTAGAAACTGCAGAAGTCGATTGGTATGAATTAGCCAAACAACAATTAGAAAAAAAATTTGGTCATTCTAAAGCTATTGATTACAAGGAAAAAGTCAAACGGATGCGTTTTCTGTCAATGCGTGGGTTTAGCAATGATGTAATATACTATGTTGTAAATTAAGTAGATGAAGTGTCTCTTGAATGAATAAATCTATTTTTTAAATAAAACTAAAGATTATTACAGCAATTAATTACAGAGCCATCTTGAATATCCCTCGCCATACATAGACAATAGCGTTTTTATTGCATATTGAGCGCAACATGTCTTCCAATCAGAATAAACTAATGAGTACTGCTGAAATTCGCCAGAGTTTCTTGGGCTTTTTTGAACAGAAAGAACATCAAATTGTGGACTCTAGTTCATTAATTCCGGGCAATGATAAAACTTTATTGTTTACTAATGCTGGCATGGTGCAATTCAAAGATGTGTTTTTGGGTGAAGATGTCAGAAAATATTCACGTGCAACTACCTCACAAAGATGTGTTCGAGCAGGTGGTAAACATAACGACCTTGAAAATGTAGGTTATACAGCGCGTCATCATACCTTTTTTGAGATGATGGGAAATTTCAGCTTTGGCGACTACTTTAAAGAAGATGCGATTAAATATGCCTGGGAATATCTTACTGAAGTTCTCAAATTGCCCAAAGAGAAACTATGGGTAACGGTATATGCTGATGACGATGAAGCTGCTGATATTTGGATAGAAAAAATTGGATTTCCGGCAGACAGGATTAGTCGCATAGGAGATAAACCCGGGAAGAAATACGAAAGTGATAATTTCTGGGCAATGGGTGATACAGGACCTTGCGGGCCGTGTAGTGAAATATTCTACGATCATGGTGAGCATATTTGGGGAGGACCACCAGGTACACCAGAAGAAGATGGTGACAGATTTATAGAGATATGGAATCTGGTATTTATGCAGTTCAATCGTGATGCAAAAGGCACCATGAACAAGCTGCCAAAACCTTCTGTTGATACAGGTATGGGCTTAGAGCGACTTGCCGCTATTCTACAAAACGGACATAGTAATTACGATATCGACCTGTTCCAAAACCTTATCAAGTTCATTGCAGATTTGTCTAAAACTGAAGACAAGGATAATGCCTCTCTAAAAGTAATTGCTGATCATATCCGTTCATGTGCGTTTTTAATTGTAGATGGTGTTGTGCCATCTAATGAGGGTCGAGGATATGTACTTCGTAGAATTATTAGACGAGCTTCTAGACATGGACATAAATTAGGTCTTAATGACTCTTTCTTTTACAAACTAGTTAAACCACTAGTAAAAGAAATGGGTGAGGCTTATCCAGACTTAGCAAAATTAGAATCGAAAGTAGAAGAAATATTATTAAAAGAAGAAAAACGTTTTGCTGAAACATTAGATCAAGGTATGAAGATCCTTAATACCGCAATTGAAGAAATGACAGGCGATACGATCTCAGGCGATGTGGTATTCAAACTTTACGATACCTATGGTTTTCCATTAGATTTGACGGCTGATATTGCTCGCGAAAACCAGTTAAGTGTCGATGAAGCTGGTTTTGAAGTTGAAATGAATCAGCAAAGAGAGAGAGCTCGAGCAGCTGGTAAATTTAGTACTGACTACAATGATAAATTGGATGTTGATGGTGCTACAGAATTTAATGGTTATGAAAAAACAAATGAAAAAGCTGAAATAACTTCAATCTTTGTTGATGGAAGCAAAGTTAATAGAGTTGATGCCAATCAGAAAGCTCAAGTGATATTAAAAAGTACTCCCTTTTATGCAGAGTCTGGTGGTCCAGTTGGAGATATAGGGACGTTTACTCTAGAAGATAATATCTTCGAGGTTCAAGATACGCAAAAACAAGGTGATGTATTTATACATTACGGCATTATGAATAGGGGCTCTATAAAAGTTGGCGATCAAATCGATGCTCAAGTAGATGTAACTAGACGACAAGCAATTGTCTTGAATCATTCAGGAACACATTTAATGCATAAAGCATTACGTATTGTGTTGGGTGATCAAGTGGAACAGAAAGGATCTTTGGTTACAGCTGAAAGACTACGCTTTGACTTTTCACATTCTGAGCCTATGACTAGAGCGCAGATAAACCAGGTAGAAACAATAGTTAATGATGAAATACGCTTAAATGCAGCTGCTGAATCTGAAGTAATGAACATGGATGCTGCTATAGAAAAAGGTGCAATGGCACTTTTTGGTGAAAAATACGGTGATGAAGTCAGGGTAGTCAATATTGGTTATTCTACAGAGTTATGTGGAGGCGTTCATGTAGATCGTGCTGGTGATATCGGTCTATTTAAAATTATTAGTGAAGGTGGTGTTGCAGCGGGCGTGCGTCGTATCGAGGCAGTAACGGGCACTGGTGCAATTGCATGGGTAGAAGAACGATCTAATCTGTTGGACAACATCGCTTCCTTAGTAAAAAGTTCAACTGCAGGTGTTGAAGAAAAAGTGAGTCAAGTGATAGAAAAATCCCGAACTTTAGAAAAAGAACTAGAGCAACTAAAATCAAAACTAGCTTCTCAAGCAGGGTCCGATTTAGCTTCTAAGGCAATAGAAGTCAACGGAATAAAAGTGTTAGCGGCAAATTTGGATAGCATTGATCCAAAAACACTTCGCGATACTGTCGACCAATTGAAAAACAAGCTAGGCCAAGCAGCAGTAATAATTTCAACGGTGGTAAATGGCAAAGTTAGTTTGGTAGCAGGTGTTACAAAAGCGGAGACAACGAAGATTAAAGCAGGAGATTTACTCAAACATGTAGCTGAGCAAATCGACGGTAAAGGTGGCGGCCGACCAGATATGGCTCAAGGTGGTGGAAATAATGCCGATGCGTTACCAAAAGCTCTTGAATCAGTTAAAAGTTGGGTGGAAGGACAAATGTGATGGTAGAAGAAGTTAAAAGTAGAATTGTAGTACAGAAATATGGTGGAACTTCGGTTGGCTCAGCCGAAAGAATTAAGGAAGTTGCTAAGCGCGTAATTCGCCATCGTGATAGAGGTGAATCAATCGTTGTTGTTGTATCTGCAATGTCAGGTGAAACCAATAAATTAGTGGCTTTAATTAATGAGCTAAACCCTACAGGGTCTTCTCGCGAAAAGGATATGATTCTATCTACGGGTGAGCAAGTAACGATAGGCTTACTTAGTTTAGCTCTGGAAGCTAAAGGTTGTCCTGTCATTTCCTATACTGGCCCACAGGCTGGTGTAAAGACAGATAATTCGTTTAGTAAAGCGCGCATCAGCCAAATTGACGGGACTAAGATCAAGCAAGATCTCAGTAAAGGAAAAGTGGTCGTGGTTGCTGGCTTTCAAGGTGTAGATGCTGAAGGCAATATAACGACTTTAGGTCGCGGTGGTTCTGATACGACTGCTGTGGCACTTGCGGTCGCCTTAGATGCTGCGGAATGCCAGATTTATACTGATGTTGATGGCGTTTATACAACTGACCCAAGAATGGTGCCTGAAGCTAGTCATATTCCAAAGTTAGCATTGGAAGAAATGCTAGAGATGGCGAGCCAAGGATCTAAAGTATTACAGATTAGAGCAGTTGAATTCGCTTATAAATACGATATGCCAATCAGAGTTTTATCTAGCTTTGATGAGGGTGATAATGGCAAAAGTACGCTAGTAACGCGTGAGGAAGACATAATGGAAGAAGTATTAGTTCGCGGAGTCGCGTTCAATAGAGATGAGACTTTGTTAACAATAACGGGTGTACCTGATCAACCTGGGGTGGCTTTTAAAATATTAGGGCCAATCTCTGATGCCAATATTGAAATAGATATGATCGTACAAAATATAGGTGAAGATGGGTCTACTGATTTTACTTTCACCGTGCACCGGGATGATCACGATCAAGCAAAAGAAATACTATCTTCTGTAGGTGATAAATTTAATGCAGAAAAGGTGGGGGGTGTCACTAATATAGCTAAAGTCTCCATTGTAGGTGGTGGAATGCGTTCTCATGCTGGTGTTGCGACGAGAATGTTTGAAGCCTTGGCTAATGAAAATATAAATATAAGAATGATTTCAACATCTGAAATTAAGGTTGCTGTGCTAATAGATGAAAAGTATTTAGAGCTTGCAGTACGATGTTTGCATGAGGCATTTGGCTTGGATAAGCCGTAGTTCTATATTAGAAATTTTTAAATTTAGACCTCACTAATACTTGTGTTTGTGAGGTTTTTTTATGTCTAATATATT
>CALFUP010000177.1 GCA_937929875.1 uncultured Cocleimonas sp. | reverse complement strand
AAATGGGTCCGCCTGAAAGACTTTAGAATCAGGGATGATTTTGCGCCACTTGTTTTTATGAGTGTCGTTGTCTAAAGCAACATTGCCAATCTCATTAGCAAGACCATCGCTATTTGTTTTTTTGTAAACAATACACCACTGTACGGGGATGAAGGCTTCGAATAGTAATTTCTTTAAGAATAATAGTTTATAGCCAATTTTTTGTAATTTCGTCAGTTCAGAGCGGTCGTATTCAAGCTCATCTTGTTTAATCCCCAGTCGTTTACAAAATAATGAAATTTTGTCTAAAGTAGTCTCAAGGCTTCGATACAAAGAGGTTCGATCAGCGGCTAAATTGGTCTTAGCTAGCACCTCTCCATCTTTATAAAAAACAAGAGCGATATTGTCTTCAAGCGTAGCAGCGCGATGGACGCCTTGATGGATGTTGTTAAGCCCAGAAATAGTGAGCGAATAACGGTGTGAAGAAGTCATTGTGCCAGAACTCTTATTGTTAACATCATAATGGGGAATTCATCTTGCTGATTACACAGCACTGAAAATAAGAACGATATGTAACGTTAATTTTTAGGATTACTGTATGAAAGCTCAGCGCTATTATTATGATTATTTTCATGGAGAGTGTCATACAAATCATGGTGTTTTTGAACTTGCTCTTCCAGCGTGAAATTATTTAGCGTTCTCTGAAGTGCCGCTTCCCCTAGCTTTTTAAACTCTGCTTTATCCATTTCGACTAATTCTTGCCAGGCTTGAGCCAATGAATGATCGTCGTTAGGCGGAACAATACGCCCTGTGTCTTCAATGATGAAACGATTGTCACCGACATCAGTCGCAACACAGGGAACTCCGCTGGCCATCGCCTCACCAAGCGTTAATGGAAAGGCTTCGCCGAAAGAGGTTAATGCTGCGACATCATAGGCATTCACAATATCAGGAATATCTTCCCGATTACCTAACATGTGAACAGTGTTTTGCATGTTTGATTCGACAATAATACGTTTTAACACTTCATTGTTTTCGTCGATATTTGTACCCACCATCACATAATGCACATCAGGGTGCGTGCGATTTAATATGGCGGCAGCTTTTAGAAAGCCCGCATGATTCTTTACCGGATGAAAACGGGCTGTTATGCCAATGACAAAACTGTCTTTTGGGATGCCCAGTTCGGCGCGAATCTTTTTTCTTGCCTTTAGATTAGGCTGAAAACGCTTGGTATCAACGCCATTAGTCACTACCATCGCTTTGCGGTTTTTGAATCCCCAATCTAAATGTTGTTCGCAATTTAAATGGGATACGTACATCATGCATTCAGGACGGTTTGATATTAGGCTCCAAAGTCTTAGCTGTAGTTGCTTTCTTAAGGGTTCGGTTTTGTAATGCTCAAGCCCCTCGTGCACGGTCCAAATTACAGGTGGCTTTTTCGGTAAGAATTTTTTGAACAATGTTCCTACAACACCACCTTCATACATAGTGCCGTGGATAACATCAGGATTGAATTCTTTCAAGATTTCGTATGCTTTCCTGAGATTAAATGGGTTCTTTTTAAGCTGTAAAGAGTGAACAGGGATCTTCAGTTCGTTACGCACTTTTTCTGCAAGATAGGTTTCATCATGAAGAGAGATTAGAATCAACTCAACTTTATTTCTGTCAAACTTTTCTAGTAATCTCACCAACTGTACTTCGGCACCACCTGTTTCCAAGCTAGTAGAAATATGCGCAACTTTGATCACTTTATTCACCTTGTTTTTATTCATCTTAGTGGGAAATAAATCCGTATTTAGTCTGCATAGTTTGTCATAGCTTAAAAATTAATCAACATTGTAAGGGATGAATGGAGGAGAGACTGATTAACTGTTGCATATGCTGGGTTTATCTAAGAGAAACGTACAAAAAGTAGGGGGGTGTCATTTTTACTATTTTATTCATCAAAAGGCTTGAAATTGGACGTTAAATCATCATTATAGTTTTATGCCTAAAGATCCAATTGATTTACATGACCGCGCTAGACATCTGTTAAAAGTCTTAATCGAAGGCTATATTTCAGATGGTCAGCCGATTGGTTCGTCTTTGTTAGCGAAACGTAGCGGATTGGATTTAAGTTCTGCGACTATTCGCAATGTTATGGCCTCACTGGAAGACAAAGGCTACATCCATGCACCGCATACATCCGCAGGGCGTATCCCGACATCACAAGGTTATCGTTTATTCGTCGATAGTTTGATTAATGTGACTCCTTTGGCGGCTCAAGAATGTGAGTCTTTAGAGATTGAATTAGATCATCGCTCTTCAAGTAACCTGATTCATTCAGCTTCCAATATGTTGTCTGGTTTAACTCAGCTAACGGGTATTGTCATGGCGCCGCAAATGGATGCTAGGGCGATACGTCGAATTGAGTTTGTAAAGTTATCCGAGACACAATTATTGGTTGTTTTGGTGATGTCGAACAATGATATAGAAAACCGTATGATTCAAATGGATCGAGACGTGTCGTCGGCAGAACTTCAGCAAAGTAGTAACTACCTCAATGAAATTATTGTAGGTAAAGATTTACAGCAAGCTAGAAGCAGTCTCTTAGCTGAAATGAAACAAGTTCGTGTTGATATGAATGAAATGATGCTGTCGGCAATTGATCTTGGCGAACAAGCGATGTCAGGAATGTCAGATGATGATCATGAAGACTATGTTGTGGCGGGTCGCACTAATCTGATGGATTATGATGATTTATCTGACGTCACCAAACTTAGACAGCTCTTTAATGCTTTCAATGAAAAACGTGATGTTTTGGGTTTGTTGGATCGCTGTATGAGCGCCGATGGCGTACAGATATTTATTGGGCGTGAATCGGGCCATGAGGTTTTCGGTGACTGTAGTGTAGTGACTGCTCCTTATCAAATTGACGATACGCATATAGGAGTGCTGGGAGTTATTGGGCCACAACGCATGCATTATGATCGCGTCATTCCAGTGGTGGATATTACGGCGAAATTGTTATCTGCGGCTTTAAATAAGTAGGTCTTATCACGTTAAGCATTTTTTAGGTAAAAATATTGCTTAAAGTTGTTTTTTTTCTTGAAAACGTAAAAGACACCCCCCACCTTTTACGACAACTCTATAATAGGCAGTTTTAATTAAGCTGTTTATAGAAATTAAACAGTTTTCCAAACACATTAGAAATTAGGTTAATTAGCGCATGAGTAATTCAAAAGACGATATCAATGACATCATAGATGATGCTGAAAACAATACTGAAAATCAGGCAGAAATAGATGAAATTTTGGATGAAGCTGTTGAAGAAGATGCAGCTGAAGATTCTATCGAATCACTTCAAGCTGAGTTAGAAACAGCGAAAGCCAAAGCAGATGAAAACTGGGATAAAGCCCTGCGTATTCAAGCTGAAATGGATAACCTTCGTAAGCGTTCTGAAAAACAAGTTGAAGATGCACATAAATATGCGGTTAAGAAGTTTGTTGAAGAGCTTCTACCTGTCGCAGATAGCTTAGAAATGGGTTATGCCGTAGATGGTGAAGTTGAACAGATTCGCGAAGGTATTGGTTTAACCATGAATGTATTAAAAGCAGCGATGGAAAAATTCTCGGTTGTGTCTGTTGATCCATTAGGTGAGAAGTTTAATCCAGAGCTTCATCAAGCAATGGCAATGCAACCTAGCGAAGAATACGAAAACGATCATGTCAGTGCGGTCATGCAAAAAGGTTATACCTTAAGCGGTCGTTTAGTTCGTCCAGCAATGGTAATGGTTGTAAAAAACTAGGATTGAATTCTTACTTTTTACCAATATTTATCAGTTAGAAAATAAAACCAAAAATTTGTAAGGTTATTTTAGTTTTAAACTTGATATAGAAAGAAACAACCACACATTTATTACAACACTGATTACAGCAAGCTCTTACTTTATCTTTTTACTTCATAAAGCAAAGGCACTGTAAGAAGAAATAAAACATATTTTAAAGAGAGAATTAAAATGGGAAAGATAATTGGAATTGACTTAGGAACAACAAACTCCTGTGTCGCTGTAATGGAAGGCGATAAGCCAAAAGTTATTGAAAATGCTGAAGGCGATCGCACAACTCCTTCCATCGTAGCGTTTGCTAACGATGAGGTTTTAGTTGGAGCGCCAGCAAAGCGTCAGTCAGTAACTAACCCTGAAAACACACTGTATGCGATCAAGCGTTTAATTGGTCGTACCTTCGAAGAAGATGCAGTACAGAAAGACATTAAGCTTGTTCCTTACAAAATCATGAAGGCTGATAACGGCGATGCATGGGTTGAAGCAAACGGCAAGAAAATGTCTCCTCCTGAAGTTTCAGCACGTATTTTGATGAAGCTAAAAAAAGATGCTGAGTCTTACTTAGGCGAGTCAGTAACAGAAGCTGTTATCACAGTTCCTGCTTACTTTAACGATTCACAGCGTCAAGCAACGAAAGACGCAGGTAAAATCGCTGGTTTAGATGTAAAGCGTATTATCAATGAGCCAACAGCTGCAGCACTTGCTTACGGCATGGACAAAATGGCAAAAGGCGATAGCACTATCGCTGTATACGACTTAGGTGGCGGAACGTTTGACGTATCAATCATCGAAATCGCAGAAATCGATGGTGAGTATCAGTTTGAAGTACTGGCAACGAATGGTGATACATTCCTTGGTGGTGAAGACTTTGATATGCGGTTGATTGATTACTTGGCAGACGAGTTCAAGAAAGACAACAGCGTTGATCTACATAATGATCCATTAGCACTACAACGTTTGAAAGAAGCGGCTGAGAAAGCAAAAATTGAGCTTTCATCATCAACACAAACAGATGTTAACCTACCGTACATTACGGCTGATGCTTCTGGACCAAAGCACTTAAACGTGAAATTAACACGTGCGAAGCTTGAGTCTCTCGTTGAAGATTTAGTTAAGCGTACAATTGAGCCATGTAAAGTTGCTCTTAAAGATGCGGGTCTTAAAGGATCTGATATCAATGACGTAATCTTGGTGGGTGGTCAGTCACGTATGCCAATGGTTCAAGCAGCCGTTACAGATTTCTTCGGTCAAGAGCCACGTAAAGATGTGAACCCTGATGAAGCAGTAGCAGTAGGTGCGGCGATTCAAGGTGGTGTTTTAGGTGGAAGTGTTACAGACGTTTTATTATTAGACGTTACACCGCTATCACTAGGTATCGAAACAATGGGCTCAGTAATGACCAAGCTTATTGAGAAGAACACAACGATCCCGACAAAAGCACAACAGGTTTTCTCTACGGCAGACGATAACCAAAACGCAGTAACCGTTCACGTACTTCAGGGTGAGCGCGAGATGGC
>CALFUP010000176.1 GCA_937929875.1 uncultured Cocleimonas sp. | reverse complement strand
GTAAAGATCTTAAGGCCGATGTTGCCGTTATTCGTATTCAACCAGATCGTTTAACATCAATGATTATCGCTAATAATGAACATACCCGTGTTGGTGATTTTGTGGTCGCTATAGGTAACCCCTATGGTTTAGGTCAATCAGTTACCTCAGGAATAGTGAGTGCTCTTCGTCGAACTGATCTAGGGATAGAGCATTATGAAGATTTTATTCAAACAGACGCGCCAATTAATCCTGGGAATTCGGGTGGTGCTTTAGTTAATCTACGTGGTGAATTAATTGGTATTAATACGGCTATTTTAGGCGGTAGTAGTGGTGGTAATGTGGGGATTGGTTTTGCGATCCCAGCTGATATGATCGTCAATATTACAGAACAATTAGTACTTAACGGAAAAGTGGAAAGAGGGCAGTTAGGTATTGAGATACAAGATATTAGACCCTCACTAGTTAAAGCTTTTAATCTACCTGATGGACAAGGTGCGTTAATTTCAGGGGTAGTTACTCGTTCACCCGCTGATTTGGCAGGAATAAAAGAAGGTGATGTCATTACACGAGTGAATGGTGCAAAGGTTTCTAATAGTTCTATTTTGAAAAGTATTATTGCCAATCTACGAATGGGTTCTGAGGTAAAAATGGAATTTGTACGTAATGGACTGACTCAAAATAGTATTGCTCAAATCGGTAAAGTAAGTGATTTAAAGTATAATGAGATAAGAAAAGCAGCGATACAAAAGCCAGGCTCTAATTATCAAAACTACGAAGAAGATAAAGACAGTTGGGATTTTACGGGTGGAAAATGAGCATAGCTTTTATCTAAGTCGATAATAAATTATACACTAACGCTTGCAGAGTGAAGTTTTGCCAGCTATCCTTATTATTGTAGGCTTTGTCTGCAGTTTGATGCACGACATGTAAATATGTAGTCTTATAGGCTCATGCAGTGATGAAAACCCTTTTTCATTCTGTGTATATCCGCATGCATAGAGAATAAAACTTATAACACTTAAGCCCGGTGTTTTTATTTTCTTTGCGGACACAGGTTTGGTGTCCCCAATCCAGACCTGTTCTTTTAACCCCGACGGTAGCCCCCTACCGTGCGGGGTTTTTTTATGTCTTCGAACTTAATATAAACCCCGATAGAGCTAGTGTTTCGCAAAGTTAATGTACTTACTGGTAATATCGAATGTTTGCGTAGAGTCTAAACATGTTTTTGATGGGGGAGAGTTCCAAAGCCATACAAATAGTAGGGGGGTGTCATTCTAATAAACGAGTGCTTTTGTTTACATTAATAATAAGTGATCTTAAGTTTCTTACTGTCTAAGTCTCATTTTCAGTGACCGAATCAGCCTTTAGCCAACTGTCGAGTTGTTTTTCAAGGTCCCTTACTCCGACCCCTTTTAGTGCAGAATAGATTTGTGCTGTATACGAAGGGTTTATTTCTTTTAATTGTTTCTGCGTTTTTAGTAGCATAGTGGTTGCTTGGCCGTGCTTTAGTTTATCTGATTTATTTAGCACCACATGGACTGGTAAGTTACGGGTATTTGTCCAAGCAAGCATGTTTAAATCATATTCAAGCATAGGTCTTCGGATATCCATTACAATTACTAGACCACATAATGGAGAGCGTTGCGTTAAGTATGATTCAATAAATCTTTGCCATTCTCTTTTAACTTTCTCAGGGACTTTGGCATAGCCGTAACCAGGTAGATCAACTAAAAATTTACCTTCCGGTAAACCAAAGAAATTAATTAATTGTGTGCGACCAGGAGTTTTACTGGTTCTAGCTAGACTTTTTTGTTGGCATAAGCGATTTAAAGTGCTAGATTTTCCTGCATTAGAGCGACCAGCAAAAGCTACTTCAGAACCCAATTCCGGGGGCAGGGTATCCATTGTTGATGCACTTTGTAAAAAACTCGCTTGCCTATAAAAAGTACTCATAAATTACCTCACTCTTTGCTGTCTGCTTAGGGATGTGATATAAAACGCGGCTGATAACCGAGTCAATTATTGGCACGAAGTATACAAGCATTTAGGAGCATGTTAGATGAAAAAATTAGTAATGTTAGCACTTGTTATAACAATTGGATTAGCCTCTTTCGCTAATGCTAGCGAAGAAAAGAAAATGGGTGATGCCGATAAAGGTAAAGCATTAAGCGCTAGCTGTGCAGCTTGTCATGGTGCTGATGGAAATAGCTCTAATCCTGAGTGGCCGAAATTAGCAGGACAAAGTGAATCATACTTAATAAAGCAATTAACTGACTATCGTAATGATAAACGTAAGAACGCAGTAATGAGTTCTATGGCTAAAGCGATAAAGTCTGATGAAGATGTATTACATCTTGCTGCTTTCTATGCAAATTCAGAAGCAAAAGAAGGACAGGCTAAGAATAAAGATATAGTATCTGAGGGTGAGTCTATCTATCGTGGTGGAATCGTAGAGGCAGGCGTAGCAGCATGTTCTGCATGTCACGGTCCAACAGGTAAAGGTAATCCAACGGCTAAATTCCCTAAAGTGTCTGGTCAACATGCTACCTATGCCTTAGCGCAATTACAGTTATTTAAGTCAGGCGAAAGAAATAACGATACAGGTAAGATGATGCGCAATATGGCAAAAAAGATGAGTACTGCTCAGATGGAAGCAGTATCTGAATACATGGCTGGTTTGAGAGACTAAGCTTTACTATTGAAAAATTATTGCTTTATAGAAAGCTAAAAGAATAAGCATAAAAGGTGGTCTTTCCACCTTTTTTTGCGTCTAAATTTTGTCATGTAACGTAAGGTGAATTTGCTAAAAAAAATCTAGAATATAATATATAGATACAGAACTATCCTATATCATAAATGTCACATAATTTATTAAGATATTCTCAAATTAATTTAATACTACTTTTAAAGGTTTAATCTAATGAATCAAAATAACAAACTAATACTTACTTCATTATTTATTTCGGTGTTTTTAACTGCTTGTAATTCTTCAGCATCCTCGGATGCGAAAAAAATAGAAGTAAAGAAGGTGGCTGCTACAACCTCTGAGGCGGTTGAAAAAGTAACAAAATCGTCTGAAGTGAAAACGGATGATGCAATGAAACTTGCTTCAACTGATTTTATTGAAGGTAAGCACTATGTAAAATTAACCCCTGAAATGCAAACAGATGTAGCTCCGGGTAAAATTGAAGTTGCTGAATTATTTTGGTTAGGTTGCCCGCATTGTTATTCATTAGAGCCTGAAATTTTAAAGTACAAAGCGAGCCATCCAGATTACGTTGAATTTAAGCAAGTTCCTGCAATGTTGAATCCGAGCTGGGCGGCAGATGCAAACACATTTTTTATTGCTGAAATTCTAGACCCAAAGGGATCAAAAAATTTAGTAACGAAAATATTCCAATCGATTCATGATCAAAAAAGAAAATTACGTGCTCCTAAAGCAGTAACGCGTTTCTTCGTTGAACAAGGCTACACAGAAGAACAAGTTGAAAATGTTAAGAAGTCAATGGCATTTCAAGCCAAATTGGTTCGTGCTCAAGAGTTCGGTGCTGGTGCTCAAGCTGATTCAGTACCTACGATTATTGTGAATGGAAAATACCGAACTAGTCCTTATATGGCTGGTGGTAACCAAAAATTAATGGAAGTTGTTAACATGCTTGCTGAAAAAGAGAGTGAGGCTAAGTAAGTTTCATCTGGTAGTTTAGTTCGTATCAATAGGTTGATATATGTCGACAAGAAAATTAAACCCGATAGATAGACTTTTAAGCGAAGTAGACCAAGCTTTAAGAGTTGTTCATGCAAAAGCGCCCATTACTGGGCGCTTAAGCCCTGCAGACTCTCTCATAGATGATTCAAGTGATAATCGACTAACTGAAGATGAAATAAAGCTCTCAGCGCAGCTGATGAGAGTTAATCACGCTGGGGAGATTTCAGCACAGGGCTTATATCGAGGACAGGCCTTGATGTCTAAGTCAGAAGAAATCAGAGAGCAAATGAAGATATCTGCCGCAGAAGAAAATGATCATCTAAATTGGTGTGAAACACGACTTGAACAACTTGATTCTCATAAAAGTTACTTCAGTCCTGTTTGGTATTTAGGTTCATTCGGAATAGGTGCAATAGCTGGTATGGCTGGAGACAAGTGGAGTCTTGGTTTTGTTAAAGAAACCGAAGACCAAGTAGGCAAACACATTGATTCTCATTTAAATAAATTGCCAAAAGATGATAATTTTAGCAGAGCTATTTTGGAACAAATGAAAATAGACGAGGCTCATCATGCTGAAGTGGCAGTTGAGGCCGGTGCAGCAAAATTACCATTACCTATACGTAAATTTTTGATGCCTTTTGTATCAAAAGTAATGACTACTATTTCAGCAAAAATCTAGTCTGATTCAAAATTTGATTTCTTTGTCTGTGCCTATCTGTAATTGCAACAACTTAATAAAAACCACTTTTGGTGTTAGCTAAATTAGTTATATTTCTGACTTAGACGTGTTTCTTTAACCATATGAATTCCCAAACTTTTGCTTACAATGAGATTTTCTGTGAAGTGATAATATCAAAGACCTTTAAAAAGTGGGGAGGTGTGCTTTTAATCTTCATCTATTCATCAGCTTTATCTATGACAGAATAGTTTAGATTCCATTCTTTTTAAGTACAGCCAATGCATTTGTTGCTTTCTTACTTCCATTTTTAGAAGCTTTTTGAAACCATTGCTTGGCTACTTGCATATTCTTTTTAGTTCCATAGCCATTGGCATACATTGCTCCAACACTGTATTCCGCTGCTGGAAACTTTTTAGCTGCAGCTTTTTTATACCATGATAAAGCTTGTTTATGATTTTTGCCAACACCGACCCCATCTACGTATAGATCACCCAAGAAATATTGAGATACTGGATGGCCTTTGCGGGCTGCTTTATTAAACCAATTAAATGCTTCTTTTGGATTTTTTCGAGTTCCTAATCCTTGTAGGTAAATCAACCCCAAGTTATGTTGTGCAACTACGACACCGTTGTTTCCAGCTTTCTTGTACCAGTTGATAGCTTGACCCATGTTCTTTTTTGTTCCTATGCCTTGGGCGTAAGATGAAGCTAAATCATACTGAGCATCAGGTATATTTCGTTTCGCTGCTGCAGATAAGTACTTAAAAGCATGCTGAGGGCTTTTTCTAGTGCCAATTCCGTTAGCGTTTAAAACACCTAATAAATAAGTGGCTTGTGGTGCCCCAGAATTATGAGCCATTTTGACAAATTTATACCCTTTGGCTGGGTTCTTTTTAACTCCGACACCTTTGATATATCGTTCGCCCATCATTAATTGAACATTGGTAACGCCTTTATTAGCGGCTTGCTCATAGTATTTTAATGCTGTGGGCATGTGTTTCTTTACGCCTTGCCCATTTTCATACATAACACCTAGGCTAGCCATAGCATCAGGGACACCAGCCCGAGCAGCTAATTGGTAATATTTGTGAGCTTGACCAAGGTTTTTTCTAGTGCCTGTACCAGTAGCATAAAGAGAACCTAATAAGTATTGTGCGCCTTGGTGTCCTCCAGTAGCCGATTTATTTAACCAGTTAAAAGCCATTTTAGGGTTTTTCTTTTGTCCTTGACCTAAAAGTGCTAATTGACCTAAAACGAACTGCCCAGAAGGATCTCCCTGTTTCGCAAACTTGGAAGCTATTTGAAATACTCGTTTATAATTCTTTCGTTCATAGGCTTGTTTTAGTTCGGCATTTGGGTTTCCTGCAAGAGCACGATTATTATTTACTCTATTGTTAGGTTTAGCAGGTGCTCTCTGCTGTTGGCGCTGCTGCTGTACAGCTTGCTGTCCGCCCACTGCTCTGCCAGGAGCTGTATTGCCGTGTTTATGTCCGATACCTTGTGCTGGTAGTGGATGGGTATGAGGACGATCCCCGTGAATATGTGGTTGAGCTTGTACTGTGAAAACAGGCAAACTCAATGCTAATAAAGTAGGGAAAAGAAAAGCCAAATATATGTGTTTTCTCATTAGTTATTCTCCAAGTCTTCTGTATTCTTTGATATTTGCATTTCTAATGCGGCTACTGTTTTTTCTAAAGCTTCAAGTTTTTCACGAGTACGCAATAAAACTGCATTTTGAATATCAAATTCCTCTCGACCTACTAGATTTATTTTGCGCAAACCACTTTCTAATCCATTACGAATGTTTTGTTCAATATCTTCTTGTAAATTCTGCACTGAAGTTGGCATAAAACCAGCTAATTTTTTAGCTAATTCATCAATTTGAGTGGGCTTATTCATAATCGTGTGTATCCAGCTTATTGAGCTTTTTATTTCTTTTAATTTATTCCGATGAAAGGTTTTAAGTCACCTTTTTGCTTAATTGCAATAGATCCATCAGCTTGTGGTTTGCCAGCAAATTTCATCATAGTCATCAACCCTAAGTTGCTAGACTTGGTAATTAAATTTGTTGTAAACAACCAATCTTTTTGGAGCTTTATATCTCCATTTAGTTCAATTGGTGCTTCCTTAGAACTTAATTTCACATCCAGATCGCCGGCCACTGGTTTAATTACTGCCCGATAGTCTCCTTCGGATAACTGAATAGGTGTTTTAAGCGCTCCATTCTCCCAATTTATGATGGCGTCAATCTCTGGAACAACATTCTTCATCAAGGCCGCATACGTTATAAAGCCCTTAAAATTTCCAGATAACTGCGCTTTGTTTTGTAACGTATTTATGTAACGAGCATTAATATCAAACTGCGTATTATCAATTATTAGTTTTTTATCAATGCCAATACCTGCGACTCCATAAGTGTCAATATCATCACTTTTAATAGTAAATTTAGTTTTCATTGATAATGATTTTAGGCTTTGTAAAAGGTCAATGCTCCAACTTGTTTTGCCTAAGTAGTGATTGTTAATACTTAGGTTGTTTACTTCTCCATCCCAAATTGTGCCAGAGGGTTCTGTTAGCGTTACATTCTTAGTAAATTTGTTTATATATGGAACAACAAATGCTAGTGGTGTGAGCCAGATAGCAGCTAATACAAATGAGAGTAAACCGAAGAATATTAACTTTTTCATTTATTTGGTATTACGTTTAATGGTTAATCTAAAGTCTGCAAGGCCAGTAGCTTTGTTGCCACTGTCGATAGTCATATTGTCAATGGATAACGAATGTGTGCTTTCAAGTTCGTGTAAAAAACGCATGACACGATCTGCATTTGCATTTTTAAGAATAAGTCTTACACCATTGCTTCCTTGAGATTGCATTCTCTCTAAGTCACTCTTAAGACGCCAAGTTTGGAGTGATCTTTCGATAAGTTGCTGAGGGTTTTGTGTTCCAATAGTTACAGGCTTGCTTGTATTCTGTTTTTGTAATTGCTTTATTTCAATACTTTGCTTTTGCATCTTGCTTAGCGTCGTTTTTTGTATAGCAATATTCTTATTTAATTTTAGTTGATTGTTAAAAAGGGGTTTGATTGCTAGTAGCCATATTAAGACAGCTGATACGGCTAAAAAACCATAAGTGACCAATGCTCGTTCGCGTGGGGATAATGAATTAAGCCAGTTATTCATGTGTTTCCCTTTTTATTCTCTAAATTAATTTTATTTGCCGTGCTGCTTGGCAAAGGTGAAATCAAAATGACTGCTTTCACTTTATTAGAAGTGGTTGTTGAGTCTTTAACTTCAATTTTCAAATTGTTTTTATCAGCAGCCTCTTTCTTGAAAGTTTCAAGACGAGTTAGACTGGGTGATTCTATTGTCATTGAAAGTTGATTTTCTTGATAACGTAATTCGCTCAAGGTCATGTCTTTATATTCTTTCAGTAAAGGACCCATATTAGCAATAAGCGGTAATGGCGATTCGATTGTTAGTCCGGCATTCGATTGTAATTTTCTTAAAGAGGAGTGCATTTGTGCTGCCGCATCGACTATTCTGCCGTTAGGAAATGTATCTTTATAGACTTGTTCTATTTGGGCTTTAAGCTGATTGCTCTGATTTTGTAATGCATTGTTTTGCCAGAAGAAAATTCCCATCCAGATACTAGCTAAAGCGCCACCTAGTAAGGCAACTGGTCTCCAAGCTTTCCAGTTTATTGATGATGTTTGTTGATTTTGACGAACAAAATTACTCAATAAGTTAAGAGGTAGTGCGCTTATTGCGCTCTCATATTCGATAATATCTGCTTCGATATAATTATAAGTAATCTCGCGAAGAGCCTCAGGAAGATTCTCAGGCTTAGTATTAGTGAAAATAGCTCCAGGAGCTTGATTCTCTAGTAACTCAGAAATGAACATATTCAACATAGTTTGATCACATATAAAGCCATCGAATTTATTTATGCGAACATTAGCAGAAATCTTGTTATTGCTATTTGAATAAGCAATTGACCAACTTTCAGGTGCAAACTTTTGGGAGAGTAGCTGAGGTAAAACATAGTGAGCAGTGATACCTTTAGATTTTAATAAATCTAGTACGTCGGCCAAGACTGTACGATTTATAATAGCTACTTGAGAACTGTTATTATCGATATTATTACTTTGATGAACAGCAAAATGGAGGTCTTCTATGTCTTCAGCCAAGGTATCTTCAAGTGCATAAGGAATTGCTTGCAGTAATTGCTTACGGTTTTTGCTAGGTATTATTGCAGAGGTAAGTACTACCTCATCAGAACCTAACAGAACAATGACTTTTCGTCCTCGCGAGAGTGAGCGAATGTGTTTCCAATCAGCTAACGTATATCTATCTTGGGTTTGCTTTTTCCCCAGTAGTGCAAACTCAGGATTTGCATTAAGATCACTAATTTTGATAATTAAT
This sequence comes from uncultured Cocleimonas sp., assembly GCA_937929875.1. Taxonomy (GTDB): domain Bacteria; phylum Pseudomonadota; class Gammaproteobacteria; order Thiotrichales; family Thiotrichaceae; genus Cocleimonas. The sequence goes on along the minus strand of CALFUP010000176.1, from coordinate 6,618 downwards.
AATTGCATTTAATTAACTGCTTTATTGATGGATTGAGGATTACTAAAATCGCGCATTATGACAGAAATCCGACCATTTTGGTTCCATAAGATTGAATTCACAAATAATCTAGTATTATTTATTTCAACTTTACCCTTTAATAAAAAATATTGACTTGTTACATCTATGTCTAAAGGATCAACAAAGCCATCAGGGTTATTTTCGGATATTAATACGTTTCTAACTACTTCAAGTTCTTTGAACTGATCTAAAGTAGCAAATGGTTCTTCTTTTCTAACTTCAATAATATTGCTAATAGCGTCTGGTGTAAAACCCAATGCTCCCAAAACTTTATCTGACGCGGTATTTATATTTACCGGTGTCTTTGTAGGCTCTTTTCCAAACAATATGGGAAGAGTTGAAATTTCATTACTGATGGCAGTATAAAACTCTTCTTTCATATTTTTAATAAGACGAAGTTCTGTTGGGCTGATCATTTCCGTGTTTGCGCTGTAATAGGCGGGCTCCAAAGACTGGTAATAGGGGGTCTCTGCACCATTGCCGATATCATTCTCTTCAGTTAAATCAGAAGACTGGCCATTGTTTTGGTCATTGTCGATCCAATCTCTCAGTACAACTGCAAAATTGTCTTCTGGTCCCATATCTTGTTGAGTATCTATACTAAAGATTAGACGCTTTAGCCTATTTTTTGTAACGGTTGCTATATCATCAAATTCTTTTATTTGATTTTTATCGGGGTTTTTTAAATCTGCCAAAGGATCATCAGGATCATTATTTTGATTATCAGTAACAGTAGTTTTTTTCTCGATTTTCGGTCTTATAAGAGAATTCACATTAATCCGAGCTTGCAAATCAAATAGCTTACCTGTCATCAAACCGCCAGTTATAGGTAGAACTAATCCAGTTTCAGAATACCAAGGATCATTCAGTGATACGTAGTCAGGTTGATCTTCAAAGCTTCGTTTTAGAATGGTTCCGGCAAAATCTTCCATGCCATAAGCATATTGGTAGTTTTGTTCTAGGGTGTTGATGTTGCTTGAAAGTCTAATTTGGATCTGTTGACGATAAATAATTAAGGTTGCTAGAGAAACGGCAACACTAGTTATTATAAGTGCGGTAATTAAAGCCACACCTTGCTGTTTTTTTCGACCTGATGAATTTTGAAATCTAATAGTCATATTTACTAGATATTATTGTGGGCCAATGGCCTGAAGTCGCTGAGATAGGCGTAAATTTGAACGATTTCTATAGTGTAATTTATGGTCATAGATTGTGGTATATGACATTACTGCACGTACATAGTTTCGTGTTTCATCAAACGGGATACTCTCAATCCATCGTGGCGCTGAAATTGTTTGTTTAGGCAGCCAGCGTGGAATACGATGTGGTCCGGCATTATAAGATGCCGTTGCTTTCGCGTAGTTACCTTTAAAGCGTTTGAGCATTTGACTCATATAAGCCGCGCCAATATTAGTGTTTTTCTCAGGAATATATAAATCTGAGATCCGATGATTACGAATCCCCAATGATTTAGCAACGCCTTTGGCAGTAGAGGGTAATACTTGCATTAAGCCACGAGCATTAGCACTTGATTTTATAACGGGATCAAATGCACTTTCCCTACGCATGATTCCATACACCCATGCAGGTACAATTCCGTTAGCTCTCGCTGATTTCTTGACTAGATTTTGGTATTTCAAAGGGAAACGTAATCCTACCTGATTCCAGTCTTTCGTTCCTGATACTGTGATAATCGCTAAAAAAGGTTGGTTTATTTCAAGTGCATACGCTGCGGCTACTAGTTGGTCATTTTTGTTTAGATTTTTCATCGCCCATTTCCATTCTTTTTTCGCTTGCTTGGGTAAGTTAAGTGAGAATAGTTCGGTTGCTCTTTGTATAGCTTTGATGTTTCTAATTTTAGGTGTTAGTGCTGACCAATTACGCTCCTGTTGTAATAGGCGAGAATAAGGTGCGTTTAATTCATCGGCGGCTAAAAATCCATAAAAAGATGCATTTCGAGCGATCCCTTGTAGTTGCTTATGTGCATTTTTATCGCCTAAGCGTTTACTGCTGTGAGCTTGCCAATAACGCCATTGATCTTTATTTCTGTCTGTAGGGTTCATCGAGCCTATGGCTGCGCGTAATTTACGCCAGTCACCATGTCTTAATGCTAAGCGCGCCATCCATAAGTTGGCTTCATCCGATCTCAAATTGGCAGGTATCACCGCAAAGTCTTTTAATGCATGAGGTTTATGATCCTTGGCATCTCGAACGGCAATATAACTATCAACATCTGCTTTAGTAGCGTGGCTAAAAGTGTACTGTTTTTGAGCCTTACGCCACTTTTGGCGAGCGCTGTTTCTATCTTTTCTGGCAAGACGTTTGATGCCGTAAGCAATTATCTGACGGCTTCTGGCATCGTTCTTTTTAAGTCGCTTATTATTTAAATGTTTACTAGGGTTCTTGCGAACGTTTACCCACAAAGACACTAATGAGGGTTCGTATAAATGTTTGCTTAACGCTCGAGATAATGAGGTTCTACCTTTATTCATCGCCAACGTTATTCTTTGCCATGCAAGCTGGTCGGTAATTAAGCCTTTTTGCTTCATTAGATTAAATAAAGGGTTGCAGACATTAGGGCGTTGATTTCCAGATTTCCATAAGGTAATTGCCTCATTGAATAATGCCTGTGAAGGACGAGTGCGTAATTGAGCTTCTAGGCCGACGCATTTTGCTTTGTTGCCACCTTGCCCTTTTTGATAGAATTTTAAAACATTACCCCATTGTCTTTGTTTAGCTAGGCGCTTTAATAACTCTGTATTAATGTCCGAACCAAGCCAATTATTTCTATTTAGATTAATGAATTCAATTAGGGTGTTGTTATTGGTTTTTTTTAAGTTTTGTTTGATTCGTTCATATTCGAGGTATGGATGAAGAATATATCCTCTAAGATGATTACTGTCGTACAAACGACCTTTGCTCAAAGCTTCATATGCGTTAAGAAACTCATTCGCTTGTTGAGTATTATCAGCATGGACGATTTGATGGCTGAAAAAACTCAAGCACAAAGCAAGTCCGAATAAAGAATTGAAAAGGTGTATTTTTATCATCGAAATATTCATATGTTTTTATGCGAGCCCTGCAAATATTATTCTAATTAAATATATAAAAAAGTAGGGGGGTGTCATTTTTTAATCGAAAACTTATCTTATTTCCCCCAGATAAAAGTTAAACGTATCAAGCAAAATGCGAAATAAGGTACAAAATAAGAGCATTTCCCCAAAGTCTTAAGTTCTATTTAAACTACCGCGTTTTGCCATGATAAATAGTTTAGTACCATTGTTTATGTATCTCTTTTATTCTAGATTCCTAAGCGCATTAATATATCTTAAATAACGATTTTTATTTATTTTATTTTCATCTACGGCTGTTCTGATAGCGCACTTTGGTTCGTGGTCATGAGTGCAATTATGAAAACGACAACTATCCTGGAATTGCATAAACTCGATATAACCCTCGGAAAGTTCAGGGGCACTAATGTCACCTAATGCGTAATCTCTAACACCAGGAGAGTCAATTAAATAGCCTTGGTTCTCTAAATCGTAAAGCGTAGCCGTTGTTGTGGTGTGTTTTCCTTCCCCCGAACCAGAAATTAATCCCGTTAAAATATCAGACTCAGGAAGGATTTTATTCGCGATCGACGATTTTCCCACTCCCGAACGGCCACTAAATATGCTGGTTTTGTTTTGCATTAATTCAGAGAGTTCAGTAATCCCTTCGCCTGACATTGCATTCATTTCTAGCACGGGATAACCAATCTCTTGATAGGCTTTCATTGCTGCCCAGTCTTCTTCAGTCGCATGTGCTTTTGCTAAGTCACTTTTATTCATGACAATAATCGCTTCAGCTTTTAGTTGTTCTGCAGCAATCAAATACCGATCCACTAAGTCCCAAGAGGTTTCTGGTAGCCATGAATTAACCACGACCAATAGATCAATATTGGCCGCTATGGTGCGGGGGCGTCCACGATATCCTGGGCGCGTGAGTGCGTTACTTCTGGGGAGTAAGTCATCGACGGAGGCGTTGCCGTGTTCATTTGGGTGCCAAGTTATAAAGTCTCCACAAACAATGCTGTCGAATTTACGTTTTGCGGTACAGCGAACGGGAGTTGTATCAGAGTTCTTGTCAGGATTTTCAACAAGAAGTTCAGCACCAAAGCGAGTAATTACTCGCCCGGTGTTGATTGTTGTACTCAAGCTTTAGTCATCATAAGTTATATTTCTATTCTATTTAAAACTTGTTTTAATTCATTAGATTTAAAATTTATAATATTGCTGATTTAAATAAGCAGTGACGTCTTTGACATCCTCATCAAACCAATTGGTGTTTAACTTAGAATCATTAAGTCTTACCGCCGCTTCTAAAGCGGCCAGGCTTTTTACTTTTCTATCTTTGCTGGTATAGACTTCAGTACCATGACAAGTGCCGCATTTAGAGCCGGTAAAGAGTGTTTTACCATTGGCTGCATTACCACTAGCTACGGCCATACTTGAAATTAGCACGCTCGATAAAACCAAGCCGAGTGTTAGTCCTAGTGTTTTTGAACTAGTTGTTTTTTTTGTTGCTAACATATTCGTGTTTTTCATACTAAAACTCCATTTTATCTTATTAGATAAAAATTATTATAAACGTTTAGACATGCATTTAACCCACTTGCTTCAAATGCGCAATGCGAATTGAGGCGGGTGGATGAGAATCATAAAACGCTGAATAAAGTGGATCAGGCGTTAAAGTTCCTGCATTCTTCTTATAAAGACCCACTAAGGCGCTAATAAGTTCCCCAGCGTCCGATTGCTGGGCAGCAAATGCATCAGCTTCAAACTCATGTTTACGCGACCAGCGTGACATAATAGGTCCAATAAAGAAAGTGAAAGCAGGGCTAACCAATAAAAATAGCAATAGGGCCATGTAAGTCGATGATTGTTGAACACCTAATGCAGTATAAAACCAATCTTGTTTCATAAGCCACGCGAGAACAGCAAAGCCGATTAAAGTCATTGTCATCGAAACAATCATGCCTTTAAAAACGTGTTTGTGCTTAAAGTGACCGAGTTCGTGGGCCAGTACTGCTTCGACTTGTTTTGGACTTAACCCTTTCAGTAGAGTATCGAAAAACACGATTCGCTTGGTTTTACCAAAGCCCGTAAAGTATGCATTGCCATGACTCGAACGTTTTGAGCCATCCATGACAAAAACGCCATCGGAATTGAAGCCTGTTTTTGTTAACAAATCTTTAACTCTATCTAATACTTCACCTTCTTCAAGCGGTTCGAATTTATTGAAAATGGGTGAGATGAACTTAGGGTAAGCCCACATCATTGCAATCGAAAACCCTGTTAGTGCAATCCAGGCATATAGCCACCATAAATCTCCCGCAGATTCCATTAGCCATAACACTAATAAAATCAATGGAATACCAATAGCTACCGATAGCACTGCACCTTTAACCATATCCATAAAAAAGACTTTAAGAGTTAATTTATTGAAACCAAATTTTTCTTCGATAACAAAGCTATTGTACAAAGAAGAGGGAATATCAACGATGCTTGAAATAATTGAAAATGCGATAATGACTGCTACACCTGTGCTCAAAGGCCCAAACCCGTATGATCTTATTAAATTGTCTAGCCACTCTAAGCCGCCACCTAAAGTCCAGAGCAATAACACTATTGCACTTATGACTAAATTTAAACGCCCAAAAGAGCCTTTTGCATGAGTGTAATCAGCGGCTTTTTGATGTTCTTCAAGTGTAATTTTATCAGCAAACTCTTCAGGTACTGCTGCTCGATGTTCTCCCACGTGTTTAGCCTGTCTTAATGATAGCCAAAGTTGTACACCTGAGGTAATTAAAAGGAATAAGATAAAAATGATAGTAAATGTATGCATGTGATATAAAGTAAGACTTTTTATTTATTTTTAAAGGGTAAATTATAACCTATGAGCCAAGACAAGAATAATTTGATTTGGATTGATCTGGAAATGACAGGTTTAGATACTTTTCAAGACACAATCATCGAAATAGCTACCGTAGTAACAGATAAAGATTTAAATATATTGGCTGAAGGCCCTGTGGTTGCTATTTATCAAGAAGATCATGTTTTAGATAAAATGGATGACTGGAATCAACAACATCACGGAGATTCTGGCTTAATTGAGCGAGTGCAAAAAAGTGAATTCACAATGGCTCAAGCTGAAATGGCTACTATTAAATTCCTAGCTGACTATGTACCCAAAGGTGCATCGCCAATGTGCGGTAACAGTATCTGCCAAGATCGTCGATTTATGGCGCGTGAAATGCCTGAATTAGAAGACTATTTTCATTATCGCAATCTTGATGTAAGTACCTTGAAAGAATTAGCCGCGCGTTGGAAGCCTGAAGTGTTGACTCAATACACCAAAAAAGGGGCGCATTTGGCTTTAGATGATGTACTGGAATCTATTGAAGAGCTTCAGTTTTATCGTAAGGCTATTCTTTCTATATAAGTTAGTAACAGAAAACTAAATCAGGTAGCTTATTTAAAAACAATCAAAAAGTAGGGGGGTGTCATTTTAATTAAT
>CALFUP010000175.1 GCA_937929875.1 uncultured Cocleimonas sp. | reverse complement strand
TAGAATAATAAAATCCTTGTCATCGTTTTTGTCTTGTAAATCGTATGGGCTAAAGAATCTGGTGCTTTGGGTAGTTTGATGAGACTAAAACAATGAACACACCGGCGCACTTGATCATTGCAACTGCCATTTTTGCTAAACAGGGTACTGTGCACATTCGTCCGTAAATGGGCGCTAAGCCTCCTTTTTCATACTTTCACCTTCGCTTGATTCAGAATGTAATCCCCATACAAAATGATATTTTCCCAGGCAATCGGGCTGATATGCTTAATCATCGAGAGATCAATGCTGGCATCCGGCGAGTGTTCCTGAAGCACTCGGTTGATCTCTTTAGCTTGCCAGTAAATGATGCAGGCCATTACCAGCGTCAGGCAACTACAGGAATGACGCTGCTCAAGCCAGTCCCGTGTATTAACTCGTCCTCGTTTCCCCATCTTAATATCACGTGCCAACGCGTGGATTTGCTCTCCTTTCAGTAGACCTCTGCGGTTGCGCTGACGCATTGCCGGGTCAGACATGAATGAAAGAGCATATTCAGTCCTGAGTATTCGCCCAAATTCACGGTTAGCACGGTAAAAGTGATTCTTCCCCGTGAAGCCATTCAGTCGGCGCAGTGCCGTGGATGCGGTGACATGGCCATTTTCCAGCGAGGCATAAAAGTGACCCATTCGATCCCATTGTTCAACGATCCAGCCTAGATTCAATGTGCGGTCTTTTTTATTAACCAGGCTGGTGAGTGCGCCATAATCCCGCTCAGTATCAATCCGGAAAATGGCGTATTTGTGCAGCCCTTTGATGCGGGGAATAAACCGTTTATTCACCATAGCAAAGGCCGTAAAATTAATATCAGTAAACCCATGCGTATCGGTGTAGTGGGGTCTATCTGCACAAAGGTACCAAAAGAACCACAGGAATCGAGCATCCCAACATGAGTACCAAATCCACCACAGGCTTGAGTGGTTGGATATAAAGATATCCAGTTGGTTAGCATAAGGATATAATACTATCCTTTGGGTGATGGGAGACAACCGATGGCCATTCAAGACCGCTATCACATCCGATTCAGGAATCGCCGCACAACGATCACCGTGGACAGAGTTGTATCCGAACTACTGGCCGCCAAACTGGGCGTATCGCCCAAGACACCTGAAGCCCATTCACAGGTCAGAGCATGGTTTGAACAAACACTGCATGATAAATTAGGAGAAAATGTGCCGGGTGGCAACCGAATCAGTCAGGATGCGCGGCAATATGCGATTGAAGCAGTGGCGGATAAAACCCTAATGAACAAAGTGTGGGACTGGCGGTTGGAGGAATAACCGTCAATCATCAGCCCGCTTTTTTTGCGGCTTCAATGTACTTATAGAGTGTGGGTTTTGAGATGCCCATCATCTCGCAGATTTGAGCAATGGTATGCTGTTTTTCATCATACAGTTTCACGGCTAACGCTTGTTTGTCCTGAGTTAGTGATTTAGGACGTCCTCCTTTGCGACCTCTGGCTCTGGCTGCCTGTAAGCCTGCCTGGGTTCGTTCACGGATAAGGTTTCGCTCAAACTCGGCTAATGCCCCAAAAATATGAAACACTAATTTTCCAGAACTCGACGTCGTATCTACTGCCTCCTCCAGACTCTTTAGCCCAATGTTTTCTGATTCCAAATGATTGACCATTTCAATCAGTGTTTTCAGCGATCGGCTTAACCGGTCTAGCCGCCACACGACTAACGTATCACCCGACCGGGACATCTTAAGTGCTTCGTCTAAGCCGGGTCGTTCCGATTTGGCACCGCCCAGCTTATCGGTAAAGATACGTTCGCATCCCGCTTGATTCAGTGCATCTTTCTGTAAATCCAAGTTTTGGTCATCCGTTGAAACACGGGCATAGCCAATTAGCATAATCATCTCTACAAATAGTTAACTTACCCATCTCGACAGAGAATAAGTTAACGTAGAATACTTTACCAAGTATATTTACCCATTCCACCCCTGATTCTTATCTATTTTTCTGTATCCGTTGAGGGGCAGTAAAACGGACGTTTTCTTTACCATCACCTTCACGCTAATCTTCCGGAGAAACCCATGCCTCGAATGCGTATCCTCACTGCCAGCGAACAAGATGCATTTGATAAGCCACCATTGTTTAATGCGGAACAGCGTAAACAGTTTTTCACTTTCCCCAAAGCGCTACTGGAGATTGCCTACTCCTTGCGCACACCCAACAGCCAGATAGGATTCCTTCTGCTCTGTGGGTACTTTAAAGCGACAAAACGTTTTTTCCTACCACAAGATTTTCATTCGCGTGATGTTGAAGCGGTTAGCAAGGTGCTTGATTACCCAAGCAATGATTTTTTGCCCGGCAGTTATGTTAAGACAACACGTCAAAGGCATCAGAAGCTGATCCTAGCGTTTTACGGTTTCACCTCATTTGATTCTCAATCTGAGGGCATGCTCACCATTGAAATTACAACGATGGCCAAAACCTACCTGAAGCCTAAGCTCATATTTGGCCGTTGTGTTGATTTCCTGATTCAAAAAAGGATACAGATACCCAGCTCACGTTCGTTATCAGATTTAATTCGAGCGGGACTACAAACACACAAGGAAGCACTGATTACCTCGATGAATAACCATCTTAATGATCAGACTCGGCGTTTACTGGAGGACTTGTTTACTACGCCAGATGATAAAAATCAGTACCGTCTTACCTTACTTAAAAAATTATCGCAGTCCACAAAGCCGTCCAAAGTGAAAGAGTCCATTGCGGACTTTGAAACCCTCTCTGAGCTATATGGTAAACTGGATAGTACTATATCCAAACTTAACCTTAGCTACGAAGGTATCCGCTATTATGCCGGCAGTGTGATCCGATCACGGATGTTTCAGCTGCAGCGTCGTGAGGCTAATGACCGCTATATCCATACCGCCGCTTTCATTGCCCACCAGTTTTTCCGCCTTCAGGATAATCTGGCCGATATTCTTCTCAGTGTGATGAAAACCTTCCAGAACACCGCTATCCGTCAACACAAAGAACAGCTCTTTGAACATCGCAAGGCACAGAACCAGCAACTCAACACGGTCGTGGATGAACTGGATACTTCTGTCTTTCGCCTACTCCGGGAAATACACCATTTAACCGATGAGACAGCTTTATCTGATGCAGAGAAAATCATCCGGATTAAGGCCTTACTGGATCAGGGAAAAACAGAATCGTTTGAACAACTGAAAGCCGGATTACTACAGGCTGGACAGCCTGAAGTCTGGTATGAGGTGCTGGAACAGCAATCGGTGAAGCTACAAAATCGTCTCAGCCCCATTCTTAAGGCGTTAATTTTTGAGCCTGTTGGGCAGGTGGATCAATTAATGGAGGCCATTGATTATTTCAAAATCAAAGAAGGGGCTATCACTGATAAAGCACCGGCTGATTTTCTGGAGGCTGACGAATGCAAAGCCGTGATCAGTAATGAGGGCACCTTCAGGAAATCGCTATACAAAGTGTTTCTGTTTCAGCATGTGGCTGCCGCCATCAAGTCCGGTCATCTTAACCTTCGAAAATCCTACAAATACAGACCCATGGACAGCTATATTATCGACAAAGCGCGTTGGGAACGTGATAAGACAATGTTGTTGAAGCGTGCTGGGCTGACTGATTTTACTAACCCTAAAATGATCCTTAAAGCATTGGATACTGCCTTGCTTCAACAGTATCAGGCAACCAATACAGCGGCTGCCAGTAACCCCTACCTGACTTTCCGGAGTGATGATACTTTTCATGTCAAAACACCGGCACAGGATACCCATGAAACAAACCCGTTACAGTCATCATTCCCAGCAAGGCATGATGTGCCTTTGGCTCAGGTACTGGATACGGTTGATCGACATTGTGGCCTACTCAAAGCATTTGAGCACTGGCAACAAACCCATACGCCTCTGGTAGTTTCACGCCCTGCCTTATTGGCGGGAATCATGGGGTTGGGCTGTAGCATTGGCGTACGCAAGATGGGACGTATTTCTTCTAAAATGACAGAAAATGAACTGGAACATGCCGTGAACTGGCGTTTCTCGCTGGAGAATGTCCGGGCAGCTAATGACCAGGTGTTGAAAGCAATGGACAAAATGGAACTGCCCAATCGATACCTTAGGGAGACGGATCAACGCCACACGGCCAGTGATGGCCAGAAATTTGAAATCAGGGGTGAATCTTTACATGCCAGTCGTTCCTTCAAGTATTTTGGGCAAGGTCAAGGTGTCAGTGCCTACACGTTTGTTGATGAACGCCACTTCCTATGGCATTCACTCATGATCAGTGCTTCTGACCGGGAAAGTGCTTATGTCATTGATGGACTCATGCATAATGATGTCGTCAAAAGTGATATTCATTCCACTGATACCCACGGCTACACAGAAGCCGTTTTTGGTTTAACTCACTTGCTAGGCTTTTCCTTTGCCCCACGTATCAAAGGGCTTGGCAAACAAACGCTGTACATTTTCAGGTCCAAAAGCCAGGCAGATTCGAAATGGAAAATCGCCCCGGACAAAACGATTAATACGAATCTGATCCGGGAAAATTGGGATGACCTGCTACGGCTAGTGGCCACGATCAAACTGAAGGAAAACACCGCTTCAGCGATATTCCGGAGGCTCAATTCCTATTCGCGGCAACATGCGCTTTACCAGACATTGAAGGCCTTTGGCCAGATTATCAAATCGTTGTTTATTCTGCGTTATGTCAATGAGGTGGAACTGCGGCAAGCGATTGAGAAACAACTCAACAAAGTCGAACTCGCTAACCGGTTCACCCGAGCGGTCGCGGTTGGCAATCCAAGGGAGTACACGCAGGTCGAGAAAGAAGAACAGGAAATAGCCGAAGGCTGTAATCGGTTGATCAAAAACAGCATCATCTGTTGGAATTATCTGTACCTGGAACGTCAGCTGGAAAAAATGAACGATCCGGAAGCCAGAGACAATCTGTTACGAATGATTGCCGCTCACTCGCCGATGGCATGGGCACACATCAATTTGCTGGGGGAGTATGATTTTTCAGATGAGAAGCTTCAGGATTCAGTTGGAATTCTTCCCCCAGAATCACTGGCCTGAGAAGGGAGGTATTTCAGGGGATGTGAATACTTGAATTAACCTGATATTTCAAGGCTGTTCGTAAAACCCTGTGGTTCTTTTGGTACCTTTGTGCAGACGAACCCTAGTGCTCCTCAATTTCGAGGTCACTTTCATTGTAGAGCAGACCATCCAGCACAAACGGTGCATCGCGATCACTACACTCATGAGGCAGGCTGAAGAATGGCGCATAGTTGTCGGCTACAAAGCTGTAGAACTCAATGGCAAAATCGTTAAAAGTGTGACTGTAGGATTGCGATAGCACTTTTCGGCGCAAGGCAAAACGCTGACCATCACTGCTGGAGGTCGTGCCATCTCCCCAAGCCTGGCTGACATCAAGTTGGCCAATGGCATTAACGATCACTGCTAATGCGCTACGCTGGTTGTCTTCATGCAGTTGCCAGTCACTGATTTGTTTCAGACGATGATAACTGACACCCTCAATGATTTGCGCCATGGTGTAAGTGCCGATTTCACTCGCGTGTGCCATAATCGCGGCCAACGTTTCACACACCTGTTGAGCATCGGGTTTGTGCGTATTTGTCGCTATAAAGTGATGTGAGAACTGCAGATCATTGTCTACCTCAATCAGTAGATCCGGTAACTTAATGGTTCGGATATGTTGTCCCAGCCAGTCTTTAAGGGGCTTGAGTCGTTCATCCGTTCCCTTGTCCAGTTTTTCATTAGGATCAGAGGTGATTTTCCACGCTTCATCATCTATCCGGGCGTAGTGGTTTTCTGGCATACCTTTCAGGAATCGGTCATAAGCCTGATTCAAGCGTTGTGTCAGGTAGGATGCTACCTTTTCCGGATCAGAAGGTAAGCCCGAGCGTGCAAAGAAAGCTTCCCGTTGTTTTGCCCATTGGCTTTCAGGCATAAAGAAGGTGTCTAGTGTTGCATAACGTTTGCTGTGCTGAACCGACAGGTTGCCAGATTTAATCTGGTCTCTCACCAGTGTCAGTAAGGCACATTCCCAAGCTGGCTTGTTGATCTGTCCTTCGTCCCCGAGAACCTGCGACCGCCATTTTTTTGGGATGAAGTTAATGGGGGCATCATCGGGTAATTTATGGCGTCCAGCACCATTCATTTGCTGCAATATTTGTACTGCATCCATCAAACTATCAGCAACGGGGTTACCCTCTTCAACCTGGAACTGAAGCTGATCCAGTAATACGGGTGCAAATTGTCGAAGGTAGCTGTGACGGGCAATGACTCGGTCAAAGGTATGTTGGTGCTTACTGTTAGACAGCACCTGTATCTCTGCGTAGTCCTGCTTTAAAGACAGCCAGTCCACTTGCTCATAAATGGTGGGCCGGATAGTGTCTGCTGGAATAGATTCATCCAGCAAAACGGTCAGTACTTTTTGATAATGACTAAGGGAATTCCGGATTTGGCGGCGGCGTTTTTTCAGATAATCATCGACATCCCGTTCTGCACGATTATGTATTTTATTCATGAGTTTGTCATACATCTGCACCATCGCATCAAAGGTATCCTGATGGAGCTGGAACAGAAAGCACACCAGTACAGCATGGCGACGTTCTTCCTTGAGACGGCGCAATCGGGACAGAGTACATTGGCGAGCATAACGTGCCAGGCTTCGTTGGAAGTTATTGTTTAACCACGTCATGTCCAGGTTCAAGATGCCGCTGGCCTGAATCACTTTCAGCTTTGCATCCAACTTGTTAAACGATGCGGGTGATGGCAATCCTGGTGGTTGTTTGAGTACATGGAGTTCAGAATAAGTTCTATCGCCAGTTTCCAATAATTGCTCAAGTTGTCGGCCAGTGTTTGCCGAAAGCATGCCGTGGATCCGGCTATAAATTTCAGTACGGGCAATCTCTCGCTGGGTTTGGATGATTCGCTTCAAGGTATCTACAGCAGGTTCCAGGATATGTTGGGCTTTCAGATACTCACGTACTCTGGCCGTCAGAGCGGCTGTTTGTTCTGAGCTGAAGGATTGTTGGTAAATGAATACCTCAATGTCGGAAATCGCGGTATTGAAGTGCCGTAAATTCAGGTATTGCCGGATCAGTTCCTGATGTTCAGTAACCGTCTTTCGTCGATGCCCGTAGAAGTGGACATAGTCATCATCAATATCTAGTTGCAGTGATGAAAAAGCGATTATTTCGTCTATTATTTCAAATGGCTTTTGAGTAGGAAATCGATTCAATAATCTGACAAAGGCCAGTTGGTAACCAAAGCCCAGCTGGTTATGTTCTTGCCGTCGCCGGTGAATTACCTGTAAATCTTGTTTCGAAAATCGGGCAACACTTGCAATTTTCTCGCGATCGTAAGGGAATGAACTCATAATGATAGGACTGTATATTAATTAAAATTAAGCAGGTTTAGTATACTTAGAATATGAGACAGGATAAGAGACACCTTCAGCCCTAAAATAGGGTGTTTCGTACCTGTCTCACAAACGATCGTTTATGAGACAGGAGGAAATATGCTGATTGGGTATGCACGGGTATCCAAAGCCGATGGTTCACAGGTTCTTGATCTGCAGAAAGATGCTTTGCTGAAAGCCGGAGTGGAGGAACAGCAAATCTACCATGACCAAGCTTCAGGCAAATTGGATTCACGATCAGGTTTGGAAGCTTGCCTAAAGGCGCTGAGGGAAAATGACACTCTGGTAGTTTGGAAACTAGACCGGCTAGGCCGGGATCTTCAGCATCTGGTGAACACCGTACAGAATCTATCCGACCGGGGAATTGGCTTCAGAGTACTGACTGGCCAAGGAGCTGATATCAATACAAACAGCGCCAGTGGCAAATTAGTCTTTGGCATTTTTGCTTCGTTAGCTGAGTTTGAACGTGACTTAATCAAAGAACGTACCAAGGCAGGATTGGCAGCGGCAAGAGCAAGGGGCCGAACGGGAGGTCGAAAATTTGCTTTAACTAAAGCCCAAGTTCGGTTGGCGCAGAGTGCGATGAGTAGTCGAGATATTCAGGTTGCCGAATTGTGCAAGGAATTGAACATTACTCGTGCCACACTTTATCGCTATGTTAGTCCTGATGGGGAGTTGCGGAAATATGGAGAGCAGGTACTCACTCGCTAATTCTCGGTTTAGCGCCCATTTACGGACGAATGTGCACAGTACCCTTATTTTGGAAAAGATATTATCGTTTGAACAGTTTTCACCAAAATTAGTTTCAGAAAAAATCACAAGCTGACAAAAGAAGTTGTCATTTTTTAATATATTTACAGACAGAAAGCTCGAAATCCATACACCAAACAATTCTAGGCAAGCAAAATGAAAGAATTTATAAGCGCAATTAAAAGCGTTATGTCCGCCTTTGTTGGCGTTCAAAAAAAGAAAAACCTTGAAGATGATTTCAGTAAAAAGAGTGCAACACCTTTTATTGTTGCAGGATTGCTGATGGGCTTCTTGTTTGTTGTTACAATTTATTCTGTCGTCCAATTGGTTTTGCCATAAAGCAAAAATGCTAGAGACCTAACGAATACATTGATCAGTGATTGCGAGGCTATGTTCAACCATCTGACCCTGAAATTGGCAGAAATAGAGTCGACTCCTACCTATCCCATCTAAAAAAACAGGCGTAGAATCACGCCACTTTAGCTTTCCCAGATAAGATCTCATGAACTCGTTGCTGCACTTCCTTTTCCCTTTTGTTTACTGGCTACCTAACGTTACCCGAGACACGATTAAAGCTGACCTAATGGCCGGTTTAACGGGGGCCGTAATTGTTCTTCCTCAAGGTGTAGCCTTTGCCACTATAGCTGGCTTGCCACCAGAGTATGGTCTTTATACTGCGATGGTGACGCCTATTATTGCGGCATTGTTTGGTTCCTCCTTGCATTTGATATCTGGCCCGACAACGGCTATTTCAATTGTTATATTTTCCACCTTGAGTAGTGGGGGTGTTGAACCTGGCAGTGAAGAATACATTCAGAACGCCCTCACCATTACCTTCCTTGCAGGCGTGTATCAGCTCGCCTTTGCACTAGCGAGGCTTGGAGTGCTTGTAAACTTTGTATCTCATACGGTAGTAATTGGATTTACGGCGGGTGCCGCCATTTTGATTGCCAGCAGTCAGATGAAGTACGTACTAGGTATTGAAATTCCACGAGGTGAGTCTTTTATACATACTTGGTTCGATATCTTTCACCAATTACCCTCAATGAATTGGGCCATTTTTGCCGTCAGCATGATCACGCTGGCTACCGCGATATTAATTAAACAGCTTGTTCCTAAACTGCCGAATATGCTGATTGCACTGATTGTGGGAGGTTTAGCCGCAATTGCACTAGGCGGAGAGTCTGCAGGCATTAACTTTGTCGCTGAAATTCCAGCACATTTACCCCCGATATCCTCACCTGACTTCTCATTACAGGCGATAAAAGACTTGGCTCCGCAAGCCTTTGCCGTTGCTTTGTTGGGTTTAATCGAGGCGGTATCTATTAGCCGTGCAATTGCATCAAAATCGCATCAACGTATTGATGGTAATCAAGAATTTTTCGGGCAGGGCATGTCAAATGTCGTGGGGTGTTTCTTTTCCAGTTATGCAGGCTCAGGCTCATTTACTCGCTCGGGTGTTAACTACACGGCAGGAGCACAAACGCCACTCTCTGCAATTTTTGCGGCGATCATACTTGCCGCGATTATATTGCTAGTAGCGCCTCTTACCAGGTATCTACCAACCGCCGCGATGGGTGGTATTATTCTGCTGGTCGCTTACAGTTTGATTAACTGGGAGACAATACGCAAGATTATCGCAACTAGCAATTCTGAAACCAGTATTCTGCTGACTACTTTTTTTGCAACATTGTTTCTTGAACTAGAATTTGCCATTTACATGGGCGTAATCTTATCGCTGGTGATATTCCTAGCCAGAACCTCGATTCCTGATGTAGTCAGTCTTGCTCCGACCAGTGATCCTGACACCGGCAAAGCAACTTTAGTCAAGGAGTCGCTTGCAAACAATTTAAGCGAGTGTCCCCAATTAAAAATAGTTCGCATCGATATGTCGGTGTATTTTGGTTCAGCTAACCACATTCAAAATCAATTTCACAACATCAGCGAAAAACAAGGGATCAAACATATTTTAGTGATCGGTACCGGGGTTAACTTCATCGATATGACTGGGGCTGAAATGATCGAAAAAGAGTCTGATCGTTTGCAAGAAAAGGGTGGCGGTTTATATTTTGCGGAATTAAAGCCAAAGGTGAATAACTTTATCCATCGTGGTCATTTCGATGAACATATTGGTGCACAATTCTTCTTTGAAGAGAAAAAAACGGCGATCCACAAAATTACCACGGTGGCTTTGGATCATGTTAAATGCCAATCCTGTCAGTTCAGGGTGTTTTCTGAATGTGATTTGCCGCCGCTAAAAGGCGGAACACCTTTGGAAAGCATTCCGATTGAGGACTACCGAAAGTAGTGGTAAAAGAAGATGGAGTTCTGTACTTCAGGCGCTAGAAAATGTGTCGTGATCTAATTCACCTGATGGGGTAGAACGTTGGAACCCGTTACGGCTTCTTAAGCCTTTCATTGGTCAGCGATAAATATTGGCACCTCTCTGGCTTCATTACCCTCGATATCTAACTCTGAGATCTTTTCATCACACTCCCCACATTTATATTGCAATGGCTGTTTTAGGATGGTTTTTTTGAAGTATCCTCGATGCCGTTTTTTCAAACTGAAGCTCCCACACTTTGGACAATACCATTTAGAAATCATATTGCTAGAGGGCGTGCTCTGCATAATTTTCTCCTGCGTAGATCCTAACTATTACTGATGTATAAAAAATCATAACCAAACCAAATGAAAAGTGAGCAAATTACCAAGGTTACCAGCATGATGGGCGTTCCTTTTTTGAACCACATGCCTGGGGTAATCGCTAGTTCAGGACGACCAGTTTCACGTGCAAGACGTTCCGAAATTGTGACGATATAAACATTCGCGGTTGAACCGATATGTGAGCCATTGCCCCCCATACCTACCCCCATAGCCAACGCCCACCACATTACGCTCACATTTACGCCATCTCCCTGCAATCCTGCCAGTACGGGTATCATGGCCGCCGTGAATGGAATGTTATCGATCAATGCTGACAAAATTGCGGCTACCCAAAGCAGTAACAGCGCAGCCATCACAGGGTGCTCAATAATAATCGGTTTAAAATTTTCGCCGACCAGATGCAGCAACCCTGATTTCTCTACGCCACCGATGACGATAAAGAGAGAGATAAAAAAGATGAGCAGCGGGACTTCTATTTGTGTCGTGACCTGTTCCAGCTCGACTTGACGACTAATAAAAATAAGTAGTGTCAAGCATGCCCCAGCCACCAGCCAAGGCTGCCAGCCAATATGATGATGAACCACAAACAGTACGACCATCACCAGCATAACAAAAAGTGATTTGTGCCATAAAAGCTTATTTCTATATTCAACGATTTGGTCAAATTGATGTTTGACTTTGGCCCCCAATTCCTTTGCAAACAGGAATTTCATAGCAATCAATATTCCAACCCATGCCAAAAAAACAGGGGGCCCCATGTGTTGGAAAAAAGTGTTGAAGTCGATACCAGCGGCCGACCCAATCATAAGGTTTGGAGGGTCGCCCACCAAAGTTGCAACGCCTCCTGTGTCTGAAAGCAATGCCGCCGCTAAAAGATAGGGGATCGGTGAGACGTCGATACTACGGCAAATCATAATGATTAGTGGGCCAAAGATAATGACCGTAGTCACATTATCAAGTAACAACGAAATCACTGTCACCGCAGTGCCTAGCAGGGCGAGTAACTTAAATTGAGAGCCACCACTGAGTTTTGCCAAATAATGCGCGAGGTGTTCAAAACCACCAGTGCTTATCATGATAGATACGATCACCATCATGATCGCCAACAGAAAAACAACATTCCAATCAATAGACTCCAAGGCGAGTTCTGGCGAATAAAAGCCAAAAATCTGCCCAGCAATAATGATTGAACCGGCCCCAGCCATTGCAAACTTGGCTCGCTCTATGCCGTGAAAATGTTCGGTAAAAATTCCAATAAATGTTGCACATAAGATGACACCCGACATCATCATGCTAGTGGTAAACCCTATCATTCTTTTAATTCTCTATACGTTGAATGGTTAAAAACAGAGCTTTAACTGCTCTATACCTACCTTTAATCTATGATAATAATGCTAACATTTAATTATCATAGTATAATAATGTTTTTATCATTATAGATGTATTAAATTCTAATTTCCTCAAGAGGCAAACCAATGGAAAAACACACCGCTAGACTCACCGTTTTGGTAGATCCTAAAAAAAAGGCGGCATTTGAGAAACTTTGTGGCATTGAAGACACCACCGTCTCACAGAAAATACGTCAGTTAATGAGGGAATACATCGAGCGAGAAATGGGAGAAAACTGGAGAGATGCGGTTTTCGATAATAATGAAAAGGACGCTGATTAGCGTTGAAGCTGCCTGTCATAGGTATTAACAATTAAGATTTGGTATTTAAAATGACACCTGAAATAATTTTTGAAACATACATAATTTTTGTGTTGGTGACGGCGCATATTTGTCTATTTGTCGATATGTCTCCCTTGCAAAAACACCCGATGTGTATGTTGAGCTACTGCCTCGCCGCATTGCTGTCAGCCGTCTTGCCAAGCCTAATAACACTCACTTATCGCTTTTCATCAGACACCATGAAAATGGCCGTTGGTTTCATCGTGGCAGTAATTTGTGGCGTCATTATTACGCTATTCATTGAAAGAGTTCTTAAATTCAATAGGGATACGAAAGCCATTCAATGACGTCACTGAGCTTATTAAAGAAAAGTGAAGTCATCTAAGACAGTCAGAGCTTTAAGATGCTGACCAACCTCATTATTTTATTTTTGTCTCTGATGTTGTTAGTGGTGTCCTCTGATTTTTTCATTTCAGGAGCCATATCGGTATCACAAAAATCCAAACTGCCAGACGTCTTCATTGGTGGGGTCATTGTTGCGATTGGTACCTCAGCCCCCGAACTTGTTATCAACATTATTGCGTCAGTTAAAGGGGAGCATAACGTTGTCATTAGCAACCTAGTTGGCAGCAACATTGTCAATATCTGCCTAGGTATTGGCGCTTCTTTATTTATTGTGAAGTTGTCTTTTGATAAATACAGCACGGTATTTATTTACTTGCTGGGATTAGCAGGTGCGTTTGTTTTCTACCTAGGTTTTTTATATAGCGATGATGCTAAGTTTTTTATACTTCCCTCCTACCTTGGCTACTTATTGGTGTGTCTGTTTGTCATCTACTTAATTGCGATGAGCAAAATAGAAGCGGAAGATGAGGAAGCAGATAATGATGATAAAAGCCTGCTCCGTGGATTACTCTATTTAGTCGTTGGCGGTATCGCATTACTATTTTTTGCTGAACTGGTGGTTGAGTCGGCGGTGTCTTTAGCCAAATTGGTAAATATTCCTGATCAAGTCATCGGGGCAACTATTGTTGCCGCCGGGGGTAGCTTACCCGAAGTTGCTGCCTGTCTAGCGGCAGCCAAAAAACAAAAAACCTCAATCATCATTGGCACTATTGGTGGAAGCCAAATTTTTAATATCTTTGGCATTCTTGGCGTGTCGTTAATGATTGGGGATGTCAGGTTTGCGAGCAGCTTAGGTGTTGATGTGCTCTTTTTGATTATTGCTACGGTGTTTGTACTGGCTCTTAATTACCTAAGGCCTTCAGGCCTATATAAAAAAAGCGGCGTGGTATTAGTACTGATCTACCTAGCCTATATGTTCTATTTGTATTCAATATTATAATTTTCTGATAGTGACTTTCTTATGATTAAAATGATGCAGCGACAGGCTAAATTCATTACGCACAAAACAGTGCAATATCGGCACACCATTAACCCTTTTTTTAGCTTTCTTAAGGCCGCTATTCTAAACCCTAGAGAAGTTGGGTCTGGGTGCCCCAGCTCTTCACATCTTGCTAATGCAATGGCAAAAGAAATCGACCTTAATCGAGAGGGTATTATTGTAGAGCTTGGCGGAGGCACTGGTGTGATTACGCGTGCATTGCTAAAGCGAGGAGTTACTACTGATCGGTTAATTGTCATCGAGTGTTCACCCATCTTAGTTGCTCTCTTACGCAAGCAATTTCCAGATGTTCGAGTCATTCAGGGTGATGCTAGCGAGCTTGATAAGCTATTGGGGCCTAACCGCCAAAGAGTCAGTGCTGTCGTCTCAAGCTTACCCTTAAGGTCACTTCCAAAAAGCTGTGTCACTAAGATCAAGCAACAGATTAATGAACTACTCAACAATGAAGGTATTTTTGTCCAGTTCACTTATGACTTACGTTTGCCCTCACCCTTGAAAGAAGAAAGGCTCTCATGTGATCATACCCAGCTAATATGGAAAAACCTCCCTCCTGCACGAATAAACACCTTCATTCATGACAGGTATTAAACGCATGAAACACCATCCTCACAAATTGGTAAATTTCATCCCAAACATAAAATATAACCCAAGGTTTTATAAGTTGCGCAAAAAACTAACCGTTGTGTGCTTAGCCATACTAACCCAGATGATTTCCACTAATGCGATGTCTTTGCCAAAAGAGACATCTACGGTGTTTGATGTTGCTAGGAATGGATTATCCATGGGCTATTTGAAGTCGACACTGAAGTATCAGGGTCAAACTTACGAATACAGCAAATTTACGCAGTCCACAGGCTTAGCAAAATTCCTAACAAAAGCCAGCATCACGGAAAAAGTGGTGGGTAAGCATTCGGGTCAGCGCTTGATTCCCGTTAGCTATTCTTTAGATCAAAAGACCCGTAAGAAACAAGTATTAGATCAGGCACGCTTTTCTTGGAATAGGGCGAGCGGTATGTATAAAGGTAATGCATACTCTTCTGCGCTGATAGGTGGATGGAGATGGCTTTGCCTAAGTCCTGTTTCGGCTAGTAAACCAATATCAATGGCCAAACCATAGCCACCAAAACCGACGCCACTAACACTGCGGCTGAGCACATGTCTTTAGCTCGGCCCGATAATTCGTGAATCTCTCCACCAAAGCGATCTACAGTAGCTTCGACCGCGGAGTTAAGCAATTCAACTACTAGCAGCAGCAACACACTGCCAATAAGTAGAATAATTTCTATTGCAGTGTCACCAAGCCCAATGCCCAACGGAATCGCTAACACCAAGATAAAAACCTCTTGGCGAAAGGCTTCTCATATTTGTAAGCCGCCTTTTTTACTTGTGCTGAGGTTGTACAAAGATATCAAATGCTGCTTCATAAGCGGCACTTTGTAAGCCAATGCGCCCATAATACTGTGAAAAATATGCCGATGAGTGTGCTGTTTTTGCTGCTTAAAATCAGTTGCTGAAATATCCCGTAGCTTTATAAACCTCTGCGACATCCAGAGTAGGAATGGCACCTTTTTCTGAACGTCAGGAGCAATGGTAAATGGTGTTCCGTGAAGGTAAAGGCCGTATTCACCCAACGATTCACCATGATCTGATACGTACATCATAGCCGTCGGTGTTTGTGGCATTGATTGTAGTAACTCGATCACTTGGCTAAGAAAATAGTCGGTGTAAAGCAGGCTATTGTCATAAGCATTGACTAGTTCTTGAGGTGAACACTCATCCAGTGCGACGGATTTGCACACTGGCTTAAATACTTCAAAGGCTGAGGGGTACTTAGTGTAGTAGGACGGGCCATGACTGCCGGAGGAATGAAGCACGACTAATATTTTTTGCTTATCTGATGACTCAATACGCTGCTTTAAACCACTCAATAAGACTTCGTCATAGTCACAATGGCTGGATTGGCAATCTTCTTGTAGAGACTTGTTTTCTCGAAAGGTGTCGACAGAAAGCGGCGG
Source organism: uncultured Cocleimonas sp. (assembly GCA_937929875.1). Lineage (GTDB taxonomy): Bacteria > Pseudomonadota > Gammaproteobacteria > Thiotrichales > Thiotrichaceae > Cocleimonas. The sequence continues at coordinate 32,054 of CALFUP010000175.1, read as the reverse complement.
TTCCCCCCAATTATTGGAATGCCAGACAACATCAACACCATGCCGGTTTAAATACGTTGGCAAAGGTTCGTAGGCATTAGTATCCGCTTCATAAGGGGATAACATACAGCCAATTGATGCGGTCGTGTAGGTCGAGCAGGCGGTTGTGTCGTTGAGAGTTACAACATCCGTTTTGCTCAACAGGGGATTGGTTTCGCGCTGATAACCATACAAAGAGAAATTTTGTGCTCTGGCCGTTTCTCCGATCACTAGTACAACAACTGACTTTTCATTACTGCTAAAGCTAACGGCAGGTAATAACGCTCTTACTGGTGGATCAATTCGTGTTGCATATTGGTGCTTTGCAATGTTGATTAAATAAGACCAAGGGAGAATGCGACTACCCAAATTACTGGCATTTTTGTCAATCCATAATGACGTTGAGGCGTTTAAATAAATCAATGCAATGCTCAGCAATAAGGTGATGCAAGCATTAAAGGTCAACCTCACTCGGCTAATACGTTTGATGCGTAATTTCAACAACAATCCATCTATGAACTATAGAGTAACCGAGATCATTGTTTAAATTTACTTCTAACTAACGATAACTGTCATTATCGGAAGTAATAGTGGAATAAAAAAGGAAAGACTAAGTAAGTATGAATTCTCTCAATAGTTGCTAGAAAGTGAAGTGAGTAAACTCTATGTAACTTTCTTTGGAACACCTTTAGTTAAAGATATTTTACTATCTCGATTAGGCCGGATAGAGCCAATGTCATTTGGTAATTCATGCCCTTGTAAACCTGAAATGTAATCTAGTGCTTCTTTAGCTATTTTAGAAACCATCTCAAGGTCAGTCGTGACAAAACCTAACGGTAAGCTAACATCATAATTATCCGGTGATGAAAAGTGATAGCAAACAACAGCGAAGTATTTTGGCAAAACCAATACCTCAACATTACCTTCCAAGAACCCTTCAACTAGACCGTGGACATGCTTGACTTGCCCTGATAGTTCATTCTCCCAGTTACGTCTAGCACGGTTGTCATTCTCACCGGTAACAGGAACATATAAAACAGGCTTATAAAGCGACTTAGCTTTCTTTCCTGGCACTCTCGACTTTTTAATAATGCTATCAAGACAGCTTGGAAGCCTATAACTCTTGCCCCAGAAGCTATCTGCGGGTGCTATCCAAGCTAGATTATCAAGGCCGTCTAAATGAGTTTTACTCAGCTGATCCACGACTTTATCGAAATGCGTTAACACTAAATCCCAATTATTTTTAGCGTAAATTTGACCTAAAAAGGGGTAATAGCCCGTGAGTCCACTTTCATTGATAGCTCTTACTTCGATTAATCTACGTAAATCTATCTGGCTTTCGGTGAAGTAGGTATGTGTGTGCCTATCTCCTAGTAAACCCATAGCTGAAAAAATCTCAATTTTATTATCAGGCTTTCTATTTTCATGAATAGCTAGAGTAATGAGACTAGTTGTTTCAGTAGTATCCTTTAATTTCTCGATATCGTCACGTTCGAGCTGCTTGCCATTGCCATCTAAAGATAGGGTTTGGGTAACACGTAGTGGTTCTTGGCTAAGTTTTCTTACCAATTCAATCTTATAGATACTCGGTCGACTTGAGGACTCTTCATCGTCTTTAAGACCATCCAAGTAGCCTTCATCAATAAGAGAGTAGAATTGGGATTGGAAATGACGCTTTGCATCTTTTTCACTTACCGATAACTTTTGGGTGTCTACTTCAACTTTAAGGGCATTTTTCCATTTTTCCCTGACCTTTTTATTACCCACACAATTATAGTCGGCCAACTCAAACCCTAATATGGTGCTATATTCAAACAAGTTAGAAACCAGAGGGATATCACCAAGATCGTTGAAATAACCTTGTGATTGAGCTGTCAACTCTATACGACCATCTTCATTGTACTGAAGATCACCAAGTTCAACTAAATTGGTGATGGCTTCGTTTGTTTCGTTTTTAGAAAATCCAAAATAATCAGCTATGTTCTTAGATTCAACAGGGGCAAGGTGAACCAGGCGTAAAACAAACTCACGTACAAAAGGGAAGCCTTTTTTACTAACATAGGAGAAGTTAATCTTAAATTTATGTACAGGTATCAGGAAGTCAATTTCATTAAAGGGAAGCCTTAACTCATCCATTACTACACTCCTTAAACCTTATCTTTGGTGATTATCTGGTACTCGGGATGAGTGACCCTTTCTTCAATAAAACTAAGTACTCCGCCCAATGGTAAGTTGCTGTTTTGAGCTCTCCACATATCTGCTGACCCAACAATAACAAGTTTGTCCATTGCTCTTGAAATAGCCACGTTTATTCTATTCGGCGATTTCAAAAACCCCGGGGAGAGACTACTAATATTTCGAGTGACTGAAAGTATAATGATTCTATTCTCTTTACCTTGATAACTATCGACGGTGCCAATATTAACCAGAGATTCAAAGTTATCTTGCCATATTTCTTCTCTAAACCTTTTAACTAACAGCTTCTTTTGTTCCGCATACATACAAATGATACCTATTGCGGGTTCATTCTCTTTAACTATATTAAAAAGTTCTGATACAAAGTCAGCACATTGTGAAATTTCACGTAATAGATTGATTATTAAGTCAGCCTCACAACGATTATTAATACTTGAACCTTTTGGAGGCTTCTGGTGGAAAGCACCTGGTCTTGAAGAGGTGTCAATCCAAGTCACTGTGCTTTTAAGCGACTCAGGTACCTTAGCGTAGATATCTGGAATAACTCGCTTCCCCGTTAACAATTCTTCATCATAGAAAGCAGATGAAACTAAATTGCCAATGGGTTCTGCCATACGATACTGTGTTAGAAGCTTTGCTCCTGCCTTCTCTCCATAGCCAGACTCAAATGCTTGAGCAAAATCACTCTGTAATAACTCCTCCAATTCACTATTATCACCAGTAATACCAAGTTTTCTTGCAAGTGCCTTCTTATGAGCTTCAGTATAAAGAGGCGGTAATTGCTTATGGTCACCTACCAGTAAAACTCTTTTAGCAGATTGCATTGCTATTGCTAACTCACTAGCTATAGAACGGGCAGCTTCATCAATGATGACCCAATCATACTGGTTTTCTGCAACACCAATATGCCACTGACCGATACCAACACAAGTCCCTGTAACTAATTGCCTCGAACGAGCTAAAAACTCATCATAATTGACCCTATCGGTCTCTAGAACTTCAAGCATGTTTACAGAAATTTTAACGAGGGCTCTGGCTCGTTTCGACTCATTAGGCCGGATATTATAATCCCTGTCTAATTGACCCATAACGCGGCTTTTTACAGAAGGGAGAGCTTCAATTGCCAAATCATGGATATCATATTTCTCAGCTAAAACACTTCTTATTGACTTCTCTAGCTCAGCTACCGACGTCTTAACGGAGAGCTTTTCTTCATCCGTAACAGAAGAGTCCGTTACTTGGAACGAATCGTACTGGTCAATAAGACGGAATAGTTTAAATTCGGCCCTGATTAGAGCAGCAAGATACTCTGGCTGCAATCCAAGCACTTGACTTAAAGCCTTAACCCTATAACCAATCTCAGCTCTGAAAAGCTCTCTTTTTTCGGTAACGATTGCACGTGAATAAACATCCTTCAAGCCTTTGGACACGGCACCTTCGCGATTACTAAAGCGAACGACCTCAAGTGGGGTCTCAAGATTCTTACAATGCTTACGGATACGTTCTGCTGCCGTATTGACCGCTTCATGTGATTGGCTTACTAGAAGAATTTTCTTCACGTCCTGCTTCTCAATTAGATAATGTACGAAAGCAGCTATGAATTCTGTTTTACCGGTTCCAGGAGGCCCCTGCAACAGGGAGAGAGGACCATTCTGTAAAATTTTCTGAAAGGCCTCTCTCTGCTGAGTATTTAGGCTAATCTTGTTTCCATGATCATCTGTTCTATCGTAACGACTGAAGTCGTCACTGGAGACTTCAACAGGGTAATTAATTGCCTTGCTACCTTCATTATTAGAGTCGAAATAATCTATTAAGTTACTAACTACTCCCTCCCTATTTAGCAACCTTTCAAGCGCATTTCTTCTTTTTTGGTATGAGGCACGATCTTGCCTACTACGGAAATAGATAATGTCATCTTCTTCAAGTTTATATGCGCGATATGTCAGTTTGGTTAGCCTTACCTGATTTAGACCAGACAATTTCAAAACAACTTTGCCTAAACGAATATCTTTTTCATCCTCAACCTTAACTGCCTCGATATCATCACTTGAGTTAAATTTATCAAGAACGTTAAACTCGGAACTATAGTTAATAATTAGCTCATCATGACTATTGTCAGCCTTCTGAACCTCACCTTGTATCATTACAAATGGATGAGACTCCGTCTCTGTATCTAGAACAGCTTGCCACAGCTGCGATATGGATATCTGATTTGACTTTTGTTTCTTTAAGCTAATGATTGATTCTGGAACATCAATTTCGGCTTGTATTTCTTCATTTGCTACTGTAACAGTTGCCTGGGTAGGCTCTTCCTCCGTTACACTTAACAGATCGACCTGAGCCTTGACTTCACTAGTATCAGCTCCTGTTGTTGTGTCCTGCAATACAGATTCAATTGCCCTCTTAAACTCATGATGCTCCTTAACTTTTTGTGAAAGCATCCCTAGTTGAAATACGTGACTACTTTTAACAGTCACTCCAAAAGCCAACTCCAGCTGACTATTATCTATATCCCTAAAGCTAACTGAAGAACGAACCTTAGGTGGAAAGCCAATAATAAATTGAGCTTCGGTTGATGAATAAATCAGAGATATTTGCCCGCCAATCCCCTTAAAGGTTATTCTTGACTGTGATGGCTTCACCCTGTCTTTCTCAAAAGACACATAGAGCGATCCATTATCTGGATATATTGTAATCGGCTCGAAATCTCCTCTCACTGAAATTTCAATTAGATCAATTTCATCCTTATCTCCCGACTGACTTTTCTCAATTGCATCCTTGAATCGAGTCAAATCCTTAAACCCATACTCATGATCTTCAAGCTCAAGAAGGACAGCTTCTTCGAGCGCGGGCGCAATTTCAGGCTCCCTTCCCCATTCAATACCTAAAAGCTCACAACTCATGCGCATGACTGCGAAAATATCCCGCTCGTAGACGGTACACCCATCAATCGCTTCTGGACTATAACGATGATTAAAAGATTGCCTAGAGTTAGTGCTAAAATCAGGGATATCCAAGAGATATACATGCATCTCCCCATCATTTGCAGCAACTTTTACATTCTCTGGGTGTAGATCACCATGAACCAACCCTATTCCGTGTAGATGCTCTACTGCAGAAACTAACTTATGAATGACTTCATATTTTTGCTCATGACTACCATCTACTTCGTTCCAATTCCATCCATCAATAAATTCTGTGATTGCATAAAGACTTGAGGATTTAGTTGCAAGACCGTAGTCATGAATAGCAGGTAAATAAGGAGGTGCTAGAGATTGTAATTTACTCACCTGTTGGCAATAATTTAAGACTTTGCGGGCTAAACCGGGATGATCCTCTGATGGACTAATATTAAGCCATGCTTTAACCAAAAAACCATTTGATTTATAGATTTCATTAGTGCCTGTTTCTACTATGAAATCTCCATCCTCACGATAATGTCTCGAATGGTTGATTGCACGGTTAAACTCAGAGAGCTCTTCAAAATCAAAATCATAGTTGTCTTCGTTAGCTGGCTCAGACTCTTTTAGTGCATCGAAAAATTCCTTCGCATAGTTGAAACTATTCCCATCTATAGCCTTGGCGACTACTGGTGCATACCATGAATCAGATTCATTTATTTCACTAGGTACCATTTCCAGACTTTTGGGATAAATCCGTCTAGCCTTAATAATATGCCAAGCAAGCAAACCAAGGCTGTAAATGTCTACCTGGAATGGAGTGGTTGTTTTACTGACAGGCATTCCAGCTGGAACGTTTCCTTCGCTGACAGATAGTTGTTCACGAAAATCACCAATAGTCCCTAAAGGTTGATGGTAAGCCGAAATAAAGTTGGAGAGCGCTATTTGCTTTCCGGGATCAATCCAAATACTGTGATCTCCTAAATCTCGGTGAGCTATTTTAATTTCATGTAAATCAGCAAACTTCGCTACAAGTAGCTTAACCAAACTTAAGCGATCTTTTTCCGTAAATAATTCGCCATGTTTCCCGATAAACTCATTGAAACGCGCATGGCCTGGGGGCAGCTCGTAGAGTTCACAATACTGCCTTGTGACTTCATCCTTTTGGATGCTCGTTAATGAGCGTAAACAATTCTTATAGAGATCATACTGGTGATCTTTAATATACTTCAGCACCTCTTTTTCTCTGGAGACAATCACAAACCTCCCTTCCGGGGTTTGGGCCTCTCTTTTTGTCAATTTACTGAAATCCCAGACCCTCAATAATGCTTGATCTTTTGAGTCAGAAATTGCCTGATATTCTTTATATACCTCGGATGGGTGAGGAAAGATGAGGTCTTTTGCTTTGTAACCATTAACAATAATGTGCTTAGGCTGTATCAAACGTTCTTTATCAAAAAATAGCTGATCTAAAAGACTTACGTCTTTCAGAAGTGTCTTAGAATTTGGGTGTGGTCTAAATCTCTGATTGAAGACACCTTCATTTTTTAACTTTAGAAAGTCGTTTAGTTTTAATGTGAATTTTTTATCTTCAGAAGTTAATCCACTTAAATCAGCATTTCCACACATTACAACGCAAAAGTGTACTTGTGGCGCATAACCACGACTGCTAAATTTCTTACTATGCGGCCTAAGTTTATTTTGTATTAAAAACTGCTTATTTCGAGTGACACTTACGGGAGAACGCCCCATATCCCGATTATTTTTGAACCATTTATCATCACGTGATTCTACCTTCCCATGATTCCAATCTTTGAGCTCAATGATGAGGATAATGCAATGTGTCACGATTAATAAGTCAAACTCTCCTTCACTCCCTCTTGCATCAACAAAACGGAAACCCGCATAACCTTTCCAAGAAAGCATAGGATCAGTTGAAACACTACTCACAAGCCCTGTAGCCGCCAGTTGATCTGCTAATGAAGAGCCATGCGATGACTGATTATTTTGACTTTTAGGTTTATCTGGCTCGGTAAATGCCTTTTTTATTTTTTCAATGGCTTCTACTTCTTGTATTTGTAAGCCACCTTCCCAGTATTTTATATCCATTCTTTTTCCTTATATACTCTTAGCGCCGTATAGATAGCTAAGCTTCACATTCCTTTTCATAGCGAATTTCTCAAAACACGTTCTAACAACCAACCTTGAACTTAAGGAAGTACAAACTAAAACATATCAAGCAGGCAATCGGTGGTTTGAACATGTTAAATATCCAACTCAGGCAGCCCCTTCACAATCTCAACCGTCCGCAAACTCACCGCCACCACCCGCTGAAACAACTCCAACGGATATTTAGCATTACCCATCGTCTCAATCGCCCAGTCATTCGCATCGTTCACAATGCCGCTGGCTTTATGTGTGGTCACACTCTGGCGTTCCATGACCCACTCCAGGGCAGGTTTACCATTCACTACGTACTCATAAGCCTCAAGCGGAATATCACGGATCGTGATCGACGGGTTATACACCACCACGCTTTTATCCCCTTTCTTGGCAAACTTCATTTTAGTGACATAGAAATCTGCATCCGTCAGAGCGTCAAAATTACGCTTGACACAGTCCAGCGTCACCGCGTGTTTGGGTTGTGTTTCATAGTTGATATGTAGCTCTGCCAATTCACGTCCAGCTTTGCTAAATGCCCAGAAGTCGGCAGCCTGTTTTACCGCTGGTATGCGCGGTAGCTCTTTGGTCAGGTTGGCAGCATAGCGGCTTTTGTAGTCTTCCGAGTGCAGCAATCCATAAATGTAATAGAACAAATCTTCCTTGCTGAAGGTTTCGTCTGGATAGGCTTCTTGGAAGTGTGCTAAGCCTGCGTCTATGATGCCGTCACGGCTGGTATAGCCGAGTGCGTTGGCTGCCTGTTCAAATAGGTCACTGGTAACGCCGGTGGCTTGGTTGCTAAAGAGGTCTGTTTGTGGTGTTAAGCCAGTGCTGTGTTGCTCGACTTCTTGCATTGGTTCGTAGAGTTTTAGGGGAAAGCATTGAGCATCCCCTATCAAGTGAAGATCAGGTAATTCTTCTGTGATTATGACCGTGAAGTCTTTTTTTCCCGTGATTGTTAGACAGATAACCCTATTTTCTACACTCGCATCAGGGAATATTTGTGGCATTTGATAGGGGCGATGATTGAATACAGCATCGAAATACATCCATTGTTTACTAAAGGGGCGATATAGGCTTTTTGTAAGTTTCTTGTGGGTAAAAGTTGCTGCAATTCCCTTTGCAAGTTTTGGCACTAGGCTACTCGACCACTTTATTTTTCTCTCGTCTGTGTTAAGAAACCCTTTTATGTTTAGGTTTGGTTCGGCTTCCTTACTTTTTTCATACCTAACTAGCTCACTGTTGTAAAATGAAATAAAGCTTTTCATTTTTGTAGTGAGAATCTCTTTTGATGAGTTATATATCCAAGCGTCCCTGTTTGTTTGTACACCACATGAGTAATTCTCAAACACCGTCACAGCTGTTTTATCCTTCTTATCCCCCAAGCTCATAAACTCATAAAAGCTATCATCCCGCTGCCCTACCCAGTCGTTGTAGGTATCAGGAACAATAGTTTTCCATCCATCCGTAGCTGTAATACCATCAATACTGGCGAACTCACTAATCCGTTCCAGCTTATCGTTTTGGCTCAGGTAGTCACCAATATCATGCAGGTAGATTTTGCCGTGTTCACTGGCTTCAGGGTTTTTCACAAATAAGGTAATAGCAATCGGTGCTCGGCTACCACTGCCAAAAATTTTGCCACCTTCTTAGCGTGATAGCTCACCAGCAGTTCGTTGATTACCTCGCAAATGGAAAATATAAATACTGCTGAATTCGTCAGCCAGACACTTTCTTAGTCCATCAGCTGTATTGGCCTCAATAAAGCCGGCATTGGTCACAAAGCCCATCACGCCACTGTCCCCTACTCGATCACTAGCCCAGCGAATAGCACGGATATAGGAGTCATAGAGCGCGTTTTTATTGGTGGCATTGGAGTGTGCCGCATAGGTATCTCTTATCTTTCCATCCAGCGTTGGATACGCCACGTTGGCGTTATTGTCATTCGCACTGGTTTGTCCGGCAGAGTACGGCGGATTCCCCATAATTACCCGAATGTCTTTGAGTGCTTTTTGGCGTTTTCGGCGGGCACTGTTTACGTCCAGTATTTCGTCTACCAGATCTTCTTTTTCATAAAGCTGGAAGGTGTCGGTTAGACAGATTCCTTCAAACGGCTGGTACTCACCACCCACAATGTCGTGATACACCGCTTCGATATTGATGGCGGCAATGTAGTAAGCCAGTAGCACGATTTCGTTAGCATGGATCTCGTTCTTGTATTTATACGGTAGCTGCTCTTTGGTGATCAGTTCGCTTTGTAGCAGTCGGGTAACAAAGGTGGCTGTGCCGGTGAACGGGTCCATGATATGAACGTTTTTGTCGCCGAGTGTTTGCCCAAACTCGCTTTTTAGAATGTCGTTGATGCTGTGAATAATGAAGTCCACCACTTCAACGGGGGTGTAAACAATCCCTAGTCGTTCGGTCATACGTGGGAAGGCGTTGCGGAAAAACTTATCGTACAGCTCAACCACTATCTTTTGCTTACCCGCTGCGCTGTCGATGTTTTCAGCCCTTAGCTTGACGCTCTCATAGAAAGCTTCAAGAGTGTCTGCTTCTTTGTCTATCCGGTGTGCTTGCAAGGTATCCAAACAGTCCTGCATCGCCAGTGACATCGGATTGTGTTTAGCAAAGCTGTAGTCACTGAACAGTGCGTCAAATACCGGTTTGGTGATCAGGTGCTGTGCCAGCATTTCAATGATTTCATCATCGTTAATGCTGTCGTTGAGATCGTCCCGCAATTCATAGGCGAATTTTTCAAAGGCGGCTATCTCGGTGGTGTTCTCTGGCGTGCCCAGAATCGCCCGTATGCGGCCAATGTGAGTTTGGGCAATCTTGGCTATATCATTCGCCCAGTCTTCCCAGTGCGTGCGGTTTCCGCATTTCTGCACGATCTTGGCATAAACCGCGCGCTGCACTTCATCTACTTCTAACGTTAGTTCTCCTTGGTCAGGATCTGTTTTGGGTGTCTTTGGTTTTTTGCTACCAATACCAAAGCTGCCCTTACCAGTATCCTTTTTGCTCTTGGCTTTGGTTTTCTTGGCGACTTTATCGGTTATGGCCACCACTTCCATTTTCGACTTGTCCGGCCCGACCAGATCCGTTTTATTGATCATGGCATCAAAACGGTCGTCGTGTGAACGCAGTGCCTGCAACACTTCCCAAACCACTTTATAGGTCTTGTTGTCGTTGAGTGCAACGTGTGGTTCAACACCTGCCGGAATCACCACAGGCAAGATGATATAACCCCGCTTTTTAAGGTCGTTACCATCCTTGTCTTTCACTGTGCGCATCACGCGGCCAACTGATTGCACCACGTCTACTTGTGAGTTACGCGGTGTCAGAAATAGCACGGCATCCAGTGCCGGCACGTCCACACCTTCAGATAAGCAGCGCACGTTACTGAGTATGCGACACGTGTTTTCAAGTGTTTCCGCTTTGAGCCAGTTGAGCTTTTCTTCTTTCTCGCTGGCATTCATGCTGCCATCAACGTGTGCCGCTTCACAAGTCAGACTAACCGAGGTTTCATCATCAAATGCGGTGTCTTTCTCAGCTTCTTGGTAAGCTTCAACCACATCCTGAAACATGCCCGCGATGTTCTTTGAGCTGACCTTATGAGTTTTGCTTTTATTGTTCGGCTCAATCACTTGGCAAAAGGCCACAGCACGTTTCATTGCGGCCATATCATCGCTTAAATCTTCGGTGACATTCTGCTTTGATAGTGCTTTCCAACAGCCCACGATCTTAGCGGCATCATCAACCTTTAGTTGGTTGTCTTCGTCTGCCAGAAGCTTCTGTAATGCCTTGCTGATGTGTAGCTCATCAACAGTCAATACAATCACTTTGTAATCAACTAACAACTTGCGTTTGACGGCTTCAGAAAAGCTAATCACATACAATTCTTCACCGTAGAGCTTTTTATCATCCATCGAACAAAGTTCAATGCTTTGCTGTTCTGCGGTGAGCTTGGTGGACGGCGCATAAACCCGAGGCGTTGCAGTCATGTACAGCCGTTTGGCGGCGCTTAAAAAATCACTGTCATGGACTTTTACAAATTTAGATTCGTCTTCATCAGCAAAAGTAGCACCAGTGGTTCGGTGTGCTTCATCACAGACCACCAGGTCAAACTCTGCTAAGCCGTGCTCTTGCTGTGCCGTGCTTATGACCGCGATAGAGTGATAGGTGGAAAACACTACGCTCATGTGAGTGTTATCGTGCCGCGCGGTCATTTCGGTGGCTAGCCGTACTGCATTGGTGGTGGCTGGATAGCGCAGTTCATGCGCGAAGGTCTGCACGACGTCATCGTCTTTTTTTCGCTTTTTACCAATATCACTGTCTGAACACACTGCAAAGCTGTGTAAAGGGACGCCAGTCTCTTGTGTCCATTCTGTGAGTGTTTGTGATAGTAAGGACAGGCTTGGCACTAAAAAAAGTACTCGCTTGCCTGCTCCTGCCATAGCCTCGGCGATCTTTAAACTAGTGAAAGTTTTACCTGTTCCACACGCCATGATCAGCTTGCCGCGCTCAGCCGTTGCCAATCCCTGCTGTACTCTACTGAGGGCTTTCTCTTGGTGTGGCCTTAGTGTTTTCCTTGGCTTCAGTTCGACAGGTTTATCCGGTTGGTACTTGCTCCAATCGATCTGGCTATTTTCGAGGTCGTTAAGGTCGATCTTTTGCGCTGGTGGCTGCTGGTCTCTTAGTGCATCATCGGCGTGTTCACTCCAATTATTGGTCGTGGTGACAATAATTCGATGACTGAATGGCTTTTTGCCAGAGGCAGTAAAGAAGCTATCAATGTCGCTTTTCTGTACGCGGTAATCTTCTGCAAAGAACTTGCATTGAATGGCATGTATTTCGTCAGTGCCTTGTGTCCTGGCTACCAAATCAATGCCGGTATCTCGTGTATCTAAGCCTTGCTCTTTTGCCCACTCTGCATACGTCCACACTTGGCTATAGAGGTCTTTGTAGCTGGCTTCGTTGCGTAAATACGCAATGGTTAGGTCTTCAAAGTAAGTACCTTTCTCTCGCTCTGAATGAGAGGCTTCACGGTAGGTATCGAGTAGGTTTTCTAGTGCAGTCATGTTAGTGCTGGCTGATTATGGTTGCTGCATATTACCTCAAATAGATTGCTTTAGCTTGGCTTGTCAAATTTTGCATAGCAGAACTTAAGCAAGATACATCATCATTATTCACTACTGGTCTACTTGGTTCATTAATGTGGTTAAGGTTATCAGGACGCTAACGAGGAATGGCGACTCTCTTCAGCTACCGGGGACCGACACCCTAAAAGCCTTCACATCCAGCTTTTAGATAAGCGCGTTTCCAGAGCTTCCATTGCTCGTATTTTGAATGTCTCACCAGCCACTATTAGGCATTTTATTACCAGCAGGAAGTTAGACCATGGGAATTTATTACAAGTAATGAGCCAATCAAAATAGTAAAATAACATGCGCCATGTTATGAAATAGGATGCTTTGGACAGGTCATAGTTTTAACACAAGCTTAGAGCTAGCAATCGAAAAAATAGGATACCTACACGATGACTGATGAAATCAAAACCAGACAATTCAATGTAGTTCGTGAAGCAACAGCAAAAGAGAAAACGCAAACCAAAGCAGCCAAGGAAAAAACAAAGCAACGCAGCGTCAAACAAGCTTTCTTAGAAGCTGGGAAGCCTAATGGCAATGCAGAACTAACACCTTATGAGTTGGCATCTAAAGACCCATCCAGCTTAACCGCTGACCAGCTTGGTACACTATTAAGAACAGCGTCACCTTCACAATTGAAAAAAATAACAGGTTTGAAAAACATCATTAATGATGCAGTTGAGCAATCAAAAAAGAAAGGAACGTCTGTCAAATCTGAGTTGGAGAAAAAAGCTCAACTTGCACAAAAAGGCGTGATAAAAGTACAGGAGAAAAGCAAGTCTAAGAGACTAGAAAGGTAGTCAGGGCTACAGATAATAAGCTGTTAGTTTTTCACCCTGAACCAGTTCGTAACAAAGCAGAAATGAAAGCTTCACATAGTCGCCTCAAAAGCCACCCTTGCTATTTTGCGGCTACGCCACACGCAAGGGCAGAGGCCATTATGTAAACCTTTCACCTGTTTAATAAGCCATGCCCTGCGCGTGACTTGCCCGACTTCTCCGAAGCCGCCCCGCGAGAAAGCTACGCTTTTCACTTGCTAGATTTGTGCATAGGGGGTGTAGGGGTCTCCCCTACGTTAGCTACTACCAATGGGGTAAAACAGAATTGATCACCCGACAGTTTAAATCAGACCTTGAAAACGTCACACCTTCCACCCTGCCAAACCGCTTTAGATTTGACTAACCAAACCGCCCGATGCTGATTTGTCGTGAGTGGGCGACTTGGTACGCGATTATTCGTAATATGGTTTTAATGCAAAGTCTTGAGTGACGATCACATTAAAGCGGTAGCCTGGTCTAATGATTATGGTCGGTGGGATCTCTAGGTTTTTCTCTATCATGCTACTACCCACAGTCCCGTATTGCTGAGCTAATTGGTTAGTAAAGGATTCGCCACTCGTTTGTTTTTCATTGTCTGAAGCAAACATACTGCCCAACCCACTTATGATTGATAGCAACGTCGCAGAGCCGAACTTTTTCTTGTAATGGTTATTAACCATATCCGAAAATCCTGTAAAACCTGCTTGATCAGAGCCGACCATATTACTAAGCGCAAGTGTTTTACCATCAGGGAATTGTAAGCGATTCCATGACACACCTACTCTGCTTTGACCTTCCTTAACGTCACTTTTAAAGTCTCCAATTAGCCTAGTTCCTTGCGGAATCAACACGTTTTCACCGTGCGTTGAGTCCCAAACATTTTGACTGACCTGCGCTATTGCAACACCCTCTAATTCAGAGTTGATGCCATTGATCAAAATAGCAGGAATGATTGTACCGACCCTTAAATCTGTATCTGTTAGCTGTTCACGCGCAACTTCGGTGCTGTACCCGTAATCTCTTTTAGCTTGAATAAAAGTACCAGCGGGGGAGTTTTCAGCAAGTGTTAAAAGGTCTTTTTGAGCTTGTGACAATCGCCCTATCCCGATACTTTGCGGTCTCGTTACTGAGCTGCGATTTGGGTTCGAAGATAAGCTGTTATTGCTAGCTGGCCTCGATGCTAAGCCACCCTGAAACAGCCCGTTATTCAAAGCCAGACCACGATTATTAACTAGTGGACGTTGGTATATATTATTGATTGGTCTACCTTGCGACAATGAAGCTAAGCCACCCTGATACAATCCATTATTCAATGTCAGACCACGATTAACTGGATTAGTAACCGCTGCCCTGCCTTGAGATAATGATGCTAAGGCTTCCATACCGCTTAACCGCTTTACATTCGTTGCCACCCCCTGACTCGCAACACCTTGACTAGTTGAAGATAAGCCCCCCTGATAAGGCGTAGCTGGCTTGTTTTGTTGGCTAGTGTTTTCAGCTATTGTTGATAACAAGCTTGCGATTCTTTCAAGATCAGGTGATGTTTGTACCGCCAACTTCTCTCTAATTTCTCTTTGCTCTCTACCTCTGTCCCTTCCACCAAAGGACGCAACAGGAGCACTTACAGCATTAGTTACAGTGTCCCCTTCTTCGACATCAGGAGCAGATGCGGCAAGAGTACGAGCGCCTAAAGCATCTAAAAGTAGCTGTTCTTTTGCTCTAGCTACCTTGTCTGCGAATGTCTCTTCCTGCGACATAGTAACCACACCGGGGGCATTTGGCCTACTTGGTGCATTTGACCGGACAGGTATTTTTTCAATTATCTTAGGTGCTAATTCTGGCATCTCAGGTTTTGAGTCTTTAGCCGGTGTTTCTTCTTTTTCCGGCAAGATTGGTCTTTCAAAAACAGATTTATCCTGCCCTTGAATTATATCGTTAGCACTGAATAATGTTGTTTCAATCTCTTCGCTGTTTTCATCATCCTCAACGACCACTTCTTTGGGTTGGCCACGCGTTAAAATTGAATAACCAAGTAAACAAACAACCAGTGTAGCCACGCCCATAATAATTATGGCAGGTAGCTTGCTTAATCGCCTTGCCCTTGGTTGATCATTTAATTCTGAAGGTAGGACAGAGGGATCAAGTGCGTTAGACATTAAGCAGATACCTTTTTAATGTATGAATCGTCATAGTGTCTTAAAAGAACGCGCTTGGCGTTGACCAGCTCTTTATAGTCATTTGAATAAATTCGTAGTACACCAATACTGGGCTTTTTTACGATTTCAGATTGGAAACCTTTGCCTGAAACAAGCTTCTGATTTTGCAGCAACAGTTGCTTATCTTTACTTGCGAAAAGCTGCAAAAAATACTTTTCACTGTTTCTTCGTTTTGTGGGCAGTACAATTTTTTTCGATTGTCTCTCAATGTATGCGAATTGCTTTTTTGAAAGTAGCGTAGTTACATCGAAAGGAGAAATCAGCTCTTGAACATTGACCGCTTCTTTTTTTGGCATAACCGATGTTTTGTGACTGACTAGTTTAATAACTGGTCGCTTAACTTGTGCTCGGGCTACTCTGACAGGTTTTCTAGTCATCACTTGCCGTGGTTTGGCCGTTACTCTTTTTATTATTTTCTTAGGTGTTTGTAAGCCTACTAATTCTTTTTCCAGGACTGCAATTTCACTAGTCATGCTGTCAATGATCAAGCTTCTTTTTAACCTAGCTTTCATGGCTTTTGATTTTTTTGGTTTCCCAAAACTCACCAGATCTGGAACAACAGGTTTAACCTTTGGATTACTTAAAAATATGTTCTTACTTATATTTCTAGCAGTTCTTGCCGAAGATGACACCAGAGCCAAACCACTGGCGGAGGACTTATACACCCTATTAACCTGATAGTTTCCAGCTCTAAACATAAATAGCTTCATTGAATCCAGTGAATCCAATGTGTAAGAAACAGGTATAGAACCATTAACAGCGCGAGTATTAACCGAATACCCCGCTTCCTGTAGTTTGAATGCTAAGACCTGCCCCAAGCCACCCACAGGCTTAAATTCCAGGGGTGTATCAAGGCTTACTTTTGTTTTTAGTAATGCCACCGCATCCGTTGCGATTTTAAGCGCCTGTGAGCTGTTGGCCTGTACAGCTTGGACGCTGATAGGTTTAAATTCTGTAGGGGCTGTTTGGCAACCACTTAGAAGCACCGCAGCGCAAGAGATAGCAATTATTGTTTTCATGATTCTGCCCCACCTCTTATTATTACAATTTTATTTTGTCTTTTGCCTACACCAGCAACAAGCATTGCAGCATTGAATACTTGATCTACAATATAGCTTTTTCCTTTAATCCGATAATTCACCAACTGTTGACCCGAATCACCCATAACAAGCAATGCAGGTGCTTCAGTTTGGCTCATGCCATTCATTTCTATAATAGTCTGGCTTCCATTATTGTAGACACGGACAGGCTTCCACGGGCATCTTGTACACTCTGACATAGAGTAATTAAAATCTAAGTTAGCAAGGTTCGTCTGCCTACCCGTTGCATTGGCTTGGTTCAATGAACGTTGATAGTTCATACTTTGAGGTCTTGATTGTTGTTGTGGGCCTTGGTGGTTGTTCTGGCGATTTTGGTTAATCATCATTTGCTGATTTTGAAAACGCTGTTCCTCCAATTGCTCTGCTTGTCTTAATCTCGCTTCTGTCTTTTCAGCTTCATAGCGTCTTTGCTCTGCTAGCCTTTGTTTTGCTAATGCAAGCTCTTGCTGTTTTTGTTTTATTTCTAGTTGTTTTTGTTTTTTTGCAATCTCTTCTAATCGTTTCTTTGCTAAATATTTAGCACGCTTCTGTGCCTGGTCTTCTTCTCTTTTTTCCTGCGCCTCTTTTTGGTCAGCATCAAGCTTTTCGTAGTAGTTAACCCATTCGTTTGCTACTGCATTTGCATGATGAAAAGAGATCAGAGGCGTGAGATCAGTTAGGCGTGAGATCAATTTAATATTATAAGAGCCTTGATCTGTCACCAGCACCAGACTTGTACTTAACCCCACATCAACAGGCTTTATGATTAAGAATGTTTTGTTACCAGCACCGATACTTGGTGATACCTGCCAACGAACAGAATCCCCTAGATGAATACCATTCTTTGAAACCCTTTCATTCTTGCCCAACTCAATCATGCAAAGCTGAAGCGGAGCACAAACCGCTACGGGCTGTCCTTGCCCGTATAAGTAAGTTATCTTTTCGCCTGTTCTAAAAGGGTAATTGTTACCCTCGATCCACTCCTTTGCTTTTTGTACTGCCATTCGTTCTTTGTTTGTTAGTGGTACTTCCTTGCTAAACAAATCTGTAGTTTTAGCACTTACTTGAACAGAGAGTGCTATTAAACACAAAACAGCCAGTAACTTAATTTTATTCATTTTTTCATACTCTTAACTCGTAGCGACAAATCCCCTTGACCATTCAAGATCCTTTATCAACATACCAATTGGATTATATTGCACCGTTGTGCTTGTTACTTCGCCACCCTCGACAATTTGAATTGTTCCGGTCATCTTTTCCGACTTATGATCTACGCCGGTAGGTAAACGCAATGTTTCCGTCCACTCCACTCGCCAAGTGTTTTCTGATAACGATAAAACTTGCTGCACCTCAACAATTACCGTTCCCTCCTTCACTCTCTCAAAAGGCGTTTTAGCTTTATACCAAGCACTAACCGTCCTGAACGCGGGTAATTTATCGCTCATGTGGGCGTATACTCTACGGACTTGCTCAGATTGAACAACAGGATCAGACGTAACCCCCCTCAAATCTTTGATAAACGATGCAATCTGAAATTTGATAACCCGCTTATCCTGCTTTTTGCCCTTTACACTCTGGTAGACCTGAACAACTTCGCCCCTGTTAGTTTCGACAATATAAGGAACTCTTTTGGACTGGCTAGCCAACCAAACAGCTGCCAAGACAGCAACAGTAGCCACAAACATGGAAACTAGTGCTACCGCTCTCCACGCCTTCATTGATGCTATATAACTGCCGTAGCGTTCATTCCATTCATTTCTAGCATTGATATATGGGTTCATTACTCTTGGTCTCCTGCAGGTGATCTATAACTAGAGCCACCACTAATATTTCCTGTCGCAGCGTCATTGGTTTCGATACTGGCTTTTGCTTTACTTAAGCTGCTCTTGAGGTTGTCGTTAACTTGCCCCATTGTTGTGCTGTGACGCTTTGACTGACCATATGCGCCTTTACCTTGCATTCTCTGACCTGCGGTTTTCATTGCCGCAGACCCTAAGTTTTTGGCGGTCGCCATAGCACCACCTGATGTACCTTTTGCAGCCGAAAGACGACTAGCGTTAGCGAGTGACGCACCTCCCCCAGCAACACCGCCGGCCACAGTACCACCGGCCACAGCAGCAGTAGTAATAGCAGCTTTTGCAGCTCCCAAAACACCAGAGGAATTACCACTTAGAACAGCCCCTGTTGTAAGGTTTTGAACAAAGTCGGGGACTTTCATTACGAGGTATACAAAGAGAATCAATAGAGCAATGATCGCCATTAAAGAACCGTTTTCACCTAGCTCTCTATCTGTTGAAGCTACCCAAGTACTTATGAATCCTTCACACAAACCAACAACGATCATCGTCATCATTAGTTTTAATCCCACGCTTACGGTATAGATCAAATATTTTTTTGCGTAGTCGCTTGTCCAAGGTGTTCCAGCAAAGCCCAATACAATCACCCCAGCAGTCAGAACTATGTACATTTCAATGTATATAAGAACAACCATTGCGGCGACAACTGCATAGATAACTACAACAATTAATGAAACAAGCCAATAAGCCAAATTATCAATAATCCACCCTTCATTGGCTTCATTAATTCTGTCAGATAATGTAAACCCTCTTTCTAATATTTGAGAAGGCAAAGGGTTTCCTATGTTTTCACCCCCAAGTGCATTATTAACAACTGTTACTGCTTGGGCAGTGTCAGTGAATCCTTTAACAATCCCACCAGCCCAAAAACTACTGTTATCAATCAGGGCGTAGAAAAACCCGATGAACATAATAAATCTTACTAACTCAAATAGTATTTCTGGTAGGTCAGCTCCTTTTAGCATCATCGTTGCAGCAGTCCAAACAAGACTTATTGTTGCTAGTGAGAACAATAGATATTTTGAAATCGCTTCGATTGGTGAAAGCCATTGCTTAGTTTGCTCATTAAAAACTTTTAGTAGGTCGTTCATTGCCTGCCCATCCTCAGCCAAGGCAAGTGAGGGCAGTAACAAAAGAGCAGCAATCGGGCCGTACCTAGATAAGAAAAATCTCATCAGTTCAACCAATCTAGAAGGTCAGCAGTGGAATCGTTTAAGTTCGGATTATTGAACTGAGGGGCTGTTGTGGTTGTTGTTGTAAATTTAGCTGCCCCTGCATCCTTTATTGCTTGCCGTTCAAGCTGGCTACTTTGATAAGCTGTTTGTGATTGCATTTGTGCCATTAGCAGTCCTCTAAGCTTTTGTAGCTGCGATACTTGCTGTGCTGCGATTGCACCCGCAGCTTGAGTTGCTTGCAGAGCTCCAGTAGACGTTTCAAGCTTTGCCTGAACCTGAGCCATTAAATCATGCTCTTCACCCATTCTACTGTTTTGGAGTTCCGCAGCCTTCAATCCCCCCAATATCGAATCCATGTTTTTCTGTGACCAATCACTGTATACCTGCTGAAAATCAATAGGAGTATTGTTATCTAATGCTTGTTTGTAATGTTCATAGCCTTTGTTTTGCTCACTAAAGGCCTCTTCAATATTTCCCGAGCTGTAAGCTAATGCCTCACCTTTTTGAACAATGGTAGCTAGCTCTTCCATATCACCCTGAATCAAGGATTTAATCCGATCAAAGTCACCTATATTTTCGATGTTTTTTAACATCGTTTCGTATTGCTTAATACTTGTTACGAGGTTTTCAGCATCTTGTGCGTACATTGCAACTAGTTCTATATTGTTTGATATTTGCGTAAATTCGGTTGAACCAAACAGACCACCACCGGGCGAACTCATTGCTTGTGGACTACTACTAAGCACGGCTAGAAAGAAAACTATTCTTTTCAACATTTCAGATAATCCCTTCATAATTTACACCTCTATTTTTCAACCAAGTGAACGCCCATCGGTCGCCCTCATTGGCTTGTAATTCCCTTACTTCTTTTAATTCTGGCTTTGCAGAAACACCGACAAAAGCTAGCGCAATTTGACCAATGGCAAAGCTGACAACACGGCTTCCCTCACCTTTTATGAAATATTCACGTTTTGGAATCATGTGTGTAATGTTGATAATCTCAGTTTCATTACAGCCCATTTTCGAGTAGAGCTTTTGATTGTCTTTATTCATAGCATCACGATTGGCTAAGAATATTTTTGTGGGGCAACTCTCGACAAGAACATCTAAGATCCCTGAATTTTCAGCATCAGTTATTGACTGGGTTGCAAGCACGACCGAGCAATTAATTTTTCTAAGTACCTTGAGCCATTCCGTTATTTTTGCTTTAAATACGGGGTGACTTAGCATTAACCAAGCTTCATCAAGTAGCAGTAAACAGGGTTGCCCCTTCATGTTTCGTTCAATCATGTGGAACAGATACAGAAGCACAGGTAATTTAACTCTATCGCCTCGTTGCATAAGCTCCTCAATCTCAAAACACGCCCAGCGGCCAAACTCTAAATTGTCCTCTTCTGCATCAAGCACTTCGCCCAATGAACCCGACATTGTGTATTCTTCTATCGCTTCTTTTAGTGCCCTATCTTGCAATGTTATCTGCAAGTGAGTCATAGTATTCGGCTCAGTTGATTGAGCCATTACAACCAGTGAACGGTGTATCTCTGCTCTCATTGACGGAGTAAGTACAACACTTTGTAATTCGACTAAGTTGCACACCCAATCCTCAGCCCATGCCAACTCATTTGGGTTTGATATTTTTGATAATGGGGCAAACGACAAAGGTGAATCAGAGCTACCTGAAACATTAAAATGATCACCACCCACAGCCCTTGTTAAGGTCTCGATACTGTTACCTTTATCGAAAGAAAATACGGTTGCTTCTGGGTATCTTCTAAATTGAGCAGCGATTAAAGCAAGTGCCGTAGATTTTCCTGACCCTGTTGGTCCAATCATTAGAGTATGACCAACATCGCCAACGTGCAGGTTCAACCGAAAAGGTGTACTACCATCGGTTTCAGCGAATAGTAATGGGGGGCTTTGCGGCGGATAGAATGGGCAAGGTGCATATTCTTGACCAGCCCAAACAGATGTTAATGGGAGCAGATCAGACAGGTGTAGAGTGTGCAACATTGGCCGCCTAAGATTAGGCACAACATGACTTGGTAAACTTCCTAAAAAAGCCTCTACTGTGTTTACTGTCTCAATTCGTGCTGCAAAACCTAAGTTATTAATTAGCTTTTTAGCTTTCCTGGCATCGTCCTGTATTTTTTCTCGATCCTTACCCGTTATCACAACAACACTAGTGTAATACCCGTATTTAACAAGTCCTGAATTTACGTCTGAAATCGCGCTTTCAGCTTGCCCGACCATTTCCAAAGCATCCTGATTTACTCTGCCTGAACTTGTTTGCTTGCTGTAAAAAATCTGATCCCAAAAGCCCCGGACTTTTTGTTCCCATTTTTTCCGGAAATTTACCAAACCTTTCTCGGCATCCACTGCATCTTGAAATATGAAGCGAGTACTCCACCGGTATTTCATTGGGACTTGATCAAGCGCATTTAAAATGCCCGGATAGCTTTCTTGTGGGAAGCCATCAATAGCAACGATTTGAATTAAATTATCTTCGATCATTGGGACTACACCCGTTGATAACTCATGGCTTCCAATCACGGCATCTAAGTACATTGGGCAAGGTGGTAGATTGATTGGGTGTGGAAGCCCTGTTAAACAGTAATGTAGATACTGTAAGAGCTGATCATTGATATGGTCGCCAGATTCATCGGTATACGGAATACCCCGCATTCGCTCAAGAACCAGTACACTGCTAGATTGATCCTCAAACTCTGATAACCCACGCTTAAATGCTTCAAGTGCTTTGTTAGCGGGAGATTCCTTTTTTGAACCCTTTTCATTTTCAAACATTAAATCTGCAAACTTACTGCTTGCAATGGATTCCGGTAAGTACGTTAATGTGAAAGCATAGATGCTTTCGTAATGGGTCGAACTAGCGGAGAAACTAGCCCGACGCTCATCATCTATTAACTTAGTAATATCATCAGGGAAATCGCTCTCAACTTCACGCGGATACCCTCTAGCCTCAACCCTCACAGCGTCTTGATGCAAAACCCATTCAGAACCCAAACGTGATAAAGCCGCATTCATAAAAGCGGATACCTGATTCCTTTCTTGAGTGGATGAAGAAGATAAATCTTTGCCTTTATAAAAATAACCAGCCGTTAAGCTACCGTCCTTATTTAGTACAATGCCATCTTCAATAACAGCCGCCCAATTTAACAAGTCGGGTAATCCTTTTTTGATGCTTTTAAATTCTTTAAGCTTTTGCATTTCAACTACCTTTTGTGGATTGCAGGTAAAGCGTAAGGTGTACTTTTAGCCGGATAAAATGGTGCATATTTGATATGTCTTAAATAGACTTTTGACATAAATGGATCTGCTTTTGCCATTTTTCGCAGTACGCCTATGGACACCAGCCAGAGAACAACACCCGCGATAGCAGCAACCCAATTGAGTGCTACCACCACCAAGGCAAGGGTAACTAACCCTACCAATAAGATTAATTCACGTTCACAACCAGCGATTAAATCAGGGCGATTTAAAGCACGATGAACTGTGATTGTTCTTAATCCACCCTGCATTAGATTACTGCGCCAGTACCAGCAAACAGCAACGTCAAAAGGTTAGCCGCTGAAACAAGTAAACCTAATACAAGCACCATCATCACAATACGACGTGCAAACTCTCCAAGTTCACCACCGAACATCAACATGCCACCTGCAACGGTGATACCTAGTAATGCAATAATTCCTGCAACCGGCCCTGTAATACTTGTCATAATGAGCTGCAATGGTGCTTCCCAAGGCATTCCACTACCAGCAGCCGCAGACGCATAAACGGGGCTAGATACGATCACCAGCAAGGCAATAACCCATAGTAAAAACGTTCCTTTTGTAAACATCTATTTCTTCCTTATTTATAAATAGCTAAAGACATACTCACCTTGATCATCAAGGCGTTCTACAGATAGAAGTTCGCTAATTTTTCGCCCTTCTCCCGTTCTTTTAATCATCACAACCAAATCAACAGCTTCCGCAATTAACGGACGCATTGACATAGAGCTTGCTTCTGATGATTCGCTAACTAGTTGCTCTAATCGTATTAAACCTGCCAAAGCAGAGTTAGCATGTATTGTTGCGACACCGCCAGAGTGCCCGGTATTCCAAGATTTAAGCAGGGCTAATGCTTCCTGCCCCCTCACCTCACCCACTAGGATTCGGTCAGGTCGTAGCCGCATAGTGGCCTTTAAAAGCATCATCATATTGACGTTGATTGATGTTCTAAGTGCTACAGAGTTTTTTGACCTGGCTTGAATTTCAACGGTATCTTCAATGATTACTAGCCGTTCTGATTCAAACTGTTCAGATATGTTGTCAATGACCGCATTGGTGAATGTGGTCTTACCTGATCCAGTACCACCGCAGACCAAGACATTTTTATGATTTAATACAGCGTCGACCAAGCTTGCTTTTTGATTCTCTGTCATCACTTCTTGATTAACGTAGTCATCAAAAGTCAGTAATACCGATGATTTTTTACGGATAGTAAATGTGGGTTTTCCAACTATCGGGGGTATGAGTCCTTCAAAGCGACTACCATCAATGGGTAGCTCACCTTCTAGGATAGGGCTATCAGGCGTAACTGTTGTATTCAAAGTGTCTGCAATAGTTCCTATTAAGGACTCAGCGTTCAATGCTGACATTTCCCCAACGTGTTCCATTGCTAAACCATGCTTTTCAACCCACAGCGTCCCATCAGGATTTAGCATAATCTCGACTACGGAGGGGTCTTCTAGAGCTTGTATAATGATTGAACCAAGTTCGCTCTTTAGTTTTCCAATTAATCGAGTATGTTTCTGGGACACCACAGCACCTAAAAAAGTTAGTATTTTTCAGTATAGGTAAAGTGATCAAGTCAGCCTTTATCGAGACAGACAGGCAGGTTATTTTTTTAGTATGAGCTGTATAATTCCCCTTATATTTTTAGCACTTAAAAAACAACAACAGGTAAGGCTGTTTAGAAATACATTCCTTAGCTATCCCCCTATGTTGTTTATCTTGTTTTATCCTGTTTTATCTTGTTTTCGCCACCCCTATCATATTGATTATTAATAATTTATTCACCTTAAGGTGTAGGAAAACAGGCTAGAGGTGTAGGAAAACAGGCTAGAGGTGTAGGAAAACAGGCTACATTGAATTAATCATTGTTTTCAGTGACTTAAAGCCAAGGGTGTAGGGAAACAGGCTAGGTTTTATTGTTAATATTTATCAAACACTTAGCAACCTATAGTGGTGTAGTAAAACAGGCTGACTTATTCCTTATGGAAAGAGAACAATATCATTAAGTTTATCAGTCACTTGTATTTTAACGGTGTAGTAAAACAGGCTGGATTCTGCTTCGGTTACGATTTAACGGTGTAGTAAAACAGGCTGATCAATAGTGTAGTAAATATAATTGACCACCACTATAGTGTAGTGATAAAGTAAAAATTACACTATTTATAACATGAGTACCCAATTGATTAAACCAAAAAGACTTGTATCACAGTCGAACAAACTTACAGAAGCAAGGTATTCATTGAGTGTTGGAGAGCAGAGGTTGGTCCTTACTATCTTGTCTTTGATTTCGCCTAATGATTCCGATCTAAAGGAGTATAGTATTCGTGCCGTTGAGTTACGCGAGTTATTAGGTGTTAAGCATCATGGCATGCAAGAGCAGGTAAAAAAAGCACTTAAACAGCTTTCCACCAGATCAATCACCATTCAAAAAGAAGATGGTTTTTTGATAGCAAATTGGTTTAGTTCAGCTGAATATATCGAAAGTGAAGGCCGCGTGATCATCACTGTTGATGCAAAACTACAACCGTATTTACTACAGCTAAAAGAGCAGTTCACACAATTTAACTTGTCTACAGTTGCGAGTTTTAGAAGTGCTTACACGATTAGAATTTATATGCTGTTAAAGCAGTATGAAAAGATTGGATACAGGGAGTTCGAGCTTTCAGAATTTCGTTTATTGCTGGGTGTTGAAGACTCCAAATATAAGCAATTTAAAGAACTAAACCGCTGCATTATCAAACAAGCTAAGACTGATTTTGATAAAAAAGAAGATGGTGAATATCGTTCAGATATAACTTTTGATTTGGAAACTATTGTTACCTCCGGTAGAGCAGTTTCAAGGCTCAAGTTCATTATTAAAAAGCATCAAGTTAAGGTTATCCCGTCCCCCGACCTACCAGACAGCGAAATAGTTGATCAATTCATTGAGGTGGGTATCCCTAAAGAATCTGCGATAAGCTGGCTTGCTGAGTATGGTGAGGAGTATTTAAAAGAGAAGTATGCTTACACTGAATACCAAAAAAGTGAGGGTAAGCTACGAGGTAGTTTTAGCGGTTTTTTAGTGTCAGCCGTTAAGAAAGACTACAAAAGTGATTTTCAGGAAAAGCAGAAAGAAGAGCAACAAGCTTTTGATGAGCAACGTGATGACTGCCAAAAAGTTTATTTGAATTTTTGGATGCAAAAAGCAAAAGACGAGCTTATCAGCTCTAAAACAGAGGCCATATTAAACAACCTTGAGCCTGATGAGCTAGAAGAAATGAAAGCCCTTGTTACCAAGGAGCTGAAAGAGGTTGGTATGTATACCAACGAAAAATCTAAGCCCTTTATTGGCGGTATGAAACTCAGGGCCAGAAAGAAATTAGAAAGCATTACCGATGAAGAGCTTGAGGCTTTTCGTTTACAGGTTACACCCCCTACCCTTAAAGAGATCGAAAGGGAGTTTGATCAAAAGACAGCAAATAAAATGGAGCTATATATAGATGAATTTATAAAATTATAAGAGCGTCGCCCTACTCCTGATTCGTGCGGAATCAAGAGCGGGACTTTAACCATGCCTTTGTTAGAGCAAGGGCATGGTATTTCACCTCAACGACTAAACCCTTAGCAGGAGTCGAAAAAATGCACGATGATATTAACAAGCTAATTCAATTAGCTCTACTGCCAATTTTCCCAGCAACAACCGAGGGCGTTAATTATGGACGCTCTTAATTCTCTTACTACGATACCCAAAGACAACCTTACAGCCTACGTTATTTGGGGTGTAATCATTGTTATTGCAATTGCATTCATCACACTTTTCTTTGGATTCAAGCAGGTTTTGAAGGGCGAAAAAATCAGCAAGATAAACAAAGGAATGTTGCCGTTTGTCAAGTGGCCTTTGTTGTTTGCTAGTGCCGGATTTAATGTGTTCTTCACTTATTATGTGTTTTTACCATCTGGCCAAGCTATTGCAGCGGGTACCGCGGGTGTCATGGGTGGTGTGAATCTTGCCGAGGCTTATTTAGTCAGGTTGATCATTGCCACATGGCGACATAGCTTGAATGTGATATTTAAGCTTGCTTTAGCCTTCACTATCCCTGTTTTTTTATATTCACTAATGGCCGCAGGTTCATCGTTTTCAACGATGATGAATAAAAATAAAGACACCCATGTTGCCAGCCAGTTACAGGTTGATGCCGCTAAAGATAAAATACTGTTGGCTGAGGCCAAAGTGAAGCAAGCAGAAATTAGCACTGCTCAAGATGTTCAGGTGATCAATGCGCTAAGCACTGCCCCTGTTCGTAACACCTACGGTGCTTCTGTTAATTTCAGTGACATTAGCACGTCATGCTTACGAAAAGGCTATTACGCACAACAGTACCCTGCTCTATGCGCCCAGTACCAAAGGGCGCTTAACGGAGGAAATACGCTTAGCAGCGTAGCCTCTGCCAAGTCAGCCGCGCTTCAAGAAAGTGCTGAACAAAAACTAGCTATGGCAACAATTATCAAAGAACGACCGCCTGAGATTTTACCTGTTTTGCTAGGTTTTTCTTTGGGAATTGCAGCGGTTGGTTTTATCGTTTCTTTGGCTTTAGAGTCGGCAATTGTTGGAGTCGGCTTTTTTGAAGAGTTATTTGTTAAGCCAACTCCCCTCCCCGCTTTGGTTAAATTCGCTGATAAGGATATTGATTGGGAAACTCAAGACTCAGATAAAACTTTACGCGTTGATGTTTCACCTTCGCCTGGCACAGTCGGAATTGTCGATGCATCAGATGATGATGAGGGACAGCCGTTTAGTGTTTCTCCCATGGCCCCAGCTTCTTCAGTTTCTAATGTTTCTGAACCTTCAGTGTCAGATGCTGTTAAACCTTCAGCGGGTAAGGTTGAACCTTCAGCTGAGGGTGATAAAAAGTACTATTTAGAGTGGTTAGAGTTAGTTAAAACAAAGCAGGAAAGGCCAACAGTTAAGCCTACAACGCGATGGATTTCTAAGCATAATGTTGACAATTGTTTAGTTCCTGATGGTATCAAAGGGATAGAGTCTAAAGCGTATGAATGGCTTGCAGAAGCAGTAAAAGACCGAGTTATTAAAGATAACCCAGTGAAAGGGGCAGGGCGACCAAGATACGTTTTGTGTGGTGAATAGGGCGTGATGTACGTTTTAAGGGTAGGGTGCTTGTTTACTCTACCTTTATTGGGTTATTTCTGGGTTATTCTTGGGGTATTTCTGGGTTATTCTTGGGTTATTCTTGGGTTATTTCTGGGTTATTTCTGGGTTATTTCTGGGTTATTCAATCATTGATAGAGATAGGAGGAGGGTGGACTTTGGGCTTGTTCGCGCTTCTACAGGTTACGCTTCGCTTCATCCCTTCGGGACTATCGCCTTCCAAATCACGAGCCTTTGCGCTGCGCTTCGGCATCCTGCCGACAAAATCAAGAGCAGGGGTGTTCGCCGCTGGACAGCTTGTAGAAGTTCCAACTAAGTAAAGTTCTAAACCTTCGCTTCGCTAGTCTTGACATAGTTTTCCACCACTTAACCTGTTGACCGAGGGATCGGGAGCCGCGTATCAAACCATTCACTCACGCATGATTAGTGTCAGGCAATTAGGTTAGCCAAATCTAAGGCGGGTTTATCAAGAGGTGGGAGGTAATACTCTACAGGGCGTTACTAGACTGATTCTAAGCGACACTTAACCAGCTCCGATAAGTAGTCAACGTAGGGGAGACCCCTACACCCCCAAGCCGATACATAGATAAATCTATTTAAATATGTATACATTTTTAAATCAAAGTGCTATAATCTAATTCATACCAATCAACGGTATAACCCCAGCTAAAGGGGATTTTTAGCAGACCTAAACGGAGTTAGAAAAATGAGCAAGACAGCAGATGTTTATGCAGCAGTAGCCGATAAGATTCTGGAAGCATTAGAGCAAGGTGTAAGACCTTGGGAAAGTGTTTTTAAGGGGGGCTTAGGTGGGTTTCCTGTACGCGTTACGGGCGACCAGTACCAAGGTATCAATCGTTTTTTGTTGGGCATGGAAATGTCAGAAAGAGGCTATCATCACCCTTTATTCATGACTTTTTCTCAGGCCAAAAAATTAGGCGGTAAGGTCAGAAAAGGCGAAAAAGCTTCATTATCGGTATTTTATAAAAAATTAGAAGTTGAAGACCGAAACGATAGTGATAAAACCGTCAGTATTCCAATGCTAAAAAGAAACATGGTTTTTAATGTTGCACAGATCGACGGTTTATCAGATGAATTACTGGCTAAGTACCAGATAGAACAGCCTGATAACTCAGAAAACGCGATTATAGAACGCGCTGAAAAATTTGTTCAGGCAGTCCCCGCAAAAGTGATCGAGTCTAATCAGACACCGCACTTTTCACCCTCGAAAGATCATGTATCAATGCCAAATATCAATACCTTTATATCTTCTGAGGTGTTCTATGCTGTATATCTTCACGAGCTTAGCCATTGGACTGGTGGTAAGGCTCGACTTGATCGAACAACAGCCGAATGGTCAAAAGAAAACTATGCAAAAGAGGAGCTTGTTGCGGAGATAACCGCCGCGTTTTTGTGCCCCGTTATTGGATTAACCCCACGTATCCATGAACAACATGCACCATATTTAGCTTCTTACATAAAGGTTATTAAAGACGACCCTAAAGCGTTTTTTAAAGCCTGTTCACAGGCCGAAAAGTCAGCCGACTACTTACGTTCTTTTAGTGAAGAAAAAGAGGTTCAGGAAGCAGCATAGAGCCATTGCGGGGTATTCAGTCGGATACCCCGCCCCGAACCGAATATTAAGTATTTAAGGCGTATGTATGAATTACGAAGTTAAAAAAGGTTTTGATCATTTCAAACAAACCCCTCTGTATTGCGTGGTTGGCGTTGATAACGAATATGTTGGCGAGTGGCATACCAGCCAATCAGAAGCAGAAAAGGAGTACCAAGGCTCACAGGTGAGCTTTGAGAACTACGAAGCATTGCCCCAGAAAGCACAAGATTTAATTGGTGGTTTGTCGGATGAACAAATAGATGGTGATGAATTCGATGAATTTCTTAAAGCTTTGAATGCACTTGGCTACACCGCAGAATATTCGATGTGCGGTTGTGCTTATGCCAGGTAATGCAACGGCTATGATCGACAGCAAGACGGCTCTAATACGGTGGGCGAAAAGATGCGATCTTTTCGCTACCGTTACGGTTTCCGTTCCAGTGCGGCAGATTCACAACACTCTAGACGGGCTTAATTTGAGTTATCGGTTGGTGCAAAGTACCACCCTAGACAATACCTATATTGTTTCGATTTTATGCCGCTAACTCGATACCCTTGTAATTTGGTGTCAAAAATTGCTTTTTTGACGATTGCTGGTTTTATTATTGGTTCTTTGCACTTGTTTTTAAAGGCATTTTGGTTATTTTTTCAGTGATAGCCTGTTAGTTCTCAATCCATATAAAGTTACTGCCTACGGGTGATTTTTGATTCAACCAAGATTTCATTTTCTGTTTTTTATCTTGGTCCTCTGCATTGTCAATTTGTTGGTCAGTATTTAAAGCCTTCACCTGTTTAATGAGCCGTGCCCTGGGCGTGACTTGCCCGACTTCTGCGAAGCCGCCCCGCTATGCCCATCGGGTCGCTGCGCGTGAGACTCGATACCACAATCAAAAGATGGAATAGGGCGCTTGGCTTGTTGCTAGGAGGGGGTGTAGGGGTCTCCCCTACGTTGGCTACTTCCGCTAGGTCAAGATAGGAAAAATCACCGACAGATTAAAAGCTGGCCTCAAAAAAGAGCACCCCCAGCATCCTGATAACTTGCTTTAGATTTGCCCAACTTAACCGTCTGATACCAATTATGCGTGAGTGAATGGTTTGGTACGCGTTACCACTATTTCTAGTTTAAAAATCCTAGCTAGATGGTTCTGAGGGTATCAACATCAAAGGGGGGGGCTCCCCGCGATCTTAAAGAATAGCTAAAACGAATAATGCAACAATTAGGATGCTGTTTACTGCTGTCAGTATGAGGAGCAAGCCAGTAGACCGATTAGCTTCAACTACCTCAATCTGGTTTCTTTCCTTTGTGGCTTCAAGCCCTGATTTTTCAGCATCTATGTGGTTAATCACTTCCTGTAGAGACTGGTTTAATATGTGATTAGCAGTGTTTTTAGCATCCGTTAAAAGCTTCTCATTGCTGGCTATTGCAGTGTTTTCATAGTTTCCTAACCCTTCTGCAATGGCTTTTGCTATGTGCTCACCATATTGTTTTAGGATCGCATCATGGGTTGCAAGAAAAGCAAGAACAGGGTCGTCCTTGCTAATAGCAATCTCATGATCAGAAAATAAGTCTTTTCTTACTTTTTCCAGATCAATAGGCATTCTTATTTTCCTTTTGAGATACTTAGCGTTTTATAAACAGCATCAATAGATTCAAATATTTGATCTTTAAAAATGTTAATTCTGTTTTTAGCCATAAAACTAAAGCTTTCTGCCTTCTTGACATCATCAAAGCTTAGCTTACTTTCAAGCATTTCTTTAACGTCCTGCTTTGATAGTTCGTTTTGCCTATCAATAACTATAAGTCCACTCATCTTGTCCTTATGTGTCTTATATGCACTCATTTCCTCAAGTTTCTTTCCTTTGCTTTCTATTTCTCCAAAATATTCATTTGCCCATACAACCAAGTTTGTTCCTTCTTGAGTGTAGTCAAACTGGCTTGCAAGGGTTTTTACTCCTGACAATGTATCTAACAATGCTTGCCCACCAGTTACAACAGTATGTAATGTGATGCTATGCCCCATTTCTTTTAGTATCTCTATCGCATTATTATCATATAAATATGATGAAATAGGTAGGAAGCTAGTGGCCCCGTTATCTATTACAAAATCAGTATCTGGTGTGCTTATAATTAGTTCCATTAACTTATCAAATTCACGTGGGTTCACATTTCCGTCTTGGAGTATATTGATGTGTGTTACGGGTACGCCTAAAGTCTTATATCCTGCAAATGTTGCATTGACTGGATCAGTATCTATAAAGACAGGATTCTTACTCTTGGTTAATAAGTACTGAGCTAATAGGCTACTAATTAAAGATTTACCAACGCCGCCTTTTCCTTGCAATATGATGTTTATCATTCTTCTTTACTTCCTTTAAATTAATTCGTCTGGGTTTGGTTTGGCATCGTGAGTAAATTTCTTTTTCTTCACGAACGGTTT
>CALFUP010000174.1 GCA_937929875.1 uncultured Cocleimonas sp. | reverse complement strand
CCAGACGAATATTGCCTGCAATTCCAGTGGAGCCGCCATCCCCTGTTCGGGTATACACTTTTGAAATTCTATTTCCCATGGAGTTATCCTTTAGCATTAAGCAATAGTTATTTTAGGTAAAACAGGTGCGTCAATGGTCATTTTCTCTCTTGGAGGCATAACCTGCGCTTCACCCAAAACCACTAATTTATCGTCCTGATTGACTACTTTACAATCAATTACCAAAAACTTTTTCTCATCTAATTTTTCTTTAACAGTAAGTGTGACTGTTAGAGTATCACCCAATTTCACTGGAAGACGAAAACTTAAGT
Organism: uncultured Cocleimonas sp.; assembly: GCA_937929875.1. Taxonomy (GTDB): domain Bacteria; phylum Pseudomonadota; class Gammaproteobacteria; order Thiotrichales; family Thiotrichaceae; genus Cocleimonas. The sequence goes on along the minus strand of CALFUP010000174.1, from coordinate 7,659 downwards.
TTTGTCCTAAATAAACCGTTCCTGGCCCTGGCATTTCAGTTGCTAAGCAGGCCGATATTAACCCTGCTGACCACATACCATGCGCAATTCTTTCTTTAAAAATTGAAGCTTTCGCGTACTCATCATCTAAATGTACTGGGTTAACATCACCTGATGACGCGGCAAACATAATGATGTCATCTTCTGTAAGCTGTTTGCTAAAACTTCCCGTCGATCCTATTTCTAAATCATCGTAGGTCTTACTTTCCATTGTTGACATTCAATGCTCCTCGTTTGTAATCTTTTATTTAAAAATTTGTTTAAGTGATTGTAAATATTTTCCAGTACCCAATAAGCGACTGCCGTACCATGAGAAGTACATGGCATCGACTAAAACAACTTGAGAATCAGGCATTAAGGCTTGTAGTTCTTCCACATGGCTTTGTTTAAAAGGATATGGTTCTGTAGATAGCATGACGACATCAGGCTTTGTTTCTTGCAAAGTTTCCAATGAAACTTCGGGGTATCTATCCTGATCAGAAAAAACATTACGCAAGCCACATAACTTCATCATTTCATCAATAAAGGTACCGCTACCAGCGACCATATAAGGCTTCTGCCAAATGAAGTAGGCTGCTGATTTCTCGTTATTTGTATTTGTTGTTGCTAATTCGTTTGTACTGTTTCTGATTTTCTCAGCCATATCATTGGCTTTAGTTTCAGCGCCGACTAACACACCCACTTGCTGGATCATTTCTAAAGCATCATCCAACGTGACAATGTCACTCATCCAAACGGGATAATCTTGCTTTAACTGTTTAATGCCTTGTTCGTAGTTTTCTTCTTTATTGCCGATGATGAGATCGGGTTTGAGCTCGGTGATTACATCGAAATTAAACTTTTTGGTACCCCCCACCTTTTTGACAGTGTTAACTTTACCTACTGGGTCGGTACAAAATTTGGTGATACCAATAACTTCATCACTCAAACCCAAATCAAATAGCAATTCGGTTTGTGACGGCACTAGTGAAACAATGCGTATTGGTTTTGTAGCTAAGGTACACGTTTCACCCATCTGATCGATAATCGAAATAGGAAAACTCTGATTATCGTTTAAATCCGTCAAAACTTATTGAGCTTCTTTTTACGTGTATCCACCAACTCAAGAATCTCAGCTTTTTTATTATTATTTAAACTACCCCAAGCTACAATTTCGTCAATCGTACGATAACAACCTACACAGATACTCGCATCATCTAAATCGCAGATATCTATGCACGGTGATGGCACAGGCGCAGAAGAATTAGGTGACATACTATTAAGCGCCTGATCCACTAGACTCATCTATCAGAAGTTTTCAATAGATAGATCCATAACCGAAGCCGCACCACGTTGTACCGTAGAAGCATAAGCCTGACTACGTGGTAGGATATGTTCAGCATAAAAACGAGCGGTTACGATTTTAGTCTTGAAGAATTCGTCGCTCGCACCGCCTGCAATTTCTTTCTGAGCAGCGATTGCTCCTTTGGCCATCAACCAGCCACCCAAAGTAGTACCCATCATCATCAAGAAGCTGACCGAAACAGCACCTGGCGTGTGAGGTGTTTCTAGCCCTTTCTCCAACACCCATTGGGTTGAATCACTTAATGCTTTTAATGATGCAGAAAACTGCTCTGACATAATGGCAAATTCATCACCGGACTGAGCTTTTAAGGTCGTGTCGAATTGATTCAATTCTTCAAGTAACTCTGAAATGGCCAAACCTTTATCTCGTAGAATTTTACGACCAATTAAATCTGCTGCTTGAATTCCTGTAGTGCCTTCGTAAATTGTAATTATTCTGGCATCACGCATGTATTGAGCCGCACCCGTTTCTTCAATGAAACCCATGCCGCCATGCACTTGCACACCCAAACTGGTTACTTCTTGTGCCACTTCAGTACACCAGGCTTTTACTACTGGTGTGAGTAAATCCATGCGACGACGTTGTGTATTTCTTACTTCTTCGTCTATTGATGCGTAAGCATGATCGTGTGCCCCAGCGGCTACATAAGATAGTGCACGTCCCGCTTCTGTAAATGCCTTCATTTGCATTAACATGCGACGCACATCAGCATGATGAATAATCGATACTCGACCTTCAACACCAGGGCTATAGCCTTGTGTTCTGCTTTTTGCGTAAGCTAAGGCGTATTGATAAGCACCTTCTGATAAACCCACACCTTCCATGCCTACTTCTAACCGAGCATGATTCATCATTGTAAACATACAAGCTAGGCCGTTGTTTTCTTCGCCCACTAAATAACCAACTGCACCGTCATTATCACCAAAGCTCATAACACAAGTAGGACTCGCATGGATACCTAACTTGTGCTCCAGTGATACTGCTCTCACATCATTACGCTCGCCTAAACTTCCGTTTTCATTAATCAAAAATTTAGGTACGATAAACAGTGAGATACCTTTCACACCTTCAGGAGCATCTGGTAAACGTGCTAACACTAAATGAGCAATATTTTCAGTCATCTCATGGTCGCCCCACGTAATGAATATTTTTGAGCCTTTAATTAAATAGTGATCACCCATTTTTTCAGCTTTAGTACGAACAGCAGAAAGATCAGAACCCGCTTGAGGCTCTGTCAGATTCATCGTACCCGTCCACTCACCACTCACCATTTTTGGTAAGTAAGTTTGTTTGATCGCATCCGAACCGTGCGCATTAATGGATTCGATTGCACCCGCTGTTAACATTGGACACAAAGCAAAAGCCATGTTCGACGCATTCCACATTTCTGAAACAACTGACTGCAATAAAAACGGCAAGCCTTGACCATCAAACTCAGTGGGTTGATGCAACCCAGGCCAGCCATTTTCTACAAATTGTTGGTAGGCTTCTTTAAAACCATCTGGATTAACCACGACGCCATTTTCTAAACGAGAACCTTGCTCATCTCCTATTTTATTCAAAGGCGCAATCACAGTAGATGCTAGTTTTCCAGCTTCAGTTAAGATGGCCTCAACCATATCTGGAGTAGCATCTTCAAAGCCTGGATTTTGCGAGATTGAATTAATATCAGCCAATTCTTTTAAAACGAATTGCATCTCTTTTAAAGGTGCTTCATAGGACATGGTTATCCTCTCCATCAGTCGATTAGTTATGTTGAATATTCTGTTAAATGTTGTGTTAAATTATGAAACCTAGCTTATCAATTTACTCATTAGAATCCTAGTTGAATCTTACGTTAACGTAAACGTAAACTAATATTTAATACTTAACATAGAATGCGTAAATATTTTATTGTTCAGCCCATTCACGCAAAATAAATTTTTGAACTTTACCCGTCGAAGTTCGTGGCAAATCAACAAACACAATCTTTTTAGGTACTTTGAAACGTGCCATTTTTTCTCGGCAAAAATCGATGATCTCTTCTTCTGTAAGAACGGCACCTTCGTTTAAACCAATAAATGCACAGGGAACTTCCCCCCACTTCTCATCTTTTTTGGCTACCACGGCGACATCTTTTATCGATGGATGGCTAACCAAAGTATCTTCAATTTCGATACTGGAGATATTTTCTCCGCCAGAGATAATAATGTCTTTTGAACGATCTTTGATTTCAATGTAATTGTCTTCATGCCATACCGCTAAATCACCCGTATGAAACCAACCACCAACAAACGCTTCTTCGGTAGTTTTAGTGTTTTTCAGATAGCCTTTCATCACGATATTGCCGCGCAAGAATATCTCACCGATACTTTTACCATCTTTTGGTAAGGGCTTCATATCGACAGGGTCTGCTATCATTAATCCCTCTTGCATTGGCGCACGCACACCCTGTCGAGATTTTAATTTGGCTTTCTCATCATCAGAATGATCATCCCATTCATCATTCCATTCACACACCACACAAGGCCCGTAGGTCTCTGTTAAACCGTAAGTGTGAGTAATTGCGAACCCCATTGCTTCCATCCCTTGAATAACAGAAGCTGGCGGCGGAGCACCTGCAGTCATTACCTTAACAGTATGATTGACTCCCGCTTTATCTTCATCTGGTAATGCAGTGATCATACTTAGCACAATCGGCGCACCACACAAGTGATCCACTTTCTCTTCTTTTACCAATTGCATAACTCGCTCTGGTCGAACATGACGAAGACACACATTCACACCCGCTAAAGCCGCCACAGTCCAAGGAAAACACCAACCGTTGCAATGAAACATTGGCAAGGTCCAAAGATAACGAGCTTGATTCGGCATCCCCCAAGACATTGCATTACTCACTGCATTAAGATACGCACCACGATGATGATAGACCACTCCTTTGGGATTTCCTGTAGTCCCTGAAGTATAATTAAGGGTAATTGCATCCCACTCATTACTTGGGTTTTTCCAAGCAAAGGATGAATCACCTTTCGCGATAAATGCATCATAAGTAATATCACCGATGAGTTCTCCCTCGGTGTAGGAAGGATCCTCAACATCAATCACAAACGGCTTATCTTTCATAAGCATTAAGGCTTCTTTAACAACTGGCGACATTTCTTTTTCAGTAATGAGTATTTTGGCTTCTGAATGTTCGAGAATAAAAGCAACCGTAGCCGCATCAAGACGAGTATTGATCGAGTTTAAAACCGCGCCTGACATCGGTACGCCAAAATGCGCTTCAAAATGCTCAGGTAGATTCGGACACATGATTGAAACCGTATCACCCTTGTTGATGCCGTGCTGAATTAACGCATCTGCCAATTGACAACATCGTTCATAGGTCTCTTTCCAATTACGTCGAATACCTTCATGCACAACGGCAAGTTTATTGGGATGAACACTGGCTGCACGCTCAATGAAAGTGACAGGACTCAGCGCCTCAAAATTAGCCATATTTTGCGGTAAGTTGATATCGTATATTCCTTCATTCATGTTGATTTTCCTTATCTATTTTTTACAAATTATTTTTTATAAACGTTTCTGACTCTGCAACGATGCCATTTTTAAAGTTTGAATGGAAGTCGATGAGAGCAACTTAATTTAAAATATTAAATCAATCAAACCTTAAAAAACTCAACCATTTCGGTAATGAATTCAGAGTGAAAGTCATTTACACGCTGATTCGGTTGTTGCCCATGTAATCGTGTATATAAAGGATCATCAACTCTAATTGAAGAGCCAGTCAATTGTTCCAAGATTGCGTGCCCACAAAATGGTACATAGACTTCTGAATAACCCCCTTCATGGGCAAATGCTAATTTACTGGATGATAACCCCATCAACTGAGCCGTCATTAATCTAAAAGTCTCTGTGGTGCACATCATCCTCGCAAGAGGATCAACGGAAGACGCATCATAACCACACGCCACCACAATTAACTCCGGCTCAAATGCTTCAAGACGAGGGATCACTAGTCGTTCCATTACTTCAAGATAGGTCTCATGGCCACACCCCGCAGGCAATGGAATATTCATATTAGTCCCTTCCCCCTTGCCGACACCAATTTGATCCATCGCACCTGTATCTTGTGGGTAACAACGGTCTTGATGAATTGAAATTGTCAGTACATCGTCACGATCGTAATATATAGCCTCAGTGCCATTACCATGGTGAACATCCCAATCAAGCACAGCGACACGATTCACTAAACCCTTCGCTTTTGCTGCCTCGATAGCAATAGCAATATTGGCCAATAGACAAAAACCATTTGGCCAATCAGGGAGACAATGGTGTCCAGGGGGTCTCGATAATGCATAAGCATTTTCGTAGTCTCCTTGCATCACTCCCTCTACAGCATGAACCACTAGACCTGCTGATTGAGCTGCAATTTCATAGCCACCTGGACCAAAAGGAGTGCGTAATCCTAACTCCCCACCACTGTTATCTGAGAGCTCCTTAAATTTGTCTAAATAAGATTTGGGGTGTACACGTAAAAGATCTTCAGAAGTAGCAATAGCAGCGCTAGTTAGATGCATCTCTTCCGCTAAACCCGAGACATCTATGAGGTTTTTCAAGCGACGTTTTGTTTCAGGAGCTTCGGGTAAACCACCTGAAACAAAGGGTTGAACATAGCCACCTACTGGAGCCAGTGCTGCATAGTTACCACCAGAATGCCAAAAGCATTTTTCATCCCAAACGAATGCTGTCTTTTTCATAATATAACCCTCTATTTAATCCGATAAGTAATTTTGCTCGACTGAAACTACCTCTGTGATACAGAATAAGCGATATAGATTTCAGTCTTTGAAGATATCGATAATCTGCTCCGAACCATCAATCAAAATCATATAAGCATGTTGAATGCTTTTAAGATTTTTCTCTTAACCAATCAGCAATAGCAGGAAAAATCATATCGACTGATTTTGGACTTACGAATAATCCAATATGACCACCTGAAATTGACATTTCGTGATACTGTTTCTTTTGAACGACAGCTCCTAAAGCTCTTGAAGCATCTGGTGGAACCAGATGATCTTGTTCTGCATAGATATTTAATATGGGAATATCTAGGGTAGATAAATCAATAACACACCCCCCTACTTTTAGACTGTTTTTGATCAGTAAATTTTCTTGATAACAGCCTTTGACGAATTCCCGAAAGGCTTCGCCAGCTTGATCGGGGCAATCAAAAATCCAGCGCTCCATCAGAATAAAATGGGCGATTCGTTGTTTGCTTTTTTCATCTAACTGTTCTGTCGCTTCGACCAAATCGAGATATTTCTTTAACTGAAGATAATACGGACCAAGAGACAAGAACGAGTTACTTAGCATATCACCAGGAATATTTCCGACAGTATCTACCAACGTATCAATATCGATATGCTTCACCAAATTACTCAGCGTATCTGACTCTGTCTGAAAATCGACTGGTGTAACCAATGTCACAAGACTCTTAACTTTTTCAGGATGGAGACTGCTATAACATAAGCTAAGCACGCCGCCCTGACAGACCCCCATCAGATTGAGCTGTTTGATCTCTGTGGAATGACAAATATGATCTACACACGCTTCTATTTGCTGATTGATATAATAATTAAGATCTAAATGCTGATCCGATGCATCGGGATAGCCCCAATCGATGAGGTAAACATCAAGTCCAGATTCAAGCATTTTAGCAATCGCTGAGTGGCCTTGTTGCAGATCTAATATACTGGGTCGATTAACCAGTGCATAGACGATTAAGACAGGTGTTTTAAGCTTGTTAGTAGAACTTGCAGAATCAAGCGGATCATCTGCTTTGTAATGATATAAAGTTAATTTATCCTTTGTTAAAACTGCTTCACGTGGCGAATATTGTTCTTCTGGACGTTCTTTGAACTGCTTCAAGCCTTTCAGTAAGTGTCCGAATTTTTCACTGTATGATTTCAACTCATCATTGTTGTTATTAGTAGTGTTGTTATTAGTAGTGTTGTTATTAATATTGTTCTCGCTATCGTTAGCAGAACCAGACTCAGAATTATCTTCACTTGCCATCAATCACTCCCTCGCTGATAAATCAGGCGTTGAAGGATACTTTTTTGTAGATTGCATCAATTTTGCTAACGATACATTTGATTTACTCAGCATCAACACCCAACTATTGATGACCTTTGCATAGACACTAGAATATTCATTTCCTAAAATTAAGATTTTATAATTTGCCTCTAACATTTCTAAGCAAGTACTCATCATTAAATTGCTTGAAATTTGATCAT
>CALFUP010000173.1 GCA_937929875.1 uncultured Cocleimonas sp. | reverse complement strand
CAAAGTATCTACAAGTAGTTGAAGTTCATCATTCCTATACTTTCGCTTCAGTTGGCAAAGTTCGGTATCGTTATTCGTTTCGAGTGTGTTTTTAATGATACTGCTCGTGATGCTATTTAGGTGCTTGATTAATATGTGATAGATCAAAAATAGAAATGCAAAAGAAGTAATAATAGCCTTGAGGGTTTGAACTAAAAGTATATTTACAAAGTTATCTTTGAGGTGTTGCTCTGCCTGAGCCGTAGTTACATTTACTTTTAAAGTTCCTAAATGTTCTTTTTTACTGTTATGTCGGTTTTGATGCAGCAGCGGTATCTTAATTACTTTAGAAAAAGGTGTGACTTTGTTTCCAACATTGGTGAATACGTTTTTGCTTTCATCAGATATTGAAATATAAGTGATGTTTGGGTTTTCGGCTAAGGACTTAATGCTCAATTCTGCAAGTGGTTTATCCATATTCCACATTACTTCGGATATAAAACCTACTCTAGAATTTATTAATGTTTCAGTACCTGTAATTACTTCAGCTTTTTCTTTTGTATATTGCGAGTACAGAATTACTGCAATAGAAATTGCAGTTAAAATGCAGCTAAAAAGAAAAAATGAAAATAATATTCTTTTAGCAATATTTTGTTTAGGTAATAGTTCGAATAGCATTTTTAGTTTTATAATTAGTGTTATCGGTTGCAGTCATTAGTCTTATGGACTAATGAGTTATACTAAACATTAATCAATAGTATATTTGCGCGCAAGATATGGTTCAATCTATTTTACAGACGGTATCTTTATTTGATTATTTCTTGATTATACTTGAGTTTTACTTAAGTAAGGAGTGCCATTTAGAAAACCAAAGAGGTTATATGACTAGTTTTATAGGAATGACGGATAATCAGTATTTACCTTATTCTTTGCATTAACTTCATTAGTTCAAATTGGAGACTTTGTTGAAATTAGAAGTAAGGAGGGCTCTAAATGTTATCATTAATACTATGAGTACTATTCAATCTAATCATGGTAAAGACACCATAAACCTGAAGATAACGCATTCGAAGTTAACAGAGTGGGGGCAAGAGCTTGGCTTTCAGTCAGTGGGTGTTAGTTTAATTGATTTGTCCAAAGAAGAAGCCATTTTAAAGCAATGGCTAGATAAAGGTTTTCATGGTGATATGGATTGGATGGAACGCCATGGCACTAAACGTACAAGACCTGAGGAGTTAGTCCCTGAAACGATCAGTATTATTAGCGTGCGTATGGATTATCTACCGTCCGAAACTCATGATCCAATAATGGTACTGAATCATCCTAAACTTGGATATGTTTCACGTTATGCATTGGGACGTGATTATCATAAGTTGATGAGAAGTCGTTTACAAAAGCTTGCAGATAAAATCAATCAAGAATTGAATTCACATCGAAATGACGTTGATGGTGTTGACTGTGATAATGATGAAAATAAAACTCATATGAAATATCGTGTGTTTGTCGATAGTGCGCCCGTGATGGAAAAACCCATAGCAGTAAACGCAGGTTTGGGTTGGATGGGAAAACACACCAATGTCCTCAGCCAAGATGCAGGATCATGGTTCTTTTTAGGTGAAATTTACACTAATTTACCGTTAGCCGAGTCCCAGTCAGTAACTAATCATTGTGGTGATTGTACTGCTTGTATCGATATATGCCCAACCCAAGCGATTTTAAAACCTTATGAATTAGATGCGAATCGCTGTATTTCTTATTTAACTATTGAACACAAAGGCGTTATCCCCGAAGAGTTTCGTGAGCCAATGGCAAATCGTATTTATGGTTGTGATGATTGTCAGTTAGTATGCCCCTGGAATCGTTTTGCAGTCAGTACGGATGAAACTGACTTTGAAATTCGCAATGACCTAGATGCCTCTAGTTTATTAAATTTATTTGCGTGGACTGAAGCTGAGTTTTTAAAAAAACTGGAAGGTTCAGCGATAAGACGTATCGGAATTGAACGTTGGCAACGTAATATTGCTATCGCGCTAGGTAATTCCCCTTCATCTACAGATGTAATTCAAGCTTTGACCGATAAATTCGAATCTTCTAGTGAAATGGTCAAAGAACATATCACATGGGCACTAAATCGCCAAAAATCAGAAGCTTAGGGTTATTTTCTTATGCATTTAAGTGAGTATGCCTTAATTTGACCTTTACCACTTAAGGACTGAAAAAGCCCATCTGGCTAAAAATTAACCAGTAAAGCTAGCATCATCAAGAATCATAGCTTATCTTATACTGAACTTCGCGCTGCTGGGTTACTCTTACCTCTTTTAAGTCACCTAGCCTTGCCATTAATTTGCACATTGAGATTATAGAATGCTGAAAACATTTATGTTTAAAACACCCTTGTTAATACCAAGCAATATGAAAACATTTTTATTTACGCTGTTTGTTATAGCGACTCACACCATGAGCGCCTCTGCATCGGCTGAGTTAGATACGGCGAATATTTATACCAATGTCGAAAAATCGGTTTATCAAATTCGTGTTTTAAATAAAGAAACAGGTAAGAAGTCCAGTATCGGCTCTGGTTTCGTTGTCATCAAAGACGATATTTTGGCGACAAACTATCATGTTGTGAGTGAATATATAAACGACCCAGATGTCTTTTCGTTGGAGTTTTTGTCAACGTCAGGGAAAACAGGCCCATTGGAACTTGTTGATTTTGACATCGTGCATGATTTGGCAGTAGTTAGGGCAAAACAAGCAATGGGCGAACCCTTAAAAATATCCTTCTTACCGGATAAAGGCGCGAGCTTATATTCATTGGGAAATCCGATGGATTTAGGTTTCACTATTGTGAAGGGCTCTAATAACGGCATTCTTACTAAAGACGAAGACGGTAATATTTTATTTTCGGGAAGTTTAAATCCAGGAATGAGTGGCGGTCCTACTCTAGATGAAAATGGAAATATTATCGGTATTAACGTAGCAACGTCAGGAAATGATATTAGTTTCTTGGTACCTGCTGAATATTTAACGGTTGTTTTAGATCGTTTAGAACAGTCTAGCTATAAACCAGTTGATGATCGTTTTGCGCATAGCTCAGGTCAGTTGTTGGCAAATTCGCAAAAAATTCTGAATAAAATGCTGAATAGTAAATGGAGCGGTACAGGCATCGGCGAGTTCATTGTGCCAGCCGAACTCGATAAATCCATCCGTTGTTGGGATGCCAGTCGCACGCCCAAAAAAGATGATTTGTTCCGTACCTTTTTTACGCGTTGTTCAAACGAAGATAATATC
>CALFUP010000172.1 GCA_937929875.1 uncultured Cocleimonas sp. | reverse complement strand
AATTATTGTTAATACCAATCCATGAGTCTGCAATTCGACCAGCCCAACCAATATCATCTAATTTATCCGCACGGCCTGTTTGCATTTCGCGTTGCTGATGATTATGTGCAAATAAAAATAGTGGTAAATTTGCAGTTTTATCTTGAACTTGCTGACGTGTTACAGGATTTACTAGATTACCCATATTTGCGATGATTGATGCTTTGTTATCTTCAATAAGTTGAGCAAATTCTGGCATCAAGCCATTTATACCCAAGCCAATGCCTTTATGTGTTAAATCATAAAGACCTTTTGTGTACGCACTTTGAGAAGTGCCATTAACATGATAAGGATTAGCAACACCTTTACCTAAAGTGCCATTGACGAAATTATTGGCGAGATTAAGATCATTGTTTGCAATGGATAAATCCCCTCGCAATGAGGCATAAGTATCATGAGCATCGGTATCGGTTGGAATAAACATATTTACACTATCATTCCCTCCCTTTAAAAAGACACAGACCATGGCTTTGTATTCAGCATCACCACCTGCAAAGTCAGGTGCTGCGGCAAGTGCTTCATTAATCAGGGTCATTTGCCCCATAGACCCTAATATTCCGGCAGTACTGCCTTTAGCTAGGAGTTTTAGAAATTCACGCCTATTGTTAGTCTTTGTCATGAAAAACTCCTTATTATTGTTAGTATCATTTTTGAATTAGGTAGGCACTAGAGGTAACGATAAAACGAATAGCATCTCTTATCATGTTGTGTGCTTCGTTGAAATTTTTAGAACTATTGAGACTGACTGCATCGTTTAAATATTCGTTTAATGCACTTTTAAATTCAACACTCATAGTCTTACCTAGTAACAGTCTATCAAGATGGCTGATTAACGCATTGACTGCTCTTGCACGTGGTTCTGGCTCATTTATAGCCAAAAAGTCTCCATTACTATCGCCTTCCAAAGCTTCTTCAAGAATCTTCAATTCACGATCAAAATCTATAAGCATTGCGTAGTTTCCACCATAACTTCTAGAGCTAGCATAATCTTCTAGTGTTCTTGGATTACTTGATACTTTAGTGATTCGATTCTTTTCAGAGTTTTGTATAAACTTGTATATAAAGTTATTAAAGTCAACAACATGCTGATCTGTTAATAGTTGTGATTCAGGTGATAGCAAACGTTGATCAGAAAAGTAGTCATCGCTAGGTACAAAGCTATCATCGTAAAAATTGAATACAGATTTAGCTCTTAATGGGCCTTGTCCAAAAATACTATCAAGACCTTCAAAATTATAGACTCCAGACATATTCGCACCTTTTTCTTTACCATCTTTTGGGCCTTGAATACCATCTAGAGTTGTGACGCTGAAGGCTTTGAAGAATTGAGTTGCTGCAAGTAAGGGTTCTTTGATTTTACCAAAAGTTGTTATTGTACTGGTATTGTTGCGAGCTTCAGTATCACTAAGCACGGCCTTAACCACAGATTTTAAATCGCCCTTAATACCATTGCCATTATCATTAAATATAGCGCTGACACGAGCTACGTAATCTGAAGATGGGTTTGATGTAACAAAGTGACTGATTAAGCGTTTACTTATAAAAGGGGCTACATTTGGCTGTGAAAATAAATGATCTAATACTTCGTCTAAACCACTCCCATCAGTGCCTGAGTTTAAGGGGATGCTTTTACCTAAAATAGTTACATTACCATCACCATCAACAATGTTGGATTCGTCTTCATGGTATTCAGGATGGAATACCATTGGCGACGCATAGTTTCCTTTTTTAATATTTGAGTTACCATATTCGACATTGTCTTTAATATCCCAACCAGTCATAACCTTGGCTAGTTCTTCTACATCAAGCTGGCTATAGCTTGCAATTAAGGCATCGCCATTATCTGGATAACTGTTGATATTATTATCTCTATTAGGTGAGCCATCTAAATTTAGGGCATATAAACCCATTACAAACAGTTGTATTAGTTCGCGTGCGAAGTTTTCATCGGGTTTGGTTGAAAGTGTTGAATCGGTTTTCTTATTTGCACGGTGTGACAAATAAACACCCATAGTCGCACTTCGTGAAATATCACCTAAAAGATCTCTATAGTTACCCAGAGCATGTTTTGCTAATAAGTCATAATAGTAGGCCAAACTTTCCCCATGATTACCTAGAGTACCATCCAAGCCAGACGTTACGAGAATTTGACTAAGAGCATAAGCTGTTCGTTGTCTTAGCTGATCGCTACCGTGCTTAGTATTCACTTTATGGCCTAAGGCATTTTCAGCCCAAGTAGACATTTGCATTCTAAGAATTCTGTTAGATGCTTTTTCATTAAATATATTGTTAGAAGAATAATAGTCTGTATATGGCTCAGAGATTGACGCTATTTCAATCGTTCGTTCTAAATGAGTTTTATGATCATCCGTAGGATTTTCATATGCTGAGGGTGCATTTAACTGCTCCGTTATCCAAGCATCAGTGCCTATTTTTGTTATACGCTCAATTTCACTTGATGTAGCTCCAAATGTTGCTTGTGTTAGTAATCGATGGGCACTTGTAATTGAGGCTGAGCGGCTAGCATCTTCAGGAAACTCGTCTTTGTCGTTGCTAACTCCATCTCCATCGGTATCAGTTGGAGAGGGTGGATCTGAAGGATCAGTTATCTCTGGGTCTGTCGTATCAATTGGATTTTCAGGGGTAGTTATTTCTTCCTCATTAAGCTCTGTTAATACATTTTTAATTTTGTTAGTCGTATCAATATCTGCAGTATTTGAGTTTGATATTTTGAGATTAAGCGCTGTAAGTTCATCTACACTCAAGTCATTGATACCAAGATCAGCGTAATCTTGCATTGAAGGGGCTAGTGTTGTTCCTGAGCTAGCAGCAAATTCAAGGATTTTGTTCAATGCTAGTTGTTCATTTGATGAAGGTTCGCAAGCATCACCAACGCCGTTACTATCTAAATCTAGTTGATTTTGATTAGCTACGATAGGACAATTATCAGATGAATTGACAATACCATCATGATCATCATCAGGTGGTCTGGCATTACTATCTTCAGAGCCACCCCCGCAAGCACTCAGCACTAAAGAAGCAACTAACAAAAGTAAGTACTTTTTCATTTAAAGGGTACTCCGGAACAATTATTTTTATATTTGAAGTGATGGATTTAAAAAAATCTCATTCACTTCTTTTTTGATTCATTCATTATCTCAGTTTTACCTGAGATGTCAGTTTTTCCAGATTAATGGTGTAAATGCTGTTTATTTTTGATTTTTGTACTAACTTAAGTTTTGTATGAAGCAGAAATTTTGATGGGGTTAAGCAAAAATGACGTTTTTATCATCTTCAGATATTGATAAATTCAAACGAGAAGGCTATCTATTATTAAATAATGCACTAGAACCTAAGACCTTAGCCCAATTGAGAAATGAATTTGAACAATGGAAAGAAGAAAGTCGTACTTGTTCTGAAGCTTATGGAATAAGTTATGATAAACGCCCACGTTTTGATGTTGAGCCAGGACACGACGCTAAAAACCCAGCATTGAGACGTATCGCATCACCTGTAGAGATTTCTGATACTTATCTACAAGTGATGCGAAATAATGCAGCACTGGATGCAGTTGAAGATTTATTAGGCCCTAATCTAAAGTTCAATAACTCTAAAATCAATTCAAAACAACCTGGAGCCGCAACTCAGGTAAAGTTTCATCAAGACTTTTTATTCGAACCGCGTACTAATAACGACATGATAACGGTGTTGTTTTTTCTCGATGATGTCACTCCAGACAATGGCCCACTCGAAGTGGTTCCAGGATCACATACCGGCCCAATGTATCCTCATTGGCATGATGGTGTTTACACAGGGGCTGTTGCTCCAGAAGTGATGGCAGAGCATCAAGCACAAGCTGTGCCGTGTTATGGTCCAGCAGGTTCCGCGTGCTTAATGCATTCAACACTGTTACATGGATCTGGACCTAATTTATCTGATAAGGCTCGTACTTTATTTATTTGTGAATATGTTGCCGAGGATTCTTATCCACTACAAGTTAATCACATCCCTAGCAAATATATGGAAGAAATTGTTCGCGGAAAATTTACCTCGC
>CALFUP010000171.1 GCA_937929875.1 uncultured Cocleimonas sp. | reverse complement strand
CATTGCACCTAAGCCGTAAACAGCAGGACGTCCTACCATAACCGCTTTTGCTCCCATGCCACGTGCACGAATAATATCCTGTCCCGAACGAATACCACTGTCCATCCAAACTTCAATATCATCACCAACTTTCTCTACTACTTCAGGTAACACAGAGATAGTAGAGCGGGCACCATCGAGTTGACGACCACCGTGATTTGAGACCACTAAAGCTTCTGCACCCAGCTTGACACATTCTTCGGCGTCGCTAGCTTCGAGTATCCCTTTGATTATGAGAGGGCCGTCCCACAGATCACGAAAACGCTTGATGTCATCCCAATTGAGCTTTGTATCGAAACTAGCTGCTGTCCATTTCATAAGATCGCTCATGTCATCAACACCTGCAACAGCACCTTGGATGTTACCGAATTCGCGATTTTTTGTAGTAAGCATTTGTAAGGCCCATTTAGGACGACGAGCGATGTCGAGGATATTTGGAATGGTAAGACGTGGCGGTGCAGTCATTCCGTTACGATGATCAGCATGACGCTTACCTATCTTTTGTAGATCCAACGTAACCACAAGCGCAGAGCATTCAACCGCTTTTGCTCTTTCTATTAATTTTTTTGTAAATTCGCGATCACGTTGCACATATAACTGAAACCAAAAAGGCGACTGTGTTGCTTCGGCAACTTTCTCAATAGAGCAGATGCTCATTGTTGATAGTGTAAATGGTACGCCAAATCTTTCCGCAGCAAGGGCTGCATGAATTTCACCATCAGCATGTTGCATGCCTAGCAATCCGACCGGTGCAATGGCTAAAGGCATTTTGGAATCAATACCAACCATTTTTGTTTCAAGCGAGAGTGGCTCTAGGTCACGAGCCACACGTTGACGAAAGCGAATTTTCTGAAAATCACTGACATTCTCTTCCATCGTCTGTTGTGTCCAAGAGCCTGACTCACAGTATCCTTGAAACATTTTAGGCACACGACGATGATAAAGACGGCGCAAGTCATCCAGTTCACAAATTACACTCATTATTTTTCTCCTATGCTCAGTAGTGACTACTGATTACGTTTTATTTCTTTAAATGATGCTAAGTTGTTTTTTATAATCCTTAATCAACTTAGCCAAAGGTACCCTGTCTGCCAAAAAGTATAATCTTACTTTTACTCCCAATAATTAATTTCCATAAACCATTGCAGGTAACCATGTTGTAAGAGCAGGGAAAATAATAACAATCGCAAGACCAAGCAATTGAAGTAGAATAAAAGGTATGACTCCTTTGTATATATCTGTCAGTTTAATTTCTGGAGGGCATACTCCTTTCAAATAGAATAATGCGAAACCAACAGGCGGTGTAAGAAATGACGTTTGTAAGGTAATTGCAACTAACATCACAAACCAAATCACTTTTGGCTCGTCTACGACTCCGTAACCACTTACATCAAAGTCCAAACCCATAATAACTGGCGCTAATAATGGTAACGCTATTAAAGTAATTTCTATCCAATCTAAAAGAAACCCAAGTAAAAATACAATGAGTAAAACTGCTATCAAAACACCATAAGGACCAAAGGGGAGACTCAATAATGCTTTTTCTATTAGTTCATCGCCGCCAAGTTCACGTAACACTAGGGCGAACATTGTTGCTCCAATGAAAATCATAAATATATACGCAGTTGTGCGGTAAGCATCTAAGCTGACATCTTTGAATGTTCTAAAATTTAATTTCTTATAATAAGCCGCTAGCAATGTCGCGCCTAAAGCACCAATTCCACTGGCTTCCGTAGCGGTTGCGATACCTCCAAAGATTGACCCTAAAACAGAAAATATGAGTAATAACGGAGGGATTATGTTTTTTAGAACACCTAAAACTACTTTCCATTCCAGTTCCTTTTGATCCTTAGGTAAAGGTGCTAAGGATGGTTTAAGGTAAGAAATCACTAATATATAAGTTAGATATAGGCCACTTAATATTAATCCTGGGAATATGGCTCCCATAAATAAATCACCCACTGAAAGGGCTAATTGGTCGGCCATGATAACTAACATAATGCTAGGAGGAAGTAGGATTCCCAGTGTACCTGCACTACATATCGTACCTGCGGCTAGCGATTTACTATAGCCTTGTTTCATCATAGCGGGCATTGATAATAAGCCCAATAAAACCACGGATGCACCGATAATTCCCGTAGATGCGGCAAGAATAATACCAATTAGCATTACGGTTACGGCTAAGCCGCCACGAACTTTACCGAAGAGATCTTGCATTGATAGCATCAATCTTTCTGCTACACCTGATTTATCTAGCATTAACCCCATGAAGATAAACATGGGTAGTGCTACAAGTACCCAATTTTCCATTAGAGAAAAAATGCGAGAAACGACGAGCCCTAAAGTATTTAAATCTAAACCTGTAATAGTGCCTAGGTAGGCATCAGTCATATATCCAATAAATCCAAACAGAACACCTACTCCAGCTAGGACGTAACCCACTGGAATCCCTGTAAATAAAGCAGAGATAAAAGTTATGAACATTGCTACAACTAAAATTTCATTAATTTCCATTTTTTTAACCCCTTTTACTACTTAGCAGCATATTTATGTTTCTTAGTAGGCGAGCAAGCACAGCGAGCGCAAGGAATGTGAAACTAAGAGGAATTACGGCTTTTATTGCCCAACGATAGGGTAAGCCTAATGGAGAGTTTGAAGATTCTCCGACGCGAAAAGAGCTTTCTACATAATCAAAACTATTGAAAATCACCACAAACAAGAAAGGTAGAACAAATATAATTATCCCAAAAATTTCCCACTTGTTTACTGTGTTTGCTTTAAGTTGGGTAGCTACTACATCTACCCTAACTTGACTATTTGTTATTTCAGCATAAGAGAGGCCAAATAGCATTCCAATAGCATATAAGTGCCATTGAATTTCTTCAAACACAATCAAGCCACTACTAAATCCATAACGAAGAACAACGTTAGCTAGAATGGCAAATATCAGTACAGGATAAGCCCAACAAAAAATATGTGCAGAGGTTAGTACTATTTTTTCAAATTTATTAGCAAGACCTAATAACCAACTATCATTGCCGTAATCAGTATTAAGATCATTTTCAGTAGAAGAAGACATAATAAAATTTCTCGTAAAATTTCATCAATAAAAAAGGGAAGTTAAAATCTCCCTTTTTTATTGCAACAGACTTTTATCTCTTGCGAGGTAAGAAGGCGTTAGATGACCATAGAGCGTAATCTTCACGGAAAGCACTTAAATCAGCCCAAATTTTAGCAAATTCAGGATCTTTAGCTTTTTGATCTACAACAACTTCATCCCATTTGGTTTTAAAAGTGGCGAGCATTTCATCAGACCAATACATGTTCTTTACACCATTCTTAACGTTCTCACGCATAACAGGGGCTTGAATAGCTTCTCCATTTGCAAGTGCATCAACAGTCGCCGCACGGCAAAGCTGAGTTATAACGGCTTGCTGAGTTTCGCTCATACTTTTCCAAACATCTTTATTGATCATAAGCTCCATTGCAGTAGCTTGCTGATGCCAACCAGGGTAATAGTTGAACTTCATGATTTTGCTTAAACCGATACGCTTATCAATGGCAGGCATTGAAAACTCAGTAGCATCAATTGCACCTTTTTCAAGAGCAGGAAAAATTTCACCACCTGGTAAACCGACTGTACTAACACCAAGCTTTTCCATTACTTCGGCACCTAAACCAAAGAATCGCATTTTCAAACCTTTTAGATCTTCAAGGGATTTGATCTCTTTTTTAAACCAACCAGAAGTTTCAGGTGCGATAATTCCACACACCTGAGTTTTAACGTTGTATCCCGCTTTGTCATAGAGTTCTTGATGAAGTTTTGCACCATTGCCATACATAAACCATGCCAAGTATTCAGGAGCTTCTGGACCAAAAGGAACCGCAGAGAACAAACGCGCTGCTGGCATTTTTCCACCCCAATTCCCTGGAGTTGCATAGCCGGCTTGTACTTTTCCTGTTGAGACTGCGTCTAAAATTTCTTTCGAATCAATAAGTTTTTTAGGTTCGTATAATTTTATTTTTAAAGACCCACCACTTAAAATCGATGCATTGTCGGCCATATACTTTGCTGGCGAACCAAGCCCTGGTAGGTGCGAACCGTAATAAATAGGCATTTTGAGTAGGATTTTTTTATCTGCAGCAACTGCACTTGAGGTTACTGACAGTACAGATAATGTCACTGCTCCTACTGTCATAAGTTTATTTAAAAATGTCATGAATATTCCTTCAATGGTTATAAAAAATGAATTAAATAGTGAGTTATTGTTATATGGTATTACCAGTGGTATTTGGTCATACCAAATAATAAAAGTCAATGAATAACTTTTATTATTAATTTTTCTAAGGTATGAGATACTGCATAAAATATGTTTTTTGGTACAAAATTTATGCGTGTAGAAAAAGTAAGAACAGAAACGATTTCAGCTAAAATAGCCCGTCAAATTGAGAGTAATATTCTCAGTGGAGACTTGGGTAAGGGCGAAAAACTTCCATCTGAGAGAGATTTAGCAGAACAATTTGATGTATCTCGGCCCTCTATTCGAGAAGCCATAAACAAGCTAGAAGCAAAAGGTATTATTTATAAAGTTCCTGGAGGAGGATCTTATATTTGCGAGACACTGGGAGCATCGTTTACTGATCCTTTGTTGGAATTACTCGTTAATAATCAAGATGCTGCTTTTGATATGCTGGAGATGCGGTACGCTATTGAAGGTCTTTCAGCCTATTTAGCGGCATTAAGAGCTACTGAAGAAGATAAAGAGTTAATTCAAAAACGCTACGATGAATTGTTAGAGGCAAATAAACATCAAAACACAAAAGTAGAAGCCGCCTGTGATGTGAATTTCCATCTTTCCATAGCTATGGCAACTCATAACCCTATGTTGCTTCATATCATGCAAAGTTTGTTTAATGTGTTACAAAAAAGTATTTCGATTACACTTATCGACTTGTTTAAGGATTCTGCGCATCGTATAGATATAAAAGATCAACACTCAGAAATATTAGATATGGTGTTAAAAAATGATGCAACAGCTGCTAAATTTGCAATGCAAAAGCACCTTTCCTGGGTTGAATCGTGTATCACTAAATTACGTAATGAAGAAAAACATGAAAAAATTTATTTCAATCGTGAGAATACTTTAGCAAATCTGGTGAAAGTAGATGAGTGAATAAAATTTATAAATTTACTTGAACCACTATAGCCAATAGTGGTGCGTTTGAGATTTTTACCAACGATTAAATACGGGCTACAGAGGCTCCAAATTTAAGATTTATGTCAAATTCTGCACCAGATCACTAGAGATCTGGTGCATTCTAAATAGGGCATAGCCTATCGTTCTTTTATATGTGATATTTTAATATAAGTGTTCTAGTAGCAAGAATTATTGGAATTAGTCAATCTAGATTCATAAATTGTTGGAATAGGTAGCATTATCTACTGACTTTCTAATCCTAAATATATGATTTTTTCGTTGATAGTAGTATTAATTACTGGAACTGACACAAACGCTCGGAAATTACTAAAATCACATCAAGCGGCCGTTTAATTCTCTTTGTGGAGTAATAACGCTATCGATACAGGATCAGTAAAGTAGTTGATATCATTTTGCTCTAAGAAATATCTGGAAAAAACAGATACTTCTTCTGGTTCAGATAATATATTTTCACTTCTACTGAATGGTGGAGCGTTGTAGGTTCTGGCTCTAGGATCTTCTATCCAAAAATTAAGACTTCCATAGATTAAATTAAAGGCCCTAAATTTGTTCAAATTATTTTCTGTAGCATATTTACGAGCACGCCAGACAGCTTGATAAATATACTTTGCAGTCTGTGCTAAACCATATCTGTTTAGAGAGCGTTTTATAGCAGAGACTGTATTTTCTCCAGGAGTGCAATGAATATCATGCACATCACAGTAATGCTCTAAGACACTTATAGCCTCTTTTAGGGTGAAAGTCTCCCAAACTTCCAATACGTTTATCACTCTCAATTCATCACGAATCTGGTTTAGTGCCACAAGCTTTAATTTAGTAAGTGATTTAGTCAGTTCATCAACATTCTGCACTTCAAATTTAATTCTTTCGTAGTTAACAGAGTATTCATTCACTGAAACCATATTTATTGCAGGCAATACTGAATCTGCTACGAGTGTTACAAAACCCATATACATCAAATCTGCTTTTTCTTCAAAATTCAAATGTTTTAAAGCTGTTAGATAGTCATAACGAATGGAGTCATCCATAAAGCCAGAAAATCGATTGAATATTCGCAAGATAGCATTAAACGACAGCAATAATTAGGACAACCATGCGTTCATAAGCCAAAAACAACCGTTCATCATGCTTGTAAGTTATTGATCTTTAGTCGACAAACGGTAGAAGTGTACGTAAGTACATGAGGAGTCTGAGATTCAAGGCCCAACGCAGTAGAGTGAGCAAAAAAACAATTAAAATTAGTGAGTGCCGAACAATAAGCCTTGCACACTCAAGTCTTCATCAACATCAGGCCAATGAATACCTTCGCCGTCACCTATAATATTTCACAATTATTTAATTCTGCTTCACTCGCCTTTGCAAGCCGTGGAAACCAAAGCAAAGGTGCTGTTATCGTTCTACCGTCAACAAGTTCAACAGTAATACTCGTATCGTCACAAATAATATTATGTGCCTGCGGGTGCATTTCAACAGCTAAAGTATTCATCCCAAACCTCTATAAATTTTTCTTTATTCTCTTCAACAAGCGTTTCTAGTTTTCTTAATTCTTTAGGCGAAAACCGAGTAGAACTGGCTAGAGTCACTGGTTTTAGCCAAAATTTTGCTAAGTTCTTGTCCCGTTGGATATGTATGTGTGCGGGTTCTCCATTCTCGTTACTAAAAAAGAAAAAAAACGAAAAGGACCTATTCTTTATACTGTCGGCATTATTTTATTTTACGCTATTTACAAAAATACGCCAATTAAACAAATTTTGAACGATAGGAGTAAGCAAAAAAGGCACCCCCACCTTTTTATAGGGTTTTTGCAGGCAAAAAAAGGGACGCAAATTGCGTCCCTTTTTAGGTAGATACTGAATGTATCCGACTTAATAAATTAAGCAGTAATTTCGCCGAAGATCAAGGCGGGCGGTGAATTTCAGGATCGAAGTGTACGTTAAGTACATGAGAGTCTGAAATTCACCAACTAACGCAGTAGATTCGGTGAAATAACAATTAATTTTACATCATGCCGCCCATTCCACCCATACCACCACCCATGCCGCCCATATCAGGCATACCAGCACCAGCTTCTTCAGGCTTATCAGCGATCATCGCTTCTGTAGTGATGATCAAACCAGAAACAGATGCAGCGTTTTGAAGTGCTGTACGTGTTACTTTAGTTGGATCTAGGATACCCATGTCGATCATGTCGCCGTACTCAGAAGTACGTGCGTTGTAACCGTAGCTTCCTTTTCCGTTCTTGATTTCGTTAAGTACTACTGAAGCTTCGTCGCCTGCGTTTGTACAGATT
>CALFUP010000170.1 GCA_937929875.1 uncultured Cocleimonas sp. | reverse complement strand
CTTAAAAAACCACGCCAAAATTAATTTTATTCAATGCCTTATTACTAGTGCGTAACAAACGAGGGTTTTCACTCGTAATTCGAGCACCTTGCGGCAAGCTATAAACGTCTATTTTTAGTAATTGATTCTGTCCAAAACGTGAATTATGAACTTTTCCATCTGGTATATGAAAGCGACCGTAAGCATCTGTTTCCATGACCAAACCTGTCACTGTTGCAACACGAACGCCAGGAATGCCTAATTCACCATTATCCAAGATGCCATTTAAATTTGAGTCGAAGAATACTTTACCAATCATAGTCGCTTGATTAAACACAGGGTCGTTTAATAGCTTCGGCGCTGCATTTACTTTCAACCCTAAAAATGGAACAGCCAGGAATAATAACAAACTCGTTTGAGCAAATGACTTAATGACTGTATTTTTCGTTCTGTCAGTCTTAGTGATATTCATAGTAAAAATTCCGTTTTTAACTTTATCTTTACTAGCTTAGTCAACAAACTCAATTACATCTTAGTTAATGGGCATCAGCTGCAGTATGCAGGTGACAATTGGTTAAATATCGGTCTAATTAGCTGGGTATATGCTGATTCGTCACTGAAAATAAGCAATATCTGATTAGATAAAAGCACACCCCCCTACTTTTTGATACTGTGACAAGATCAGAAATTTTAGAAAATAGCTTTATGTTTTACGTAATGCGAAATAGTTAATACCAATGACCTACTTAAACAAAACTCACGACTCATCTAAAGAGTCTTGTATCTTTATCCAAGCATCAACGCCAGCCAAAGATTCAACCCTCAACTGCATTCCGCGCCAACCTTGCAGCCCCCCGCTATGAATCATCGTGATAAATTGTCCTTTAGTAAAATCCCCTGCTTCTATTTGTTGAACTACTCTACGACACATTTTACCCGTGTAAATTGGATCAAGTAGAATATCCGTCTGCTCCAGCCAACTTAAGATAAAATCCAACATGGGCTTATCGAGTTTTGCATAGCCACCAAAATCAGCTTTTTGAAGACTGTATTGTGGAGGCTTTTCAGACTTATTTTTATTTAAAAATGACTCCATTTTAGTGTGTAAACTGTCATCTTTTAATACCGAATAGGCAATTAGACTTTGTTTGTCAGCAAGCCCAGTAATCAAACCCATCGCGGTAGCACCCGTGCCACACGCAACGGTTAAAATATCACTCTGTTGCTGAATAGATAGATGTCTTTGTCGATGCTGAGCAAATGACTTATTAATATCCCGCGCCATTTGCGCACATCCGTGAATAGCCAATTCACTATTGCCACCTTCACCTATAAGGAGTGCCTGCGGGTATCGACTTTGCAAGTCATCAAGATAGCCTACATCATCTCGTTTTTTATATTCTTGTCGACTGACAAATTCTAACTTCATACCTGCGTTTTGTGCGTCGCTAAGGGTTGGATTTTCAGCGTACTTTTCTTCACCACGAATCAATGCAATAGCTTCAATACCATACTGTTTGGCCATTAGTGCTAATGCATGAATATGATTAGAATATGCACCACCAAAGCTTATTATCTGCTTAAAATTATTTGCTTTAGCGTATTCAATAATGGGTCTGAGCTTATAGATTTTATTGCCGCTAGCGAGTGTATGAACCTTATCTACACGAGCCATAGACATGTGTAAACAGTAAGCTTTACTACAGACTAGTTCTATTGATTGAATGGGGATTGAATAAGATTCTTGCATGAGTCATTTGGATTAAGGATAGTGTCTTATTATTTAACCTCATTTTCTACCAAGTTATATAGAACTATTTATACACAACAGTATACTAAGCATTGTTATCTATTAATAAACTAACCGCTGCTTTTTGTAGCATAGGAAATAAAAAATGACAAAAACTCTCAAAACAGGTTTATTCGCAATCACTGTATTAGCAACATCTAACATTGCTTTTGCTAATGATGAAGCAGGAAAGAAAACCTATGATCAAGCTTGTGCGGCATGCCACACTAGTGGGGTAGCTGGTGCACCTAAAACAGGGGATCTTGCAGCATGGGCACCACGTATTGCGGGGGGCAAAGAAGCTTTGTATGCCTCTGCCATAAAAGGTAAAGGTATTATGCCTGCAAAAGGGGGGCAGACAGCGATTCCTGATGAAGAAATTAAAGCCGCTGTTGATTTCATTATTGCTAATTCATCTAGGCTTTAACCAAAAACTGCAACCAAATTTACATAAATTCTAGAATCTCAATCTATAATTTTTTATTGTGATTTTTAAAAGCAGCTTTTTGGCTGCTTTTTTTTGTGCTGTTTCCAAAAATTACAACATAGAGTTTAAGCATAAACCAATCAATAAAGTCCTTATGATTTACTAAATATTTCAGGTAAAGTGTGATCATTTAGTGATACCGTAAGGACAAATAATGCCACGCCAAAAAGACCTGATTGCACCTTCTATTTTATCTGCTGATTTCGCACGCTTAGGTGAAGAAGTTGATAATGTCATCAAATCCGGTGCCGATGTTGTGCATTTTGATGTAATGGATAATCACTACGTACCCAACCTTACGATTGGCCCTTTAGTCTGCGAAGCCTTACGTAAACATGGTGTTACGGCAGATATCGATGTACATTTAATGGTAAAACCCGTCGATAGAATTATTCCTGATTTTGCAAAAGCAGGCGCAACGTACATATCCTTTCATCCTGAAGCGTCCGAACATATTGACCGTACCTTACAATTAATCCGTGAACACGGTTGTAAAGCAGGTTTGGTGTTTAATCCTGCAACCTCATTAGACGTACTTGAATACGTCATGGATAAAGTAGATTTGATTTTGTTGATGTCTGTTAATCCGGGTTTTGGTGGTCAGAGTTTTATTCCTGCAACGCTGACCAAACTGAAGCAAGCGAGAAAATTGATTGATGATTCTGGTTTTGATATCAGGCTTGAGGTAGACGGTGGCGTGAAAGATAATAACATCAAAGAAATCAAAGAAGCGGGTGCAGATATGTTTGTCGCTGGTTCAGCAATTTTTGGCGCCGCTGATCTGGATGATGCGAACCATTACGATAGTATTTGTGGAAAGTTTAGAGAACAATTGGCTGCGGCTAAAGTTTAAATATCCCAAAACTCAGTTTCTAATCGTTAAAATGACACCCCCCTACTTTTTAGAGTTTCTTAAGGGTTTTTTTAAGTTGTTTTTTTGAAGTTATTTTTTTGAATCATCCCTACCTTAAAAGCTATGAAACAAAGCTTCTCCCCAGAACTCATTATGTTCGATCTCGACGGAACATTAGTCGATTCAATCCCTGATATTTCATGGTGTCTTGACGAAACCATGAAATACATCGGCTTGCCCGTACGTGGAGAAACATCAGCAAGAGAATGGATAGGCAATGGCGTCATCCGACTGATGCAACGAGCCATCGCAAATGATTTAAATGCTCCACATGACGAAGCGATCTTCGATCAAGCCATGCCAGTCTTTCGAGACTTATATGCCAATAACCTGTGCAAACGTAGCAAGCTCTACCCAGGCGTTCGTGAAGGCTTAGATTACTTACAAAAACACAAAAAGAAACAAGGCTATAAAATTGGCTGCATCACCAATAAAGATGAACAGTTTACCCATCCAATTTTACGTGATTTGGGATTATGGGATGATTTTGAAATCGTCATTAGTGGGGACACCTTAGAAAAAAAGAAGCCTCATCCACTACCCTTATGGCACAGTGCCAAAGTGTTTGATTGTGACCCAACTAAATCACTTATGATCGGAGATTCAAGCACCGATGTTAAAGCTGCTCGTGCCGCAGGTTTCAATATTATCTGTACATCGTATGGTTATAATCACGGTGAAAATATTCATGATTCAAAACCAGATGCTGTGATTGATTCTATACTGGAGTTGGAAATGCTCATTCTTTGAAAATTGAGGATTTGTACAAAGTGTTTATTATGATGGTCTCTCTATGAGAAGATGGTCTCTCTATGAAAAAATAGTTTGAGAAACTTAATCTAGCACTACAAAACGAGAAACGGACATAACCTAAACATTTTGAAACAAGTAGCACTTTTATGAACAGACGCAAAAAAAGTATTCAGATCGTGAAATCTCGGATCAAAAAAGCTAAAGCTAAATTAGCGCCAAAAGGTAAGGCTAAATACATTAGCAAAGCTGATCGTGCGAAATTAGCGGAAGAGTCAAAACCCGACTCAAATACTGACATAGAAAAATAAGCTTAGAATAAACTACTTAGAGAAATATTTTCAAATTCTAGAAGTGCTATTGAGCACAGTCGAAATGCTTGTATTGAGCGAAGTCGAAATGACTCGTGCTGAGCTTGCCGAAGTACACCCCCCTACTTTTTTTAGTTCTATTCAGGCTTTATTTTAATTATGACTCTAAAAAATCAAGCACGATAGTATTAAACAACTCAGGTTTTTCAAGGTGAACAGCGTGGGAACAGCCTGAAACCACGCTTAAACCTGCATTTGGAATTCCTTTCCACAATGCTTCTGGAAGCGCCCATAGATAGGATTTATCTTGGTCGCCCCATAGCACTAAGGTGTTTGATGTTATATCGGCTAAAGCGCTTTCACCTGACCAAGACTCCATTGCCATTAAGCCAGCAATCGCGGCTTGAGAGCTCGCTTGAACAGCGATATCAGCGCAGCCTTGATAGGCAAACGACTCTGCACCCCCGACAAACCATTTAGCAGAAATCCGACGTGCATTGCTCTCAATACCCTCATTTTTAAGGCGTTGTTTAGATTCTTCAATGCTTTCAAAGCGACCTGGCATTATTCCCACCGGCCCTGTGCCATATAAAATAAGCTTTTCAACTCGTTGCGGCGCGATTGAAATCATCTCCTGCACGATCATGCCACCCATTGAATGTCCAATCAGATGAAAACTTTCTATACCCTGTTTGTCTAATTCATCCAATACATAATTTGCAAAACCCTTGATTGTTTCTGGAGCTTGTTGTTGATTGTTTAAGCCATAACCTGGTAGATCTGGTGTGATGACATGGTAATGCTCAGAAAAAGCGGCAACTTGATCAGCCCATTGCTGGCTTCCACCTAGATAGCCATGCACAAAGACTAGGGTCGGTTTTTTTGTAGCAGATGTTTTTGAGACGATCATATTATTTACGATCACCTTGTACGATACGATCAAGAATCATAGCGCAGAATAAAATCGCAAAACCTGCCAAAATTCCTTGTCCAACATTTGCATATTGCAGTGCTTCTAAGACGTCTTCGCCCAAGCCCTTGGCACCAATTAACGACGCAACAACGACCATGGCTAAACTCAACATGATGGTTTGATTGATTCCTGCACGGATACTAGGTGCAGCTAAGGGTAGATCAACTTTAGTCATCAAATACCATTTGCTTGCGCCGAATGAAATAGCGGCTTCTCTTACATTTTCTGGTACGCCTCGGAGTCCTAAAACGGTCAATCGAACTACGGGCGTGCCACCAAAGATCATAGTGGTTACGACTGCTGCGGGTTTGCCTGTT
The DNA here is from genome assembly GCA_937929875.1 of uncultured Cocleimonas sp. Classification (GTDB taxonomy): domain Bacteria; phylum Pseudomonadota; class Gammaproteobacteria; order Thiotrichales; family Thiotrichaceae; genus Cocleimonas. Next base: position 62 of record CALFUP010000170.1, on the reverse strand, counting down.
CCAAAAAAGGCGATGACAGGAATCATGAATACAAATGCTGGCATGGTTTGCATAAAGTCCAT
>CALFUP010000169.1 GCA_937929875.1 uncultured Cocleimonas sp. | reverse complement strand
CATATTAATCACCTCACGCCCAAGGTTTTAGATATTGATGAGTGCCAGTATCAATTTACAAAAAATGATATTAAAGCTAAAGCATTGGTAGAAGGTCCGCCGAAACGGAACTGTCCGATTTTGTTAAGACAGACTAGTTTTATCGCTATTGCAGAACAGGTGATATTTTCTGATGGTGAATCTGGCAAACATACGGCGCGTTTTGGCGAAGTTGAACAACGTGGAATGGCGCTTACCCCAAAAGGCCGTGATCTATATGACCGTTTATTAACAAAAGCTAAAAATGGGAATTCGGATATGGATTACAACGCCCGTTTGCATGAGTCTTTTAAAGAGTTTCCTGATGATTATGAGCAAATTCATCAACAAGAATTAGGTTATTTTTATTATTCAGCTAACAACCTAAATGAAAAGCCCAATCGTTCGTTAAGCAACAATCCTTTTGACGCTACTAATAATATTGACGCTTCTAAAATAGACGCTTTAATCGAAGCTGGCTTAATTAACATTAAGCCGATTATTTATGAGGACTTTTTACCCGTCAGCGCTGCTGGTATTTTTACTTCAAATCTAGCAACTGAATCTCAAGCGAAGTCTGAGCTTGATGTAAATGAAACTGTAAAAGAAAATACATCACAAAGCCAAAACGCTAACTTGGAAAGCTTTGAAAAAGCTATGGGTACAAGAGTAGTCAATAGTTTTGACTTATACGAAAGGCTCCAGCAGCAGTCATTGGATACAGCGCTCGTTGCTCTTGTTGTTTCCGGGACTGAATGAGGTGTAAAAAAGTGCCTTACTTGTGACTACAAGATCAAATTAGATTTGATCTTGTAGTCATTTGATTAGCTAGTCAGCATCCAACATAGTTTCATTTTCAAATAAGCTCTCGATAGTTTCACGAGGGCGAACTACGATTGCTTTGTCACCATCAACTAAAATCTCTGGGGCGCGTGGGCGAGTATTATAATTTGATGACATAACAAAACCATAAGCACCTGAAGACCTAACTGCTAGCAGGTCGTTTTGCTGTAATGATAGTTGACGGTCCTTACCTAAGAAATCACTAGACTCACAGATTGGACCAACGATGTCATAGTTTTTAACTTTTGCAGCTGTATTTTCATTTACAGGCACAATCTCTTGGTACGCTTGATATAAAGATGGGCGAATTAAATCATTCATCGCCGCATCTACAATCGCGAAATTCTTTTCGACGCCATTTTTGATGTATTCAACTTTAGTCAATAGTACTGCTATGTTTGCAGCAATCGCTCTACCTGGTTCAACCACCACCTCGAATTCTTTAAGACGTTCATTATTCAATACGTGAGTAATATAATCTGATGGTAATGGCGGGTTTTCGTCTTTATAACGCACACCTAATCCGCCACCTATATCAAGATGTTCTATCTTAATGCCATGCTCTTTAAGCCTATCGGCTAAATCCAATAATCGATCTAAAGCATCCATAAATGGAGCGACTTCTGTGAGCTGTGATCCGATATGACAATCAATACCACTGACATGGATATTCTCCATTGCTGCCGCTTGTTGATAAACGCCTTCGACAATTTCAATATCGATGCCAAATTTATTATCTTTTAGACCTGTTGAAATATAAGGATGCGTCTTTGCATCGACATCAGGGTTAACACGAATAGAGATAGTAGCGATTTTATCCATGCTTTTTGCTACGTCATTTAATCGCTCTAGTTCGCCAATGGATTCGACATTGAAACAGCGAATGCCAACCTCAAGCGCTCGCTGCATTTCGTCAGCACGTTTACCTACGCCTGAAAAAACCACCTTTCTCGGATCGCCGCCTGCTTTTATTACACGCTCTAGTTCGCCAACAGAAACAATATCAAAACCCGATCCTAAACGAGCCAATACATTCAAAATACCAATATTTGAATTCGCTTTAACGGAGTAACAAATCATGTGAGGGTGATCGCCAAAGGCATCATTGAAGGCATGATAATGACGTTCTAACGTCGCACGAGAATAAACATAGCAAGGCGTGCCATGTTCTTCTGCAATGCTTTCGAGTGTTACATCTTCAGCATGCAGCTGACCATTTTTGTAATTGAAAAAGTCCATATCAGCTTTTCTTCTTTATCGGGTTAGTATTAGGTTTTTTTTCAGGGGCTTGCTCAAGATCTTGTTCAAGGTTTTGTGTAGACTTTTTAGAGTCATTTTTAGATCTAGCATCAGGCAAATAGAGAGGCCCTTTATTACCACATCCAGAGAGCATGCTAGAAACACTTAAGATAAACAATCCCGCTACCATCAAGAAAAATAGTCTCTGTGCCCAACAAACATTCTTAAACATGATTTTTCTCGATAGGGAGTTATAAACGTAAAGATAAATTATACCAGTGTTTCAATTTATTCCTATGTAGCAAACTATTATCCTTCAAATTTAATCGTGTTTTCTTCTATACTTTAGATTCGATTGATCAACGCTAAAGCTAAAAAATATGCCCACTAATCAAGAACCAATAAAGTCACTATGGCGGGCAACTGCTATTACTGCGCCTCATGTAGAAAAACTAACAGGTGAGTTAACTGCTGACGTTACCATTGTTGGCGCTGGCTTTACTGGGTTAAGAGCTGCTTTAGAATTGGCAGAAAAAGGCTTGTCGGTAGTGGTTTTAGATAGCCACGAACCAGGTTGGGGTGCTTCAGGTAGAAATGGTGGGCAAGTTAACCCAATGGGACATGAGCTTCCAGAAGAAATCATCGATCATATGGGTGATGTATTTGGGCCGCGCATGGTGCAATGTTACGCTAATTCAGCCAACGAGTTGTTCGCATTAGTTAAAAAGCATGATCTTAAATGTCATGCGACTCAGAATGGCTGGTTACGTGGCGCTCATACTCGACCTTCGATTTTGAAAATAGAAAAACTGGCTAAGGCTTGGGCGGCTCATGGTTTAGATCTAAACTTAGTGGAGGGCAATGAATTACACAAAATGATAGGTTCTCAGGCCTATAGCTTGGCATCAAAAGTCTCGTCAGGTGGCTCAGTCCAGCCACTTTCCTATGCTCGGGAATTATGTCGTGTAGCTCAAGAGAAAGGGGCTCAAGTTTTTGGTCAAAGCCAGGTGAATTCACTTCAACAAAAGGATAATCGTTGGCAAATACAAACGGATACTGGAAAGGTAACGAGTGAATGGGTATTGTTTTGCACAAATGCATATACAGATAAAACCTTAAAAGGCTTAAAGCAAAGTGTTTCTCCTGTCATTAGTATCCAAGCGGCGACTCGACCACTTACTGATGAAGAATACGATGAAATTTTACCTCAAAACAATACCTTATCTGATACTAGACGTGTGGTTTACTATACTCGCAAAGAAGAAAATAGGCGTTTGATTTTTGGTAGCGTGGGACTAGCTCAAGATTGTAACGGCAACGATCAAATTCGCTTACAAAAAGGATTAGAAAAAGTATTTCCTCAGCTTTCTGCAAAAGATATAGAGTTTTATTGGGGTGGAAAATTAGCAGTAACTCCAGATGGTTTACCGCATCTACATGAACCTGCCAAAGGAATCTTAGCTGGTTTAGGATATAACGGTCGAGGAGTAGCGATGGCAACATTGATGGGAAGAGTCTTGGCGTCAAGAGTCTTGGGTACAACTAAAGAAGATTTAGATATTCCAACAACGCCTTACGGCTCTTTTAAACTTAGGCCTTTTCATCAGCTAGGGTTTCCCGCCATGGTTAAATACTATGAGACAAGAGATAAATTAGAAGAAATCTTTTCAAAATAATTATGTATTAGATAAAAATCACAGTTCTGATGAGCAAGCGTAGTGAGTGTTGTCTAAGGTATGTATTAAACTTAGCCGTTCGGTTCCTGAGCTTGTCGAAGGACACCCTCCTACTTTTTGAAGGTATTTTTAATACTTAAATTTGTAGTTATGAACCGTTTTAATGTTTTTTAAGTTTGTAGATGCCTCTATTTTGAGGTCGGTAGTCGAATTTTATAAAAATAATATTAATTTATGATTTTTTGAACTCCTAAACAATATCGTAGTCTTATTAATTATGAGGGACCTTTCCTTTCCCTCATGTTGGTTCCAGATAGGTTATGGTTGATACACTTTATTGCGCATATCTTCTCCCCCGTAACTAATTCTGGAGCCTTTTTTTATTTTTCACTTATTCAAAAAAATCTTTCAATTATTTTTGAACCTATTTATTAGTAAGTACACGAAACACTAGTGAGTAGAACTTTGTTCTTCTTACAGGGTTTAAAAAGTTGTGGTGATCTTTTTCTTATGAAATTTATCTTCTCCCCCATGACTATTTAAATTCAGATAACTATTAATTTAGTTTTCTATTAAAAAGAGAGCCTTTGGCTCTCTTTTTTTTGTCTATTGATTACCCAGAATGAGTAATCAATTTAAATAAAGCTATCGATGAATTTCTATTTGCTGGTAAATTCTGGATACGCCTCCATGCCGCACTCACCAATATCAACACCTTCGTATTCTTCTTCGTCTGATACTCTAATTCCGAATACCATCTTCAGAACTGCCCAAACAATCAAAGAGGCAAAAAATACCCAGATAAAGATAGTAGCTGCACCTACAAACTGTCCTAATAATGAAGTACCGTCTTTGGTTAAGGGAACCGCCATTAGCCCCCAAAAGCCTACCACTCCATGAACAGAGATTGCACCTACAGGATCATCAATCTTTAACTTATCTAAACCAATGATTGAGAATACGACGATCAAACCTCCAATAGCACCTATTATAGTTGCTAGGATTGGCGATGGTGTTGAGGGTTCAGCTGTAATAGCAACAAGCCCTGCGAGCGCACCATTGAGTACCATCGTTAAATCGGCCTTACCAAATAATAAACGCGCAACGATTAAAGCAACAATGGCTCCACCGGCTGCAGCTGCATTAGTATTAAGAAATACCATCGCTACGGCGTTAGCGTTTGTGATATCACCTAATTTTAAAACCGAACCGCCGTTAAAACCAAACCATCCCATCCAAAGAATAAATGTTCCTAGTGTAGCTAAAGGTAAATTAGCGCCTGGAATCGGATTGATCTTTCCGTCTTTTCCATATTTTCCTTTTCGAGCGCCTAGTAGTAACACGCCAGCTAATGCCGCTGCTGCGCCTGCCATATGAACAATGCCAGAACCAGCAAAATCAGAAAAGCCAAAGTCATCAGCCAAGCTATAAAGACCAAATACTGATTTTCCACCCCAAGTCCAAGATCCTTCTAAAGGATAGATAAATGCTGTCATTACAACGGCAAAAGCTAAGAAAGCCCATAATTTCATTCGCTCTGCAACTGCGCCAGAAACAATAGACATTGCCGTTGCTACAAATACCACCTGAAAAAAGAAGTCGGATGCATTTGAGTAAACTGCCCCGCCACCAAAACCAGATTCGACTGATTCTTTCAGAACTGTTGTTACTAAAACGTCTGCATTTTCTGCACCATCTAAAGCAATGCCTGAAAGCATAAAGCCACCGTCATACATGATTTCATACCCAACTATCAGATAAGTAGTGCACGCAATTGCATAAAGTGAGATATTTTTGGTTAATATCTCAGTGGTACTCTTGGAACGTACTAAACCTGCTTCTAGCATCGAGAAGCCTGCTGCCATCCACATCACTAAAGCACCCATAACTAAAAAGTAAAATGTATCCAGAGCATACTGTAATTCAAATAAATTGTTTTCCATTATCGTTCTCCTAAACTTATGTTTTTATATTGATGCTTTACAGCGCTTCAGGTCCCGTTTCGCTGGTACGTATACGAATTGCCTGCTCTAAGGACGTGACAAATATCTTTCCATCACCGATTTTCCCTGTATTTGCTGCTTGACTAATGGCTTCAATAACTTGATCTAAAACAGCACTATCAACTGCGGCTTCTATTTTTATTTTTGGTAGAAAATCGACAACATATTCAGCACCCCGATAAAGTTCTGTATGGCCTTTTTGTCGTCCAAAACCTTTAACTTCGGTTACGGTAATGCCTGATACTCCAACTTCCGATAATGCTTCACGAACATCATCGAGTTTGAAAGGCTTTACTATTGCAGTGACTAACTTCATTGTGGTCTCTCCTTTTAAAGTAATTGATTGAGTTATTTAAATATTCATAAGTTGTATTGCACGGAGCGTGCCAACTTTTAAAACATGAGCTTTTATGAGTATTTTTTAGATAAGAAGCCCGTAGGTAATCAATTTACTTAACCAAACGCACTAACAAGGTGCGTTTTAAGTATAAAAGCACCATAATATTCTCAGTAGGAATTAAATAGAGCTTCGACATAGTTCGGCCACCTAGTTATTGGTTTTATTTAGTGTTGTTTACTCAAGGGATTTTTTAGGAATGAAAAGTCTAATCGTTAAAAAGTGAGATGTTCACATTGTCAGAAAACTTAAATACAGCAGTATCAGCAGATCTGATCAAAGATACGTTAAGTACTTCAATTATCGTATTGGATAAGAAATTTACGATCATGCAAATGAATGCGGCGGCAGAGAACCTGTTTGGACAATCTCGTGAGCGAGTCATTAATAAGCCTTTTAGCGCTATGTTAAATAAAGAACTTAAACAGCATGATTTACAATTTGCGATTGATTTTGTCGCTAAAAATAATAAAGCTCATGTTATCAGAAGCTGCGATCTACATAATAAGCAAGAAAGGTTGACTACAGTTGATTGCATTGCCAATCCGATTTTCAAACAGAATGAATATATCGGCATTGTGTTAGAGCTTTACCAAACAGATCATCAGATAAAAGTAGCACGTGAAGATCAGTTGTTAAGCCAGCAAGAAGCCACTCAGAAGCTAGTTCGTGGAATGGCTCATGAAATAAAAAACCCTTTAGGCGGAGTTCGTGGAGCTGCGCAGTTACTTGAGAGTGAACTTCAGGATGAAGAATTAAAAGAATATACCGCTATCATTATTGCAGAAGCTGATCGCCTAAAAAATCTAGTCGATCGTATGCTCGGTGCCCGCAAACCCAATGCAAATCAAGCTATCAATATTCACGAAGTGTTAGAGCGCGTTCGTCACTTGATTAATGCTGATATACCAGAAAACGTTAAACTGACTTTCGATTACGACCCAAGTATTCCAACGTTTAGCGCTGATCTAGATAATCTGATCCAAATTGTTTTAAATATTGTAGTTAATGCTCTGAGAGCCGTCGGAGACAATGGCAATATTCTATTTAAAACACGCGTGATGCGTAACCACATTATCAATAACAAACAGCACAAGCTTTCGTTGAGATTAGAAATTAAAGATGATGGTGAAGGCGTGCCCGATGAGATACGAGACAAGCTGTTTTTTCCTATGATTAGCGGCTCCATAGATGGAACGGGCTTGGGCTTATCGATAGCACAATCATTAGCACAAAGACAAAATGGTGTGATCGAATTTGAATCAGAGCCTGGAGCGACTTGCTTTGTCTTGGCGCTTCCCATTGATAATGTATAAGCAAGATAACTGATCATCCAAGTAGCCATGCAAAATCAAGCACGAGACTAAGTATGCAAACATCCGACAAAGTAATTTTGAATGACGCAGAGAATATTTGGATTATCGACGATGATCATTCAATTCGATTTGTACTGCAAAGAGCGCTAGAAAAAGCCGGCATGAATATAACTGCCTTTGAGTTTACCAGTGATTTATTAAAAGCCATCTCGGCAGATGATGTAAAACTGCCAGATGCAATAATTTCTGATATTCGGATGCCAGTAATGAGCGGCTTAGACCTCACCAAACACATTCATCAACAGTATCCAGACTTACCCATAATTATAATGACTGCTTATTCAGATATGGAAAGTGCAATGTCGGCATACGATACGGGTGCCTTTGAATATTTGCCAAAACCCTTTGATTTAAATGAAGCGGTTGAATTAGCCAGACGTGCATGCGCTTCAACAAAATTAACAAAGCCCGCTGTTAAACTTGCTCATACTGAAAGTAATGATAAGCAAGATATCACCAAAGGCAGCACCAAAGACAGCAGTGACGCTTGTGCTCATAAATCGATATCAGAAGTGGATGAGCAGCTTGTTTCTCAAAAAGAAATAATAGGGCAATCAATTGCCATGCAGTCCTTATTTAAAACGATCGGTAAACTTAGCAAAACCAGTATTTCAGTGTTAATCACCGGGGAATCAGGAACGGGTAAAGAACTGGTAGCGAAAGCCCTTCACACCCATAGTC
>CALFUP010000168.1 GCA_937929875.1 uncultured Cocleimonas sp. | reverse complement strand
TTACGTAATTCCAGTAGTGGCCTATTTTGCAGGCGCGCTTATCTTAGGCGAAGCAATTGAATGGCACAGTCTAGCGGCGATGATATTGATCATTTTGGGAATAGCATTAACGCGCAAGCGGGTTGTTGAACGAATTTGATCACCCTCTAAAACTGTTTAAAGGCGATGTCCTGAGCAATTTTACTGAGCATAGTCGAAGTATGTCTAAGAGACATCCCCCCACCTTTTGTGCACTTTTTAAATGAATTTCGTATTCAATAATATAATCATTAAAAACTACAGAAAGGTAAAGTTGTGATTAAAGATTCGAATGGTCTGCCAAGTATGGCCATCTATATGGGTTATGGTGGTTTAATACCGTTTATATTCTTAGCTCTATGCTCATATCTTGGTTTTAAATCTGAGTCCTTATTAGGCATTTCGGTTGAAGCTTGGATGTTAATTTATGGCGCTGTAATTCTAAGTTTTTTAGGCGCCATACATTGGGGTGTAGCCATTGCTCTTAATGACAAATTAAATATTAAAGAGATCAATACACTTATAATTTACAGCGTGCTACCTGCGCTTTTAGCATGGCTTTATTTTCTATTGTCTTTAAAGTTAGCACTCTATTTTTTATCCATTACAATTTTACTTAGTTATTACATCGATTGTTTAATCTTATTCAAGATACTTAAATCACGTGTTAATCCAACACTATCAAGCGAGTTTGCACGCTTAAGATTACATTTGAGTCTTGCGGTCAGTTTATTATTGTTTTTAACAGCGGTAAATTTAAATTAAGAATGAGCACTAAATGCCCTCTAAACTTAACAGAAAAGGGTCTATTAATTGAAAGACATTCCGAACTTTATGCCTCTTTTTTATTTCCAATAAAAGATTAGAACTTAAGAAATAAAGGATTAGCATCAAGGTAGTTCAATATGTACTTCTAAAGAATTTGTTCCAATGTGTTTCTCATCAAGATTAAAAGTTGGGTGTCCTATTTAATCCTTATTACTGAGTGAAACCATTGATTTTCTGATTCTTTTCGTTGTTTTATTCACGTTGAATTATTTATCGTGTAGGTATTATTCAGCCTTACATCCAAAATTTTTATCAATAATAATATCGATGCCGTGTTCAGTATCCCAACTACACTTAAAGTATAGTTTTAACTCATCCGGATTTTTAGTCATTATAATGTCTTGTAAACATAAATTTCGCTTTAAAAATTCTTGATTGGTATAAGTGGTTTTATGTAATCGTTCAATTTCAATTTTTGCGTATCTATAATGAACAGCATCTGCGTAAGCCCCTCCATTTTCAAACGTATAATACTCAAAAAATGTCAGTAATTTCTGCTCTACAATTTTGGCATTACTTACAAGATTTTTAAAAAAATCTAAACCACAGGCTTTCTCATTACACACAATAGTTACTTTCGAATTATCGGTAAATGGTTTTTCGTAATAGTCAAAAACATCTGAATTATCTTCCCATTCTATAGTGCTGTCTGGATTAGAAAAATTCTCTGGGTTGTATAAATCGTAATACATATTCCAATCGTTACACATAAAGCTATCAATGATTGCTTCTTCTTTTTCTTTAAGTTCGGCTGCTAAAATGGAGTAGAAGTTTTCGTTCGATAGCTTGAAGTTTTCTTCTAAAAATTTGGCTTTAGTTTCTTTTTGTTTTACTTTGTCTATTCGTTCTTGTAACTCAGTAATATCTACATCAACAGGAATGCATTCAAATATTTGATTCGGGTTTTTTTCTGATGAAAAATCAAAGCTCGTATCTATTTCTGTGTCTAGTCCATTCAACATAAAATGATGCTTATAAAACCCTGAATAGATAGGTTCAAAAAAACCAAAAAGCTGTATCAAATACGCTTCAGAAATTACAATCCAATAAATTCTGAAAGCATAACGTTTGCCATCCCAATCGTGGGTATAGACTTTACAATCACTAAGTTTAGTGCGTAATTCCCAATTTTCTTCCCGGTCCTTGTGGAAAGATTTAGTCGCTATTTCACGGTATTCATGACTAATTTCTGGAATACTACACTGGTATTCTTTGGTATTTTCAATGCTTGCAACCAAAAAAGAATGATTACTATCTTCTGCAAGTAGTGATTTTGTTTTTTTTAATATCAGACGATGATTAGCAATAATTTTCTCATCATAATATTCTGGAACGTGAAGTGTGATTGGTTTTTTCATAACAATTTTTTTGGTTTTTTTATTTCCATTGTTTGTTTATAAATTGTATTTCAACACGTTTACTTTCTTCATCAACGACTCTTTCAATCAATTCATACTCAGAAATATCATAAACTGTAGCAAAGCAATCCCTAATCTCTTTCAATCTCTCATCTATAGATAGCTCAGGAAAACTATCGGAATAAACACCCGCTTCAAAATAGAGTTTAATAGGCGCCCAAATATCAATTTCAATACGGCCTTTGGTATTATCATGTGCTGTAAATTCAGCAAGGCATATGACATTTATTGCCTTGTCTTTTATTTTTCCAAACTTGATGGACCTTAGTGTAGGTTCGTAATTAAAAGCATTACTTAATGTTAATAGCGAATCTGCAACAATGGCTTTATCTAAAACCAAGTTTTCAAGCGCTTTAAATGTGGGGAATTTACGCGTTATATTCCCAATTAAAACACTTTCATAGGTGTTAAAATCGAATATTTTGGTAAACCCTATTTCTAAATCGAAGTATATTAACGGAAGATTTTCTGAAGTATCACCACCTTCAATTTCATCCATGATTTGTTCAGAAAAAAAGAACTCACTTTTGTATAAATCTTTAAATAACTCTCTAGGAACTTCAAAATAAGATGTAGCTCCTAGATTTAACGTATGTCCACCATTTTGGTACTCTAATTCACGCCAATTGGTATCTAAATCAATGGTTCCATACATATAAGTATTACCCTGTGTTGGATGTAGTGGTGGAAACTTATATGCTTTATCGTTGTAGCTTACTGTTAGCATTTCATTTATTTATCAAGATATTGTTGCAATTCAAATGTTGTGAGCAATTCAACATTATTCGTTTGGGTTCGTTCAGCACAATAATGCAATAGTTGTAATTGACCTGTTTAATAAGAACTCACTTTAATCTTTTTTGAGCGCAAGGCTTTCACGGCTTCCTTACTCAAAAACAGATCATTAACCCTTTTGATATTTGGTAGCAAATTTACATCGACCACAGAATCGACCATAAACGATTCATCTTCTCCATCCCAAAAAGGAATTAATTGTCCGTAAATACTATCACCACCATCGCATCGCAGCTCTTTAATATCGATTAACAACGCCATTGGGATCGGCAGCTTTTTGAAATGCTCGACGACTTCGGGGATGATTTGATAACCTTCTTCTTCAATATCAATTTTACGGTTTGTATAGTGCTCAGAAAAATCATAGACATCAAATTTTGGCACTAAGACTTCATCTTCGTACATCAATTTTTGGATAATCATTAACTTGAAATTGAAATTATCATCAAACAGAGCCTCACCTTTAGGGTATTTATCCATTTTTGCTTTTATTTTTTCGTCATACAGTGCCTTATTTCGTTCTTCTAATTGAATCACTTTTTTAGGTAGTTTTAATAATGTTGCGGGCAATGATTTAAAGGGGTTTTTCTTTAAATTAAGTGCTTTTAAATTCGATAACTTAATAATGGATTCAGGTAAGGTCTTTAATTGTGTTTGTGACACATCAAGAACCTCTAGCTCTGTCATTTCACCCAACCATTGCGGCAATTCCTTTAACGGGTTATTCGATAGGTTCAAACGTCTTAATTTCGTCAGCTCAGTAAGAGATTCAGGCAATTCATTTAAATGATTATGACTCAAGTCTAAATCTGTCAAATGCTTTAGATTTGAAATTTCACGCGGCAACGCTGAAATATCAGTTCGCGCAATATGTAATGTTTTTAACTCGCGTAATTCAGTGAGGCTGCTCCAATCATTGATTTTATACCCCGAGAAAACAAGGTAACGCAGGACCTTTAAATGCTTTAATCCAGTTGGCACACCTTTAATAACCGCACCTTCTGATGACTTACTATTTGATAAACTTAATCTGACTAAATAAGGCA
>CALFUP010000167.1 GCA_937929875.1 uncultured Cocleimonas sp. | reverse complement strand
GGTAAATTATTGGGGCACTTCATGCCACCAGGGTTTTATTACAAAACCTTCATGGCTCCTAGCAAACTGTGGATGACTTACGAAAAAATGATTCGTAAGGGTGCAGGTTTAGGTCGTACTTCGATCGAAAATGATCCGGATATTTATGACAATATTAATCAGTTTACAGATATCTTGATAGTTGGTGCTGGACCTGCAGGTATTACTGCAGCGTTAAATGCTGCTCGTAGTGGCGCACGCGTTATCTTATGTGACGAGCAAAATGAATTTGGTGGTACTTTACTCAATGAAAAAGTGATCATCGATGGTGAACCTGCTCAAGCGTGGGTTGATAGCAGCATTGCGGAATTAGAAGCGACTGACAACGTAATACTGCTGAAAAACTCAACAGTAAACGGCTATCACGATCATAACTTCCTGACTATTCACGAGCGTTGTACAGATCATTTAAGCGACAACGCTCCTAAGGGCTCTGTCCGTCAAAAAATGCATCGAGTTCGTGCTAAGCAAGTTATTTTAGCAGCCGGTGCTCATGAACGTCCTTTGGTTTACGCAAATAATGACATACCTGGTTGTATGTTGGCTTCTGCAGTGACAACTTATATCAATCGTTACAATGTAGTGCCTGGTAGAAGCTTGATATTAATGACAACTAACGACAATGCGTATCAGACAGCTTTTGCATGGCAAAAAGCGGGTCGTCATATCGCAGCAATCGTCGATACTCGTGCAAGTGCTGGCGATGCAGTTACCCAACAAGCAACCGACCTTGGTTTAAATATAATTTTCAACAGTGTTGTTACTGAAGTAAAAGGTAGTAAACGTGTTAAAGCAGCTCTCGTAGCAACGATTGACGCTGAAGGCACCCGTATTACAGGTGATACACGCGAAATAAGTTGTGACACGATTGCCTCATCAGGTGGATGGAGTCCGGCAGTACACTTATCTTGTCATACTGGTGGTAAGCCAAACTGGCGTGAAGATATTCAAGGCTTTGTTCCTGATAACTTCAACAAAGATATGTTCGTAACAGGTGCTGGAAATGGTATCTACGATCTTGCTGAGATCCTAGCAGATGCTGCAAAAGCAGGCACAGAGGCTGTAAAAGCCTGTGGTTTAACGGCTAAAAAAGCAAGTTTTGCTTCAACAGATTCTGTAGAAGTTGCACCTTCGATGCCTTTATATCTTGTACCTCATAAACTACCGAGCACACGCTCACCTAAGCAGTTTGTTGATTATCAATTAGATGTAACTGCTGGTGGTATCGAAATTGCAGTCAATGAAGGTTTTGAATCGATCGAGCACGTAAAGCGTTACACCGCTTTAGGTTTTGGTACTGACCAAGGTAAATCAAGTAACATCAATGGTATCGCGATTGCTGCAAAGAAAATGGGTAAGACGATTCCAGAAACCGGAACAACCATTTTCCGACCTAACTATACGCCAGTCACTTTTGGTGCGATTGCTGGTCGTAATGTCAATGAGTTTTTCGATATCGAACGTTACTCTGCAATGCACTCGTGGCATGTTGATAACGGCGCCTTATTTGAAGACGTTGGCCAGTGGAAGCGCCCTTGGTACTTCCCTAAAGCTGGCGAAAGCATGCAGGATACTCTTAACCGCGAATGTCAAGCGACTCGTGAAAGTGTGGGTATTCTAGATGCATCGACGCTGGGTAAAATTGATATCCAAGGTCCGGATGCACGTGAATTCTTAAACCGTGTTTACACTAACGCATGGAGCAAACTCCCTGTCGGTCGATGTCGTTATGGCCTTATGTGCCGTGAAGATGGCATGGTATTTGATGATGGTGTTACTTCTTGTATCACCGATAATCACTTCATCATGACTACTACTTCTGGTGGTGCAGCAGGTGTTTTTAACTGGCTAGAAGAATGGCATCAAACAGAATGGCCTGAGCTAGACGTTTACTTTAATAGTGTTACTGATCAGTGGGCGACTATGTCGATTTCTGGCCCTAATGCGCGTAAATTACTCGGCGAATTGACAGACATCGATCTTGATCCTGAAAAATTCAAGTTTATGGATTGGCGTGAAGGCGAAGTGGCTGGTGTTCCAGCACGTGTTTTCCGTATTTCATTTACAGGTGAGCAATCTTACGAGATTAACGTTCAGGCAAACTATGGTTTAGCGGTTTGGGAAAAACTGTTTGAACATGGCGAGAAATACAACCTTACTCCATACGGTACTGAAACCATGCACGTACTTCGTGCAGAAAAAGGCTTCATCATCGTTGGTCAAGAAACTGATGGTTCAATGACTCCGTATGATTTAGATATGGCTTGGGCTGTATCACCAAATAAAGAGTTTAGTTTCCTTGGTCAACGTTCACTATCACGTAGCGACACCACCCGAGAAAATCGAAAACAACTGGTTGGTTTACGCACTAAAGATCCAAAGGCTGTTGCCCCTGAAGGCTCTCAGATTGTTTTTGATCCAAATCAAGAGATTCCGATGACAATGGTAGGCCATGTAACTTCAAGTTACTACAGTGCTTGCTTAGGTCATAGTATCGCAATGGCAGTCGTTAAAGATGGTTTGAAGAAGATGGGTGAAACTGTCTTTATGCCTCAAGCAGATGGCACTAACATCGAAGCTGAAATATGCCACCCAGTGTTTTACGACCCGAAAGGAGATCGCCAGAATGTTTAGTTTACATCCAAAAAATGATGACATGAAATGTCATCAACCGATGCACCATGTTTCAAAAAAACATGCTGCAGGAAATGATCATTACACAATGACTGAAACAGCTGTTGGTCAGTTGATTATTAGAATCCCTGAAAAGAATCTAAAGACTGCGACAAAAGCGATTAAATCAGTGACTAAGTTAGCAATGCCAAAAACTTTAGAAGCCACTAGTAATAAAGATTTCTCTTTATTCTGGTTGTCACCTGATGAGTTGTTATTGATTACACCAGAGAAAACTGAAGCTGACACAGAAGCTAAGTTGCGCGATGCAATGGAAGGTCATTTTGCTATCGTTGATGTCACAGGCGGACAGACTTTATTAGAATTATCAGGCGAACGTGCTGAAACGATTCTAAAGAAATCAACCGTTTATGACGTACACGAAAGTAATTTCCCTGTAGGAAAAGTCGTCACAACTAAGTTTGCATTGTCACAAGTAATCGTTACTCGAACAGGTGCTGATAGCTTCCAACTCATCGTTAGACGTAGTTTTAGTGATTACATCTGGCAATGGATTGTCGATGCAGGTTCACGCTCTTAAATATTAATTTTACTGGTCTTTTTAAGGCCAGTTTATTTAAGACAAGATTGATGCTGTAAAGCGAAAGACGTTACGTGCAGTTCTATACTTTTAGGACTGCACGTACAATTCATATTCAAATCAATTTTTCTTTTAGTTAGTCTCAGCTGCTTATAATTTCAGTGCTCTATAACTCTCAAAGCACACCCCCTACTTTTTCACTTATTTATATCACTACAATTAAGCTATTACAGTTTTGCGAATGATTTTGATTCATTAAATATACATCACTTTAAATTCTACCTAACTATATCTTGAAAAGATCATCAACTACTTAACTGCAACAACTTATCAAAGCGCTTATCAAACTCACTTTGAAGTTTGGCCTCAGCCCCTGGCAAACATAGCCATTCGACTTTCAGCTCATTAATTGCTGCTGTTTTGTTTATGATGGCATTACCAATACCTTGTTGCTTCATCTTCTCCAGTTGAATTTGCAAACGTAAATCTTTATCCACTTTAGGGCTTTCGATATCCAGCAGTATTTCTGATTCAATTAGTAGCAGTCTTCGAGCATTACTGTAGCTTTCACGATCAATATCTCGAGCTTTTTTGATTCTCACTGCAAAGCGTTTTATGTAATCCTTGTTTACGAGCTCGAGACTATTTATTTTTTCTTGGAGTTCTTCAATCTCTGATTGCTCTGCTGACTCTGATAATTGTTCTAGTTTTGAACAAAACTGTGCTTTGCTGGAGAGTGTATCTAACTCCTTATCGAGTTTTGCTTTATTCAGTCGCTCATGAGCATTTCCATAGGCATCACAAGCTTTTGCATAGTCATGCTCTAATCGTTCAATTAGCTTTTCAGGAAGTGCTGTCGGCAAAGCTGGTAAAGCTTTATATTGCGATTCCAATGCTTCAAATTCTTTATCAGATACCGTTAAATCCTCAGTCGATTTTGCTAACTGATGTATTAGAGTATGGATTTGTTTATAAGCATCAATCTGCTCATCCTCAATCGCTCGCTTTTCCTGTCGAAGTCCTTGTATTTTTTCATAAACAGCATCACTTGCTGCTTTAAATTTGAGCCAAGCCGCTTGATCTTGTTTTCGTCGTGTAACGCCCACTTGCTTCCATTTACTTTGAATAAATTTAAGCTTATCTAGTGATTGTTCGCTTACATCTTCTTCTAACATCTGCTCAAATTGTGCCGTAAGATTTTGTTTAACAGCAATGTTCTTGTCATATTCAGCATCAAGCTTTTCATTAATTTGATCTTTAATTTTAGCTAAATTTTCCCATTGCTTTTGGCCCCGACCGTGCTCAACATCTTTTATTTTTTTCCAGCTTTGCATTATTTGTGAAACACTATCCTCGATCACTTTAAAATCAGGTTTTGCGTTCCAATCTGTTTCTTCAAGCAATTCCTTCATTTTACTAATTAAAGGCTCACGCTTTTCAAGGTTTTCTCGCTGAATAATTTGCCGTTGCTTAAAGAACTCGGCACATGGCTCATAAGCTTTGTCGCCCGCTTCTTTAAATCGAGGCCAATAAGTATCCGAAATATCAGAAGTACCCATTGCCTTCCAGCTGTCTTGTAAGGTCTTAATTTTCTTAGCAAGACTGTTAGCGCTAGGATTCTTAGACTGTCTTTCTAATTCAGGAAGTGCTTCCATTTGCTCACAAAGATCAATGAGCTTTGGCTCGATGGCAAAGTCTTTCCAATCTCCCATCTTACTAACATCAGCACTCACTTCTTCGATCCTATCATCGAGCCTTTTACGTTCACTGCCTTGATAATGGCTGGCAGCCTTGGCTACAGAAGCCAAATCTCTTTGGGCTCGTCCGATATCACCGCGCTTCGCTGCGCCAAATATCCGGTTGATTTTTTTATGCAGATTATCTAATGAATCTTTGGCTTCCTTAAGCGCTTCACTATTTATATTCAGAATTGCATTAGCTTCAGAAATAGCTTCATTAGCACACTCTAAGGCAGGATAGTCTTTTGACCAAGCTGAATGCTTTGCAGCATTATTGGTTGCTTGTAAGATGGCTTTCGCTGTTGAAACTTTGCTATTTGAAGCGATGCCATTTGTATTTACGCTTGTTTTTTCACTTCTGTTTTTATTTTGGTTTTCTTCATCACTATTACTAACATCATCTTCAGTACTATTACCTTTAATGACTTTAGCTTGATCAAAGCTATCTTCACTATTCTTTTCCGCACGTGAATCTCTAACAGTTTCACAAATTTTGATGGCAGATTGTATCGCCTTACTTGAACGAATATAGCGTTCTTGAACGCTCGATGTATAAGGAATGGTTTCGGCTTCTTTCTCCAATTGCCAACTTAATTCACTCAGTTGATCATTAATTATTGTGCTTTCTGAGAGCATTTTTTCCAAAGAATAGGCCGAGATTTTCTCACATAATAATTCCAGCGAACTGACAATCTTTTCTTGGCTCTGCTGTGACAAATTGATTGCCATGTGATGCTTTACGTCAGCTTCAACATTTGCAAACGCTTTCGCATAGCGATTTCTTTCATCCTCGCACGGTTCAAAGTCCAATTTATCCCAGCTTTTAGAAAGGCTAAAAAACTTGACCTTTATTTCATCACTCCAAGCCACATATCTATCCAGTGCTTCCATATTTTCTCGGAGTGATTTAGCTGTAGCGGCATTTTCTAATTCGAGCTTTTGTTTAGCATGATACGTGTCTATTTTTGCTTTTATTATTTTCTCTGCACTCTTATCTTTGCCCTTTAGATTTTTACGAGCAACTTCCAGTGAATCAATGCTGTGTAATGTCTCTGCGAGCATAACGCGTGTCATGCTGTATGGAATATCAGAGATAATTTCAGCCTTATCTGATTCATTCAGATCGACTAGAATTTCATCACGAATCTCATTAATGGGACAATATTTTGCGATGATCATATTCGACTTAGGATTGTTAGCCAGAAATGTTTTAAAGTCAGCTTCACTAAAGTCGCTTGATTGAATTAAATGTCGAAATGTAGATTCGGCTAGTTGACTGCTGTTGTTTTTCTCATCACTGACGGCATTATCATCATTGTCGCAGTTAGTCTGCCACAAATTAAATACAGCTTGAGGATCGGTAATTTTTTTCATTGCCGCATGCCGTACAGAAGTATCAATATCATTAGCGGCTAGCTTTTCTAGGATCTTTTGATTAGCTGCAACTGAGACATCAATACCCTCTATAAAATGTAGTCGCTTTTCTACAGAATCACTTTTCCAGCCTGACTTAAATAAACCTTTAAACATTTAAAACCTACATTGTTGTTTTACAGATGAATATTACATTTATTGACCGTCTGGCACACTCTCTTTCGACGTCTATATTTCAGCTATAACACTCTATAACACAAAGCTTACAGTGTTAAAGTAAACAACAATGAGCTAATAAGTTAGACAATTAATAGATGCAACTGATAGACCTGTTAAGCGTTTATTGTGATCTTTTTGAAGTATATCGGACACCCCCCCACTTTTTAGGTATTCATCTTAATGTTACATTCTGTGATTTATAGCAATCTAGGAAGAGAGACGTCGTCATTTGTTTAGTAAAGTGAGTTTTCTCATAACAAAGACAAACATTAAATGAACCAACGAATTCAACAAGCTGTTTTCCATATTGAATCTCATTTGAATGATGAGCTAAATATTGATCAACTGGCTAATATTTCAGCCTATTCAAAGTTTCATTTCTGTCGTGTCTTTAGAGCACAGATGGGGGAGTCAGTTATGGCATACACCCATCGCCTGCGCTTGGAAGCTTCCTCACCTGAGGTAGCTTATGGAAAAAAAACACTGATAGAAGTGGCGCTAAATAATGGTTTCCAAACCCCTACTGGTTTTTTAAAAGCTTTTAAAAAACACTTTGGAATGACACCAAGCGACTACAAACGTGTTACTAAACAATCAATTACAGCCTACCAGGAGGTACTCATGGGAACACCAGAAGTTGTAAACAGAGAAACCACTTACATCGTATTTAATCGTGAACTTGGAAATTATTTTAAAAGTTCTGACATTGCGTGGAAGAAATTAACGGATGAATTAAATAGCTTGGAAGAAAAGTATCAAGATGCTCCTCCGCAAAATGAAATCTTACTAGATAGTAAACTCGCAGAATTTATTGGCATTTGTTATGACGATCCAAATGTCACTGATCAAGATAAAATTCGTTACGATGCATGTATTGCTTGGAATAAAAAGAAATAGATTTTTTAGAATCTGAAGGATTCAAAACTAAAACAATTGCCGAAGGCAAGTATATAAAGGTACTTCATAAAGGTAGTTATGAGTCATCGGAAGATAGTTGGTACGGCCTCTATGCTTGGATTGAACAACATAATTTCGAACTTAGAGATGCTCCCTCATTTGAGAAATACCTAAACATGCCTGAAGAGGTTGAATCGTCTGATTTACTCACTGAAATTCATGTACCCATAGTTTAAAAAAAGGATCTTTGGTTAAGCGCTTACAGAAGAACTGAATGAAAATATATATGGGGTGAATAGAGTTGAATGACTTAAATAAGCGCTTCTCAGAAGTATCAGAACTATTAAATATCATTGATATCTTCACCCTTTGCATCATTAGTCTGGGGTTACTGGCCATCATTTATGATCGCATTAGCAACAAAGCAAGAGTCTATCGAGAGACAGGAGCCAATATAGTCATAGCCATCGGTAATATATTACTGAACCTCACTAGTTACGGCCTCATTTTTATCATTGCTTTGTGGATTACAGAACAGGCCGCTTTTACTGATATTCCAATAAATAATTGGACATGGGCATTAGCCATTCTAGCGGCAGATTTCAGTTATTACTGGATGCATCGTATCGAACATAGAGTCCGTCTATTTTGGGCTATTCACAGCGTCCATCACTCCTCAACGGAATTCGATTTAACAACAGGTCTGCGTTTAGCATGGATCGAAAGCCTGTTCGAGTGGATGTTCTTTGTGCCAATGATGTTAATCGGCTTTGATTTAATCCAAACCATAGTCAGTATTCTGATTGTCATTGCCTATCAAACCTGGATTCATACCAAATATATCAAAAAGTTAGGATGGCTCGATTCCGTATTTAATACACCATCAACACATCGCGTGCATCATGGTTCTAATTCTCAATATATCGATAAAAACTTTGGAGGCATTTTGATGATTTGGGATCAGCTTTTTGGAAGCTATCAAGCAGAGCAAGAAACAGTCATCTATGGCTTAACGAAAAACATTGGAACCTCCAATCCAATTAAAATTAACCTGTTTGAATGGATAGCTTTATATCGAGATTTACGCTGCAAAAACACAACAAAAAAGAAGGCTTTCTGTCTATTTGGGCCGCCGTAATAGTTAGAATAAAGGGTAAATGACACCCCCCTACTTTTTGATAGCTTTTTAAGCTTATTCCTCACATCAACAAAGCCTATTGTAAAGTCCCATCATTGTGAAAATTTCACACTTCACACAGAAAAACACTCTGTTTGTATTTTGCTTTCTGCAAATAGGTAAATATTAACCTTGAATATTTTCATAATATGTAATAATGTAATTACATGATTACTAATGATACCACAAGCAATGTATTTAATGCATTGGCTCACATCACTAGACGTGAAATTCTTGATCTTACTCGTGAACAACCGGGAATTACAGTCGGTGAACTAGCCAAAAATTTTGATGTAAGCCGCATAGCTATCATGAATCATTTAACCGTGTTAACTGATGCCAAGCTGATAATAAGCCAAAAAGATGGACGCTCGAGACGACTTTTCATGAATGCCATGCCTATTCAAGAAATTTACGAAAGATGGACTGACATCTACAGTCAACAGTGGCTTGATCGAATGAGTATCATTAAACAAACCGCCGAAGCAATATCACAAAAGCCCCAAGGAGATAACAATGAGTGAAGCCCCCAAGTTTGCAGAAAAATCAATTAACCGAACCTTTATCAATGCTCCTATTGAGACGGTTTGGTCGACTTTAGTAGCGACAGATAAAGCACTTCCCTTCTTTTTTGGTAGCATTTGTGAAACTAAAAATGGCTTAAAAAAAGGGGCAAAAATGCGCATGGTCCACCCAAACCGTAAAATGGCAATGATCGTTGGTGAAGTTTTAGAGTTTCAGCCCCCCATGCTTTATTCTCATACCTTCAAAATGACTAATTTAGAAGACGAGCCTTGTATTGTTACTTATAAATTACGAGAAAAAGACGGCGGAACTGAATTCGATTTAATTATAGAAAACGCCATTGTAGGCAGTAAGCTATTGAAAGAAATGCTAGGAGCGCAAGGATTTATCTCTAATAATCTTAAAGCTATTGCTGAAACTGGCAAACCTGCATTTTCTGGAAAAATGGTTGGGCTATTTTCACCCCTAATGGCTTGGATAGCTAAACCAAAACAAAAGATAGAACACTGGCCTTTAAATGATGACTGATGTGACCGGGGTGTCATTTATATTGACTATAAATGACACCCCCCCACTTTGTGATCTTATTTCACGATTAGACAATAACTAACTCGATAATATTTAAAAAACTTTAATCAAAACAATGAAGCAAAAGCATCATTTGTTAACGCTTTGATATCTGCTTCGGAGCTTTCGTTAGCTCTAGCATAAGCGCGTAAGCCCATCACTTGCATTTGAAATAAACTCGCCAGACGCTTAGGATCTTTGCTGTTACTTAACTCACCATTAGCTTGGGCATGCGCGAACAATTCTGCGAATGCGGCTTCAATAGTTGCTAGTAACTGCTGCGCTTCTGCCAGTAACTCAGCATTATCATCAGTCAATTCCGAGATAGTTTTTACTAACATACACATATTGCTAGGCATTGGATTTTTGCAGATAACTACATGGCTTAAAAACGCCCGCAGAGCCTCAAGTGGTGACTCATTGGCATCAGCGAGAGACTGTATTGTTGCCAGGCTGTTATTGGCATAAAATTCTAAGGTTTGTTTAAATAAACCTTCTTTGCTGCCAAATCTCGCGTAAATACTTCCAGGTCGCATATCAATGGTTTCTTGTAGATTTCGCATAGAAGTTGCATGAAATCCTTTTTCCCAAAATAAGTGAGTAGCTTTTTGGATAACATCCTGACGATCATTATGGGTGTTTGTGGCCATGATAGACTCTCTAAAATATTCTTGAACAGTCGTTCAATTATAACTTGAACGATTGTTCAAATCTAGTTAGAGTCTTATCGTTGAAAACTCTTTTTGATTAGAGAGGCTTTCTATTATTTAAATGACATAAACTGGAGAATAAAATGACTACCTTAACCATTCATGATCTAGATACAGCACCAGAGGAAAGTAAACCCTTCGTAGAGAAAACGCTTAAAGCCAATGGAAGAATTCCTGGCTTGCATGGCGTTATGGCTAGTGCTCCCGGCTTGTTAGAAGGCTATCAAAAACTACATGAGTTATTTGTCGGCTCATCTTTCGACAACGAAGAATTAACCGTTGTTTGGCAGACAATAAACGTTGAACACGAATGTCACTATTGCGTACCTGCCCATACTGGTATTGCAAACATGATGAAGGTTGACCCTGCTTTAACAGAAGCATTAAGAAACAGCGCACCAATGCCAACAGAGAAGCTACAAGCTTTACATGACACGACTTTGGCAATGGTTCGCAGTCGTGGTAATTTGACTGAAGATGAAGTTAAGGCTTTCTATGCAGTAGGTTATGGTGAGCGTCAGTTATTAGAAATCGTGTTAGGTTTATCTCAGAAAATAATGAGCAACTATGTGAATCACATTGCTGAAACTCCTGTTGATGCGGTATTCGAAAAGTTTGCTTGGAAGAAGTAGATATTTCATCATGTAATACAATGCGATAAACGATGGCTGTCTAAACCAATGACAGCCATTGATAAAACAGGGAAAATGCAATGAGTTTAAATATATGATTACTACTGAAAATTTCCGATACCCGTTAACACACCTTTAAACTTGATAGGATAAGAGTGACACATGACTAAAGTAATAGCATTTGATATTTACGGCACACTCATCGATACCCACGGTGTTGTTACTCGCCTAAAAGAATATATCGGCAATGAAGCTCAAACCTTTTCGAATAAATGGCGTGATAAACAACTAGAGTATTCATTTCGCAGAGGTTTAATGCGCTCATATCAGCATTTTGGAATCTGTACCAGTCAGGCATTGGATTACACCAATCAATTATTACAGACTAATCTGAGTGATGAACAGAAAGCTTCGTTGTTGGCAGAATACCGAATCTTACCTGCCTTCGATGACGTGATTGAATCACTCACCGCCCTTAAAACTGCTGGCCACAAAATGTATGGATTCTCAAATGGCACTGCTGATGCCGTTGAAGGTTTATTATCTAACGCAGGTATTCGTGACTTATTCGATGGTGTGGTTAGTGTCGATCCAATGCAAACCTTTAAGCCTAATCCAGATGTGTATACGCATATGGTAAAAACCGGTGGCGCATCTGTGAAAGATACTTGGCTTGTTTCGAGTAACCCATTTGATGTTATTGGTGCGGCTACTGTCGGAATGCAGACGGTATGGGTTCAACGCAGTAAGTCAGTAGTCTTTGATCCCTGGGGTGTTGAGCCAACCACAATTGTAAAAAGCCTTATTGAGTTACCAGATGAATTACAAAACCTAGGAAATTCACTATGAGCAACAAGGACTACACACCGCCTAAAGTCTGGACATGGGACAGCGAAAGTGGCGGAAAATGGGCGAATATCAACCGACCAATTGCAGGCCCAACCCATGATAAAGTGCTACCCGCTGGCGGTAAACCATTACAGTTATATTCCTTGGGAACACCTAATGGAGTAAAAATTACCGTAATGCTAGAAGAACTATTAGCACTGGGTAAGACGGAAGCGGCTTATGATTTACACATTATCAATATTGGCGAAGGCGAACAATTCGGTTCTGGCTTTGTCGAGATCAGTCCAAATTCGAAAATTCCCGTATTGTTAGATAAATCAAAAGAGCCTTCACAAGCCGTCTTTGAATCTTGTGCAATCTTATTTTATCTAGCAGAAAAATACGGAGCTCTACTGCCTGAAAAGGCTACAGATCGTATGGAATGCCTGTCATGGTTATTCTGGCAAGAAAGTAGCGCATCATTCCTGGGAGGAGGTTTCGGTCATTTTTACCGCTATGCACCCTACCCAATGCAATACCCAATTGATCGCTATACCATGGAAACAAAACGCCAACTTGATGTACTCGATCGTCATTTAGCAGATCGCGAATACATGTGTAGCAGCGGTTACTCGATAGCTGATATCGCAATCTGGCCATGGTACGGGCGTGTTGCGACAGGAGATGTATATGATGCCGCTGAATTTTTAGATACGGCTAATTATAAGAATGTTCTCAGATGGGCAAAGGCTATTGAAGCAAGAGAAGGGGTTAAAAAAGGGCTTGAGTCTGCTCTCTAAAAAACCAACTTATATTGTTTAAACCTCAACCCGATATCCCATTCTTGGAAAATGAACGCATACCGTGCCAACGATTTCACTCAATAGAGTTGAGGAGAAAATAATTTATCTGCTCATCGTTTTTTGATTTGATTTGAATATAGACAATTGTGATTGATTAAATGACACCCCCCCACTTTATGCTACTTTATTCTCCATTGCTTCAATCCATTCACTTCATTTCACTTCAATCAATGCACTTCAAACTATGTACTTCTATCAATCAAAAACAATATAAAGTGTACACTTGCACCACTTATTCAGTATTGTGTACCAAAGTTACAAAATTAAAGGAAATAAATGCTTAAGCTTATTGCAACAAAAATACTAAACTTAATCGGCTGGCAGTTAGATAT
Source organism: uncultured Cocleimonas sp. (assembly GCA_937929875.1). GTDB lineage: Bacteria > Pseudomonadota > Gammaproteobacteria > Thiotrichales > Thiotrichaceae > Cocleimonas. The sequence goes on along the minus strand of CALFUP010000167.1, from coordinate 1,974 downwards.
TGTCCTTCCTGAAGAAAAAAAATTCGTATTAATAGGTGCTCCGCATACCAGTAACTGGGATTTTCCATTAGCACTGCTTGCCTTTTGGACAATTAATCTCAAAATCTACTGGGTAGCGAAAATACAGATGTTTTGGGGGCCTTTACACTATATTTTCACAGCACTTGGCGGCATACCACTAGACCGCAAAAAATCGCAAGGCTTCATCGAACAAATCACTGAAAAATTTAATCAAACAGATGAAATGGTTCTTACTATTGCACCTGAAGGTACTCGTTCAAAAACGGAATATTGGAAAAGTGGTTTTTATCACATTGCCGAATCAGCAAAAGTACCTATCTGTTTAGCTTATGTTGATTACGGCAATAAGAAATTGGGCTTTACTCAAGTATTGTATCCAAGCGGAAACATCGATGCCGATATGGAAATTATTGCTGAATTTTATAAAAATATTAAAGGTAGACAACCAAAGAAGCAGGGGCCTGTTCAACTAAGAAAGGATAAGTAAAAAAGGTCATTTACCGTGCCATGCGGAAAGCACAAAGTTCGTTTGATAGACTAATGAAAACACATATTGCCGATCTAAATAGATATAGAATTAACCATTCATCATTCATCATTGCAGAGACCTTTGCATGAGAGACATAAGGGATTAAAAGTGCTTGAATTCCTCCTGTTCTCATTAAAAACTCATTCAAGAGCCAAGCTATTAAGCTCAATTTTAAGAACAACAGTTAAAATTACGCTATTTTTTTATCTCCCCATTCTATCAGGTCAAAGTCTCTTGTAATTAATTTGCCAAAACCAAAAAATCTATACTAGACTGTAGTAAGTTATCAATTTTTGAGACCAATCATTCCATTTATGGTAAAAACCTTATCACTGTTGACAATATCTTTTAGTATTCTTTCTGCATGTAGCCATGCACCTCAGAAAGTTAACGCTACGTTTTCCTCTCCTAGTGCTATGGCTAGCTCAAAATCTAATTCAAAGACAAGCAAAGGCATGACGAGTATTGCTCCCAATATCTATGTTGATGCTGACATGCCAACAGGTCAAAGAAAGCAATTATTACAAATCGTCAAATACTCTACATTTGAAATAAAAAAATTCTTTGGTGGCATGAAATCATCGCCTAATATTTATGCTTGTTCTACCAAAAAATGTTTCAAAAAATTTGGTGGTATCTCCGCTGAAGCCAAGACAATCAACGATGATACGGTGCTACTCTCATATAAGGGTCTAAACAAAACGACGGTTACTCATGAATTAGCGCATGCAGAATTAAATAAACGACTTGGCAAGTCGCATTGGAATAAAACACCGATGTGGTTTGATGAAGGTTTGGCTGCGTATATATGCAAAAACCCAAAATATGCCAAAACAGTACCGAGCATGCCATTGAGTAAACTCACCAGCCATAATCAATGGGTAAATGCCGTTCACGATAAAAAGCCTGTTTATAATGTAGCCAGACAAGCCTTTGAAGGCTGGTATAAAGGTGTTGGAACCGAAGGTTTAAAAGACTTAATTGCGCGTTTAAAAAAGGGTGAAAACCTATCATTTGATAAAGAGATTAATTCAGTAAATCAGTACAGTAAGCTGTAAACCCAAAACACGCGCTACGTTTCTTCTTCTTCATCAGTCGTTTTACTCAATTTAGTCAATGGCAATCCTCAAAAAACGTATATCCTACAAAAAATTGACACCCCCCTACTTTTTGCTTATTTTTTACTAGCTGAATATAACGATGGAAAACCTTCACTTAAAGATTATCCCTTTCTCAATTAACATCTCAACAATTAACATTAGAACAATTAACATTAGAAAAAAGACGCTCTGTTACTTCTGTAATAATCATTAAAGGCTTAACTATGAAAACATCAAACACGAATGAAGGACAGTTTTTCACAGATGAAACAATGCAAACGGTAAAAGAGTCTTTTCATTATGTTGATGAAGATTTAAATGGCC
>CALFUP010000166.1 GCA_937929875.1 uncultured Cocleimonas sp. | reverse complement strand
ACTTTTTATATCTCGATCTTCTTCGTTTTTTGATTCTTCACCTAGAGGTTTTAGATTTTCATTGATGGTTTTTAGTGTGCTTGTGTTTTTTGAAATACATTCATCTAATGTGATTTCTAGTGCTGAGATTTCTTTTTGCTTAGCATCAATAAGCTCTAGTCTCTGAGCAAACTCATTTGTGTTCTGAATTTCCTTTTCGTAAGCTGTTTTAATTTGTTCAAACGATTTCTGTAAGTCAACAAGGTCTTTTTTCTCGGCGCTTAAGCCATTATTCGAAAATAAAAGTATGCTGAAAACTAGAGCGCTTATTATCAGATTATTAAGGATTTTATAAGTTCGCAAAGTCGATATCCTTACATTGGCGGATTTTGGTGGATTATTACGCTTTTTGTTAAAGCGCTATATTTCATGTGCTTTTACCAGAATTGATCTAATGAATCCTGTAATGCTGGCAATATCCTATTTAATGAGAGGTTTGTATAGGTTTTTCTAGCAGAGCATTTATTATAGATTATTGTAGGTAACTCAGTCTTGTTTAACATAAGGAATACGGCGATAAGAAAATGATAAAAAGTGGGGGGGTGTCATTTAAACAACGGCTTGGTATAATAAAATTAGTTTCAAACACCTTATAATAACAATACTTTCTCTGGGCTGGAGAATGGGGATAAAATGAGCAACATTGCTCTAAAAACAAGTGCTGTGAAGAATGCAGCTGTGAATAGTACCGCTGAGACTATTAATAACAAAAATAGTAATGGTGGCATCGAAAGCAACGCACTAATTCAAGCAACGTCATTGAATCGTTTTTTTGGTGATTATCAAGCTGTGAGCGATTTTAATCTCACCCTTAAAAAAGGCGAAGTTTTAGGTTTGCTTGGGCCCAACGGTGCGGGTAAATCTACTAGCATGCAAATGCTGACAGGAAACTTGTCTCCTTCTTCTGGTGAGGTTTTGATTAACGGTCTTAGCCTAATCGAACAACCAGAAGCAGCGAAGAGTGTAATAGGGTATTTGCCCGAGCAACCTCCAGTTTATCGCGATATGACGGTTGGTGAATATTTGGTTTATTGCGCCGCGCTTCGCGGAATTCCCAAGAGTCTAAGAAAGAAGATGCTGGCTGAATCAAGTGTGCGTTGCGGTTTGCAAGATGTACAAAATAAACTAATAGGTAATCTGTCGAAAGGATTCCAACAACGTGTAGGCATTGCACAAGCTATTTTACATAAGCCAGCAGTCGTAATATTAGACGAGCCAACAGTGGGACTAGACCCTTTACAAATCAATCAAATCAGACAGTTGATTCGTGAGTTAGGTGAGGATCATGCCGTGATTTTATCGACGCATATTTTACCAGAAGTACAGGCTGTCTGTGATCGTGTACAAATCATTAATCGTGGCGAAACGGTGTTTTCTGATACTTTTGCTAAGCTTGCACAACGACAGACGGGTCATACCGTAAAAGTTAGTTTTAGTGAGGGTATTGATGTTAGTTTGTTAGAACAACTCAATGGCGTTGATCGAGTTGAAAAATTACAAGCGCAAACTAATCAATATCGTATTCATTATCAGCAGCAAAATGAGCCAGCGGAAATATTTAAACTCGCCGTAAAGCAAGGCTGGGAGTTGCTCGAATTAAGTACTGAGACTGAAAGCTTAGAACAAATTTTCATGAAATTGGTGTATTCAGATTCAAAAATAATGACAGATAGCAATTCGGTAAATAATACAACAGAGGCTGTCGATGAGTAACATCCTCACAATCGCAACGACAGAATTTAAGCGTATGTTCAACTCTCCCTTTGCTTGGAGTGTATTGGCAATATTACAGTTTATTTTAGCAATGATGTTTTTAACGCGCGTTGAAGAATTCGCCGAAGTGTATCAACAACAAATTGCGACTGTGGAAAATGCCCCTGGCGCTACGTTTTTTATCGTTTCTCCCATTTATTTGTGGGCCGGCATAGTTATGCTCGCCGTTATGCCAATTTTAACGATGCGTAGCTTTGCTGAAGAACGGATGAATCAGACGCTGACTTTATTGCGTTCATCACCCTTATCATCGGTTCAAATAGTGCTGGGTAAGTACCTCGGAATTTTATTTTTTGTCATTTTGTTCGTGGCGATGTTGAGCTTAATGCCAATTGCAATTAGTTTTGGTACGGAAATCGATTGGGGCATGGTGGTTACTTCATCGCTTGGTTTATTTTTGTTACTAGCATCGTTTGCCGCTGCGGGTATTTTCTTATCTAGTTTAACTAGCCAACCCGTTATTGCAGCCGTGAGTAGTTTTGGTTTGTTAATGTTTTTGGTGGTTTTATATTTATCTGGCGATTCTCAAAGCAATAGTAGCGAATTGTTTATTTATCTTTCACATTTTAGTCATTTCGAAACCTTTGTGCGCGGTGTTATCGACACCAGCGATATAGTTTACTACCTACTTTTTATTGTTGGCTTTTTGGTGCTAGCAGTTAAAAAGTTAGATAACGATCGACTATTGGGTTAGGTACATGATGAATAAATCTCATATCGCCCTTCGTCTGCAGAGTATTATTTTTACACTGTTATTTATGTTGGTCATTGGTTTGCTTGCTTATGTGGGCAAGACCTACAATAAGCGTTTTGATGTCACTCAAAGTCAGCGCAATTCACTTAGCGAAACCATGCAGACCATGCTGAAAAAATTGGATAAGCCTTTAGATATAACGGCGTATGTTCCAGATGACGCAGTGGTTAGATCAAGTTTGAAGCAGTTAATAGAAAAATACCGAGTCCATCATAAAGATATTAGTTTGGAATTCGTCAATCCAGATCTAAACCCTACAAGAGCTCAGGAAGATGGCATCGCTTATAGCGGTCAGTTATTGCTTAAATATAATGATAAGCGTGAGACCATCAACTCAGTTGACGAACAAAATGTGTTGAATGTATTGCAGCGTTTATCGCGTGAAAAGTCACGTATCGTTATTTTTCTGGAAGGTCATGATGAAGCATCGCCATTAACAGATACGTCTAATGGGGTATCAAAATTAGCGACAGTATTAGAGAAAAAAGGATTCCAACTACAGCCTCATAATATCTTACGCACTCAAAGTATCCCAGATAATGCGAGTTTTGTGGTTGTCGCTGCACCAAAAAAGGAATATCTAGAAGCAGAAGTAGAGCTGCTTACAAAATACATAGAAACAGGTGGAAATTTACTCTGGTTACATGAGCCTGGTGAAGTATTTGGTTTAGATAATCTTGAGCAACAACTGGGACTCGAATTACAAACGGGAACCTTGTTAGACGCTAATCAAGACTTGCAACGTATGTTGGGTATTCAGCATCCTGCTGCTATTGCGATTATAGATTATGGCCCATCGGAACTGACTACCAACCTTGCTGCTCACACTCTATTTCCGTTTGCGACAACTATCGAAAAAGAAACTGATGTTGCTGACAAGGATGAGGGTGAAGATATTACTTGGAAGTATCAGCCCTTGTTGAATACCCTGATAACTAGTTGGCTAGAGTCGGGAGATATTCAAGGCAATGTGAAATTTGATGATGACGCTGACAAACCCGGTCCATTGAATATGGGTATGGCATTAACGCGTGTGAATTTAAACATAGTCAACAAGGATACCAAGGTGTTACCTAAACAGCGTGTTTTGGTGTTGGGTGATAGTGATTTTATGCGCAATAGCTATATTGGTCAGGGAAGTAATCTAGAATTTACTAGTAATATTTTTAATTGGCTAAGCGCTGATGATGAATTACTTTCAATCAAGACCAATATCGCGTCGGGTACCAGTTTAGAGTTATCAAAAGCAGGGCGTATCGGCTTAACTTT
>CALFUP010000165.1 GCA_937929875.1 uncultured Cocleimonas sp. | reverse complement strand
CACCAAATATCATCGTAGTCACAACTGCTGCTGGTTTACCTGTGCCAAAAAAGGCAATGACAGGAATCATGAAAACGAAAGCTGGCATGGTTTGCATAAAGTCCATTATTGGGCGAATGAAAGAATAGAATCGTTCACGACGCGCACAAAACATTCCTAATGGAATTCCAATTATTATCGATAACACAGCCGCAGTTCCGAGTAGCGCCAATGTCGTCATGGCCTTTTCCCAAAAACCTAGTAACCCCATATAGGATAGAAAAGCACCTGAGAATATTGCCGCTCTAGTACCCGCTGATAACCACGTTAATAAGATAATAAAACTAGCGATAACCATCCACGGAGTTTGTACCAAAATAAGCTCTAAGCCATCAAGTACAAAGCGAATACCATAGGTAATGAAATCGAAAAAGACCTCGCCATTTTTTACCGCATAGGCAAAGAAATCTTCTACCCATTGAATACTGGTTAAACGAATTCCTGCTTTAGTAGGAAATTCAATCAACCAAGGATATACGCCAGGAAAAGTATAGTGAACCACCGTTGCAAACAAAGTTAACAAGACAAAGCCCACCGATAAACCAATATGTTTTTGCGTCATACCGATAGATAATTGTGGGTCTGATAACCAATCCGAAAAGCGTTTTTCTAATAGCGTATTGGCAATGAATGCTTGAACTAGTTTAATCACCAATAAGGCAATCAATCCAGTCATGGCAATAGTGAAACCCGTGCTTTCGAGTTGCACCGCTTCGTCTCGGATACCGCCAATTGAATTTTCTAAGGATTCTACCGTACGTCTATACACATCCACTTTTTCAGTATTATTTTCAATAGCTGCAGCCAATTGTTGGCGGCGCAGTTCTAATGTTCCTTCGATTTTACCTATACGTTCCCAAGCGCTTGCAGCAAGGTCTCCAAATAATCCGCGAATAATTTGTACTATCGCGAAAATTTCTAATAATAAAAAACTCAGGCCCCAGTTCCACATACTGCGGGCACAAAACCAAATCGGACCTAAGATTCCCGCCCATAGGTTAAAAGTCCACGAGAAACCCGCACTGCCTCCTATTTTCCTGAATTGCTTAAGATAATAGTCTGGATTGGTTTTAACAAACTCGGGGATTTGCGCTTCACGTTCTTTCGCATACTCATCACTACTACCACGAAGCAGTTCATCACTGGTTTGATTTTCATTAACCATATCACTGATACTCATGATGTTTCTGCTCCTTCAATGACGGTTTGTAAAATATCGGCACGATTGATTACACCCACTTGCTTACCACCTTCTTGCACTACAATCGGCGCCTCATTATCAATGGCTAGTTGAATCAAATCACTCAAAGAGGCATCTTCATTCACCAGCGGTGCATTCTCTGGGATTTCACCATTTTCTTGAATATAAGTTTGTAATGGCTTCATTATTGCGTGAGCCTTTACGATTTTAAGTCGTGAAATACCTGCAACAAAATCGGCTACATAATCATCTGCTGGATTCATCACGATATCTTCAGCAGTGCCAACTTGCACTAATCGTCCATCGCGCATAATGGCGATACGGTCGCCTACTCTCACGGCCTCATCTAGGTCGTGAGTAATAAATACAGTGGTTTTGTTTAATACGGCCGATAGCTTGATAAATTCATCTTGTAGCTGACGACGAATCAATGGATCAAGCGCACTAAAAGGCTCATCCATGAGTAGAACTTCTGGGTCTGCGGCTAAGGCTCTAGCCAAACCCACGCGTTGTTGCATTCCACCTGACAGCTCATGGGCATATTTATTGCCCCAAGCATCAAGCTCTACAATTTTTAACATATGAGCCGCTCTTCTCAGGCGTTCATTTTTATTTACATTTCTTATTTCCAATGGCATTGCGACATTGTCTAAAACCGAACGATGCGGCATTAAGGCAAAGTTCTGAAATACCATGCTTATTTTTTCGTTACGAAAATCTCTTAATTCTTTAGCACCAAGACTCATAACATCAACACCATCAATCACAATCTTACCTGCGGTAGGCTCAAGTAAACGATTGAAATGTCTGACTAAGGTCGATTTCCCACTGCCTGACAAACCCATGACACAGAAAATCTCGCCACGTTTTATATTAAAGCTAACATCTGCAACACCCACTACTGCATTGAATTCTTCTAAGACTTCAGATTTAGATAGACCTCGTTCATTGATTGCTGCAAGTGCTTCATCGGCACGGTCACCGAATATCTTCCATACATTTGATATTTCGATTGAAACATCATCAGGCGCTTTTGTTGAACTTGTAGTTGTTGTAGTTGGACTTGTGGTTTTTGAAGAATTTGACACTGAATTTAAATCCTCAATAAAGTATGAATTATTAGAATTAAAGAATTTTTTAATAATGCGAAAAGATTAAAGGCCACAACTCATCCCCAAAATAAATATTGAAACTATAAATATTCCGTAAAAGTCCCTTTCTTACATGCGTGTAAGAAAGGGAAAGGAGGAGAAATCTTTAAAACTTTTACAAGCTTCTTGTCTGAGTAAAAACTAACTATTGATTAAAGACCTAACCACTTATCAACACGTGCAGGGTTTTTGTTGATCCATTCTTTTGCAACTTCACCTGGATCACGGCCTTTACCTGATATTTCAAAAGCAAAACTACTCACGTCATCAGCTTCTAAACCAAAACGTCCGAAGAATTCTGCAATCGCTGGAGATCGGTCTTTTAATGATTTTGACCATGCGATTTGTACGTTCTTAAGTGCATCTTTAGTAGCAACTTTAGATTCTTTGAACCAATCAGGAGAATCAGATGGCTGAACCATTTTGTAATTAGCTGGATCAAACTTTGGTTCTGTTAACATTTTTACATCAAACATAAACCAAACCGCATGTGGCTTGTAACAGTAAAATGCATACCCTTCGTTTTTAGCTACAGCATCTTTGATACGCGCAGTTTTTACAGCTTCGTCAGCACGAATGGGCTCGATGAATGACATCAAATCATAGTCACGCACTTTAACTTCATTAACATTCGCAGAAGCCCAACCTGGAGCGCCAATCCACATTTCGCCTTTACCATTTCCATCGCTATCCATTTTCTTAGCAACTTCAGGACGACCTAAATCAGCAATATCTGTGATGTTGTTTTCTTCGCCAAATTTCTTAGGAACGCAAAAACCTTGATTTCCTTCATAAGGATTTTGGCTAAGCTGTACAGTACCTGCCCCGTCTACATATTTCTTAGTGAAGCTTTGCTGGTTTGGTAGCCAAACATCAGGATGCACATCAATATCGCCCTTACCTTGATCCATACCTTGGAAGATGGTTGCGTTATTACCTGGGACTAATTCAGCCTCACCACCTATTCGCTCTGTAACAACCGCCGCCAAAAGATGCGCGATTGCTTGTGCACCCGTCCAAGAAGGCACACCTATTTTTACTTTTTCTGCAGCTACTGCTGATAAGGACGTAAGACTTACGGCAAGACCTAAAGTCAAACTTAAAACTGAGATTTTCATTTCTAACTCCTTAAATATTATTTGGAAACATTGCATTGGAAACATTGTATTGGAAACAATAGTGCTCAAAACAAACGTAAAAGCATTGTTGTTCCTTATTACTCTAGTAAAGCTAGTAAAATTAGCCAATGCTAATTCAGACTGCTAGTATTCCAATTTGGAATGATTAAGCTAGAATGACATAATGACCTTTTTTGTATCAGTCATTCGTAGATAAACGATAAGTAAAAATGAATGGATATTAAATTACTCGAAGATTTTGTTTGTCTGGCCAGACTAGAGAGTTTCACTGCGGCTGCGCTTGAAAGGCATATCACCCAATCAGCTTTAAGTCGGCGCATAAAAGCACTAGAAAATTGGCTAGATACCAAGTTAATTAATCGCGACAGCAAAAACTTCAACCTCACTCTCGAAGGTCGTGTTTTTATTTCAGAAGCCGAAGTGATCTTAAGGCGCTTATATAACGCACGCGAAGCCGTTCATTCCATACATAACAGCCAAGAATTGGAGATCACAGTTGCAGCACCTAATACTATTGCTGAGACTGTTTTTCTCGATTGGGCTAAACGTTTAGAAGAAAAATTTGGCAATATTTATATTCAATTAATATCTGAAAAACTCACAGACTGCGTTGATTTATTCACCCAAGGAAAAGTCGATTACTTATTTTGTTATGGTCATGACATGTTGAACTTACCCATCGCTCAAAATAAATTTTCTAGTATTACTGTGGGCAAAGACTTTTTGATTCCAGTGTCTATTCCAGATCAGAATAACAAGCCAGTTCATTGTTTACCGGGTAATGCGATGAAGCCATTACCTTATGTTGCCTATGAACATGAATCAATATTTGGCCAAGCAGTGGACCAATTAGTACAAGACATTTCACATAGCTGCTTTCTTTCACGTCGATATGAAAACACCTATTCGCATACTTTGAAGACGATGGTCAGAGAAGGTCTAGGTATAGCCTGGCTTCCAGAGTCTATTGTTCAGTTAGATTTTGAAAGTGGTAAATTATGCCGAGCGGGAGATGAACATTGGGATATTGAGTTTTATGTGAAGCTCTTTCACCATCATTCCAATGAGTCCAGTACAAAAATTCCTGTACTCGAAACGTCTTTAGAAATGGCTAAAGCGTTTAATCAATAAAAAATGACACCCCCCTACTTTTTATGGCTGTTTAATCTGGCAAACACGTTAATCATCTAATAAGCGCATACAAAAAGTCCCACGTTGAATGTGATTAGGTCAACTCACTTATCGTTTATACAAAAACTCAGCTTTTATTTTTAGTTTTGTGACGATAAACAACAATAAGCATTATCGATACAAACAATAAAATCACAGCACATAAAACCTTAGTAACAGAAAAACTAACTATGGATACCCCAAAAACCCCGGCTGCAATGGGTAACAGAAAAGGAAGACAGCAAATTCCACAAGTGCCTATTCCAGCAATCATCAAATGTAATGACTTTCTGTTCTTTATAATTTTGGGGATCATTTTATTCTCCTAAGTTGATTTTACTGTATGCTAAACCTTTAACTAATATTTAAGGTCAAGATTAAACTAAAAATAAAGGTCAAAAGAATTATGAAAATCGGTGAAGTAGCTAAAATTGTAGGTCTGAATGCCTCTGCGATACGCTTCTATGAGCGTCACGGTTTATTAAAGTCAACGAGAGTTTCTAGGTCTATCAATGGTTATAGGGTTTACAGTCCAACAGATATTGAAGAAATTAAGCTAATCGTTAAATTTAAAGAATTTGGTTTGGAGCTTAAAGAAATTAAAAGCCTCCTCTGTGAAGATTCCAAATCATGTGATGATCTTATTACCAGTTTGGATGCGCAGTTGTTAAAGCATCGAAAATTGGAACAATTGATACAAGAACGTATTAAATTATTATTGGCAGCAAAAGAAAGCTGTAAAGCTCAATGCCCACCTGAAAACGATGTGAAAAAATGTAAGGTTAGTGACAAATAAATCAGAAGCAAGCAACCATTACTACACTAATTGTTAAGAGGTAAATTGAATTGACCTAAGATGAATTCAACGAATTTTTCGAGCAATTTGCAGCCACGACATACATCATTCAATAAGGTGATTCGCGCATTTTGAAAGTGGGTGGTAAAATCTAAAACTCTGTTTAATCAAACAACAATTAAAAAATGGATCAATTCTATGTCAAAGAAAGTCGTTAAATTTGAATACGAAAAAGAAACCAAAAACAGTATCCGCTACAAGGAAGTTCCTGATGAAGGAACAGCACCCATAGTAGGTTCTTTGTATGTTCAGAAGTGGTTTGCCGGTGGTAGTAAATCTATCGAAATTACGATTGATAAAAAAGATTAGTGATTAACAGTTAAACGAATATTGTTTGGATCTCAAACAAAATTGGCTCCATAATTGTGTGTTCCCATTAGTTTATATGAGCCAAATTTTTGTAACTAAACAATAGATTAACTTAAGATATTTTTAATGAATAAAAATCAATATTCGGACTATCCAGAATATTTGAGTTTTTTATAAAGATGAGTCAAATAGGGCTTTATCGAAAAGTATCCTTTGAAGATAAAAGATGACCTACTGTTTGGTATCCATAATATTTTATCGCATGGAATAACATTACTTCCAAAACGTTTTTTATAACTATTCTCAGATTCTGAAACGAGCAAATCAAAAGACTGAAAACCCTCGTCTATTAATTTTTTCAATTCCAAAAGATCAAAGACAAACATAGGAGATAATCGATTATCATCCTCACTATTAAAACCACTTAAATAACTGTAAGACGTATTTTTATATTTAAAATTATATGCCGCGACTATCGTCGAATCATTTAAAGTCATTGTACGAATATCTACAATACCTTGCCCTGCAAGACGTTCGCACAATTTTCTGTGAAATGAATTAAATAACTGTGAATCAAAAATACTTGTAGATTCAACCTCTTCCCATCTTGAACGATGTAATTGTTCGACCACTTTTAAGCCTTTAGAAAGATCATTTTCATTCGTCAGCTCAAACTCACCTGCTTTCACTAGCCTATTATATTTTAGGCGAAATTGTTTTCTTGCCGACTTACTTAAACTAGCTATGTATTCATCGCCATCTGTAGGCAAAGGAATAATAAATTGATTACCACTATGCTCTCGCTTTATTGAAAAATTTAGGGAGAGCTCTTTAGTCACTTTATGAATAACAGCATCTTGTTTAACGAGATCGAACCTCGCGAAATCAAATACATGTGTATTCACTATACTATTTTTAAGATATTCAACAATTTTACTTACCGCAACTTCTTGGTGTTTTTCACTCACAATAATATCTGGATAATGAGTAACAATCTCATCAGCGTGATTCTCACCCTCACCTATAAAGCTTAACCTTTTTGAAAACTTAAACGTCTTCTTAATATAAAAAGGAGCAAGAGAGATTAATGATTTACCTTCAAAAATTGCAATAATATAAAGTTTATCATCGCTAGAGCCAAATACATCCCACCATGTATACATCCACTCCCATAGCATAAATGGGTTTTGACAACTTGATGTCTCAACAAGCTCATTCCATTGCTCTTTAAGATTAAGGAACTGCTCTTGTGAATGAATACAATCTAAATGATATTCACTATTTTCAGTATTAGAATCCTTAAATTTTTCTGTATTATTTTTACGAATAATAAATGGCTTTAAAGGCTCTTTTGTTTCGACATCAAGATAGTCACTATTTGGTAAATCTATAAAATTATCATTAGGGTTATTTTTTAGATTTGCATCAGAAGTATTTGATGCTGTATTTTTATCTAACAACATATTTTAAACCTTATTAGCAAATTCTGGTGAATAGGACTCAGATAAAATAGACATACCATTGTCTTGTGCATGATCTAGCTTTAGATCTGTCTTATAGTAAGCTGTACGATCTTTATGTTTAAAGAGCTTGAGCTTGTTCATCACCAAATAAATATAAGCCTTGATGTAAGCAATGCTGTTATCGTGTCGTGTAGATCGGTTTTTATAACCTAGTTTTTTTAAAATAAAGTAATTGGCACAATGAACTGAATTCAAAATACGGTTTTCATTTGAATAATAACTACTTGTGAGAGATACATTAACAGTTAGGTTTTCAACCCGATGAGGAGAATGAATTGGCCACGTTAAAACATCACCGCCTTTTAGAATAAAGGTATCTGCGGCATCATCGAATGATTTCTTAAAAGGAAGGTCTTCATCTTTTTCTTGTGCGATTACTTTCTCTAATTCATCTTGGGGTGAATACTCATCCGACTTCGGATACACCCAAACCTGCTTTTCACCTTTTAAATGCCATAACATATTAGCTTCAGCGTCTAAATGGTAATAAACCTGAATTCCAGGAGAAGAAATTATTAGAGTACTGTAACCCGCTTTAATATCAGCAAGGTGAGGGGAATTAGCACTAATATCTGAGTAGATCTGTTTAAGAATATCAGCACATCGCTTATCAGCTTTATCGATGTTTATTACATTAATCCAAAAGCGCCCTTTATGGACAGCTTCCATAATTTCAGCACCACTACTATCCGCTATATGCACACCTTTCCAGTCGGAATAATCTTCTGGATTAAAACCCATAGTGAAACACTGTAACCATTCGCGAGGATAGCTATCGAGTAACGCAATTAAAGCATCGTCATCGAATAAGTCTAAACTATGCTTTAAACGTTGTGTTTTTTTACCAAAATTATCATAGGCACTTTGCTCCCATGAAAACAAACTAGTGTCTGTAGCTGACATCATTCGCCACCTGTCATATTATTTTTATAAATTATTAGTCAGCAAATATTAACATTTCAAATATTGCTTGTAATAGAATATTGACGAATGGTTACCCAGATTTTTAGTTCAAGTCAGGCTAAACTGGAACCATTTTTTGTATATAAAAACCACTTAAAAAAATCAAAAATGGGGAATCATATTTCTTATTCTTATTTTGGTTTATTACAGGCATTCAATTTTTTAAATTGATTGATTCTATTCGAGACACCCCCCTACTTTTAATGGTTATTTATAACAAACACTTTGTATTTACTTCTTCTTAAAATTTCCCCAAGGATCTGTTGGTAGCGTTGGCGCACTTTCAGAATTATTTTCAACAAAATCATCAGTCGACTTATAAAAACCCTGTTTATTATCCTGAGGTTTTTTATAAGGTGAATCGCCCCGAGAACTTTTGCCGTAACTAGAACGCCCTGCACTGCGTTGCTCGTTATATTCTCTGCTTGATCCTTTGCGCTCGCCTGTGTATTTATCACGGCTTGCCGCATTTTTAAATCGCTTTTGTTGCAGGCGTTCACCGTCTTCAATGGTTAATACTGCCGGCTCACCTGGTTTATGATGATCTGGAACGATGCGTTCTCTGGGTGGCAATTTGAATTGCTCTGAAGATACTTTAGGTAAGTTTTTATATTGATACAGATAAAACACTTCAACTTTTTCGCGTGCCCAGTCGGTCTTTTTTAAAAACTTGGCACTGGCAGCTAAGCTGGGGTTTGATCGAAAGCAGTTGATGTTTAAATAAGCATACAAAATATCAAAACCATAATGAGTGATTAACTCATCCAATACGGTTTTTAAACCAACGCCGTGAAGCGGGTTATTGATATAAGGATTGTCTTTATGACTCTCATCGTTTTGCTTCAGTTCATCTTTTGACTTATCTTCACTCATATTAGTTCAGCCCTTTGCTTTCTCTAAATTCGTCGTAAGTGCCTTCAAACGCGATCATCTTTTGGTCTTTGATTTCTAGTACACGGTTAGCAAGTGTTGAGACAAACTCGCGGTCATGACTGACAAAAATCAAGGTACCTTCATAAATTTTTAAAGCGTTGTTTAAGGCTTCGATGGCTTCCATATCCATGTGATTGGTTGGCTCATCCATGATCAAGACATTAGTGTCTTGCATCATGAGTTTACCAAATAATAGGCGGTTTTTTTCACCACCCGAACAGACCTTGGCTCTCTTATTAAAGTCATCTTCAGTAAATAATAAACGTCCTAATAAACCGCGTACTTTCAAGTCATCATGTTTCGGCGTTCGCCATTGCATCATCCAGTCAAACAGACTCAAATCATTATCGAAATCTTGAGTATTGTCTTGTGGGCAATAACCAACGACGGCATTTTCAGACCATTTATAGCTTCCGCCATTTGGCGTGAATTGACCCATCAAACATTTAAGAAAAGTCGTTTTACCTGTACCGTTATCGCCTAATACCGCAACACGTGAACCTGCTTCGAGGATTATGTCGTCACTGGTAAAAAGCGTTTCGCCGTTAAACACATGCGTTAACTCTTCAATCACCAAAGTGTTACGGTGTAATTTTTTGTGTTGCTCAAATCGCAGTAACGGTGTCATTCTGCTGGATGCTTTTACATCGTCTAGTTTGATTTTATCCAGCTTTTTCGCACGTGAGCTTGCTTGCTTTGCTTTCGATGCATTAGCGCCAAAACGATTCACGAAGTCTTGCAATTCTTCGATTTCAGCGGCCTTTCTGCTATTACCTGCGAGTAACTGCTCACGCAATAAACTAGACTGCGCTAGGAAATATTCATAATTACCAGGGTAGATGCGTAACTCGCCATAATCCATATCAGCCATGTGCGTGCAAACAGAGTTTAGAAAGTGTCTATCATGCGAGACAATCACCATCGTGCAAGACCGCTTGTTAAGCTCG
>CALFUP010000164.1 GCA_937929875.1 uncultured Cocleimonas sp. | reverse complement strand
AAACGCAATCGCAAGCAAGGAAGCTTCATGAGTGATATCACCGCCAGATTTGAGCCCAAGATTCTAGAGCTAATTCCACATCGTCCACCGATGCTGTTGATTAATAAAATTCTAAGCTTAAGCGATAAAACATCCAGTGCCGAAGTCATTATTGACCAACAAACACCTTTTTTTGAAACAAACTCAGGGGTTCCAGCTGCTATTGGCATTGAGTTTATGGGACAAACAGCCGCTTTGATTGCGGGTCATCAAGCTTTAAATAACCCAGCAGAAGCTAAACTTGGTTTTTTATTGGGTACTAGAAAATATCAATCAACCGTTGCTTACTTCAAAAAAGACAGTGTACTGGAAGTTTCCTGTATAGAAGGTGCAATGGTCGGGGAAACTTTAGCGAGTTTTAATTGCGAAATCCGCTATAAAGACAGTTCAGAAATAATTGCCACAGCAAGTTTGTCGGTTTTAAGAAAACCTGCCGAATCACCAGAAAAACCAACATTTGCAGAGAAAAACACTAATGACAACATCTAGCAAAATTCCAAATCGTGTTGTTATAACAGGTGCAGGCAATGTTTCATCTATGGGATCAACATGGGAAGAAATAAAAGTATCCTATGAAAACAGACAATCAAAAGTTCGTTATATGGAAGAATGGGATCAATTCCCTGAACTCAATACAAGATTAGCAGCGCCGATTGAAGGTTTTGAGCTTCCCGACACTTATCGCTTAAAAAAGAAAAGAAGCATGGGCAGAGTCGCCCAAATGGCGGTTCGCGCCACTGAATTAGCATTAAAAGATTCAGGCTTATTTGGTGAAGATATCATTACCAACGGCGAGACAGGGATTAGCTTTGGCTCGGCAACAGGGAGCAGTGGCGGCGCTTTAGAGTTTTTTAGCATGCTAGAAAACCAATCGATGGAACGTATCAATACCACAACTTATATTCGTATGATGAGTCATACAGCGGCGGTGAATATTGGCGTTTACTTTGGCACTAAAGGCAGAGTTTACACCACCTCAAGTGCTTGTACTGCTGGTAGCCAAGGTATCGGTTATGCCTATGAAGCCATTCAAGCAGGTAAGCAAAAAGTCATGATCGCAGGTGGCGCAGAAGAACTTTGCCCAACACAAGCCGCCGTTTTCGATACAATTTTTGCTGCCAGCACAAAAAATGACACCCCCCACCTTTCTCCGCAACCTTTCGATACTAATCGTGATGGCCTGGTATTAGGCGAAGGTGCAAGTACTTTGATTTTAGAATCGCATGAGCATGCGAAACAACGAGGGGCAAATATCCTTGCTGAGATAATTGGTTACGGCACCAACTCAGATGGCTCACACATTATGCGTCCGAACCAAACCACGATGGAAAGCGTCATGCAAATGAGCCTTGATGATGCTGATGTTTCTGCAACTGATATTGGTTATGTATGCGCCCATGCAACAGCAACTGAATACGGTGATATTGCAGAATCACATGCGACGTTAAACGTGCTTGGTAAAAAACCAATCAGCTCTCTTAAAAGTTTTACGGGACATGGGCTTGGGGCTTGCGGTGCTTTTGAATTATATTCATCGATTATGATGATGAACGAAGGCTGGTTCGCACCTACCCTAAATCTAGAAAATATCGATGAACGTTGCGCTGATTTAGACTATATCCAGAATGATCTGAGAGCGATTGATACCCATATGATTATGAGTAATAACTTTGCATTCGGTGGGATTAACACCTCTTTGATAGTGAGAAAATGGGATTAAAGCTTTTTAAACCTTCTTTGGGCTAACCTAACTAAATACAGGCTTAAAAATGACACCCCCCTACTTTTTGATGAAACTTCAGTTGCAGCATTAGTAAAACAGGGTTGAATTACTCAACAGTTATTTGAGTATTGATATATTTTTTTATTGAATATTCCTATGCGTAATTTCAACCGCTTTTCTTTCATTTCTATCATTCCATGATTGCCCACGAATTTTTCTCATGAACCCCTCAACCGTTCTGGTAAAGAATATATTTTTTAATAAAGTTAAGCGCTGTCTGAATTTTGTCGGAAACGCACGCAGAGTCATAGAAAAGCCGATGTCTTCATAAACTATGTTATGCCAATAACCTGATGGAATAAACAAAGCATCTCCATGCTTTAACTCCACTCTATAACCTTTGATGTACTCTAAGGCTGGATATTTTTCATAATCAGGGCTTATGAAATCAACATCATGTAAAGCACTAAATGAGAACGGTACTTTATACATGAACTTAGTTTGCTCAGGTGGAACTAGTAAAACATGTTTAGGACCACCGAAATGACAAAGTACTAGATTTGCTAAATCAATATCGTAATGCATTTGTACTTTTGCACCGCGTCCACCAACGAACAATACCGGGAGTTTTTTAAAGAATTTTAAACCCATCTCAGGATAACTAAAATCCTTAATTAAATCTGGCGCATTATTTAGAATATTATAAAAGAACATACGCAAATCATTTTCACCAGCTAACAGCATATTCAAATAATCACGTAATGATATTTGCTGTTCAGCAGCATGTTGATGGGACTTCCCTACTGCGGGCTTACTGCTGTAGACCGGTACAATGAGGTCACCTAGTTCTTGTTTTAAAAACTCTACATCCCATTTTTTGGTCGCTGGCCATTGTGACATAAGCTCACTTAACACTAATGGCTTGCCAGTATCTTTGTAATCACGAACGAATGATTCTGTATCAATATTTGAAACACGCTCAACTTCATGGGGTGCTATTTTTTCGAACATATCAGTTAAAATATAACTTTGTGATACAGTTATTGCTTATCAGCATTTAACACATACCGCCATTCACACTAATAGTTTGACGCGTTATATAAGCGGCTTTATCAGAGAACAGGAAACTAATAGTTGATGAGATATCTTCTACCTTTCCAAAGCGTCCCATAGGAATCATCTTTTTTGCTTCTTTAACGTACATCTCTTCACTGAATAGATCTTCTGTCATATCAGTTTCAATTACACCTGGGGCAACTGAATTGACTGTTATTTTTCGTTTCGCTAATTCGATTGCCAGTGACTTTGATGCACCAATAATACCTGCTTTGGCTGCGCTGTAATTTACTTGTCCACGGTTACCAATGAGGCCAGATACCGAAGTTAAAGTAACAATTCTGCCACCTTGCCTTAATCGAATCATTGGCATGATTAGCGGATAAAGTACATTGTAAAAACCATCAAGATTAGTATGAATAACCTTATCCCATTGCTCTGCTTCCATTGCTGGGAAGGCCGCATCATCAGCGATACCTGCATTACAAACAACGCCGTAAAATGCGCCATTTGTTTCTAGATCGGCTTCGAGTAAAGCTTTTGTATTCTCACGATCACCAATATCAAATTGCATTATTTGGCCAGAACCTCCCGCACTTTTGATTATCTCTAGCACTTCATCAGCAGCACTTTTATTGCTGTTGTAATGCACAGTCACATCAAAACCGTCTAAGGCTAATTCGATCGCTGTAGCTTTACCAATGCCTCTGCTAGCACCTGTTACTAATACTCTTTTATTGATCATATGAATCCATATTACTAGTGTTTTTGCCGTTACTCTCTACTAACCTGTTTTGCCAAGAAGTTGGCATAGATGAGTGAGGCGATTAAGTTAAAACTATTTCCTAAAAATAAAATTGTACCAAAACTTTGCGCTACAGGAATAGAACTCAAACCTAATAAGCCAAAAGATAATAAACTGGTTACGGCTGAAATCAATATCGCTTGCTGAGTGACACTGCCGTCGCGTAATTCATAAGCGAATATGCCGTAATCCATGCCCAAACCTAGCACCAAAAATAATGCCATTACATGAAATAAATTAAAAGGAACTCCTAACACATGGAATACTAGCATTAGCGTTGCGGTAGCGCACAGTGGTACTAATACGATATTTAATGCAGTTAACTTTCTGTATCTTATTAGAATTAATAACATAATCAAACCATAAGCTACTAGCAACAGTTTGCTGGCAGAAGTACGTTGGTCAGCTAGTGATTGCTGGGCTTTTTCAACAGAATTAAAGTAGGTGACATTAGTCAAAGAAGCTGTAAATTTTTCTAACGCTTGAAAATCTGTGCCTTTAGCAATGAGTATAAAATTTCTATAGTTATCTTTTTCACCCGACCAAAGTGGTGGTAATACATCTTTAAACAATTGATTTATTTGATCGGGTTTTAAAATTAAATCAGCCGATTTTTTGTACTCTGATTTAATTTGATTGGCGTTATTTTTATCGGCACCGAGTAATTCATATAATGAATCAACTGCTCCCAATTCTTTATATATCTTAGCTTGAGAAGCATAGTTGACACGTTGAGTTTGTGGTGCAGGAAGCCATTGTGTAATGCTTTTAAAGTTACTCACAGAAAGACTATCAAAAAGTGAATTGGTACTTCGACTTTGCTCAGCAGAACTGTCATTTAACGCATGATAAAACGCTAAAGTATTATCAAATAGTTCTTCAGAACTCTTACCCTTTATTATTACAAATCTACCAGGCTCATAATCAGAGGCTATCTTTGACACCTCAACTTCGCTGGCTAAAATATTTTTATCCGTGGTAAAAAAGAACCTAGGATCGTCACTGGTTTTAAGCTTGTAAACATTAAATACCGAAGTTACAAGTAAACCAATAACAATGACAATCAAGACAGATGGCTTTAATAAAGTGAATGGGCTTTTTATAACGCTGAGTATTGTATTAATAAATCCGTTATTTGCCGAAGCGTTAGTTTTCGCAAATTGACCTAAACAAATAACACTTAGCCAAGCCATGCTTAAACCACAGCAAGAAAACACTGCGACTTTTTTTAATGCATCTAATTGCGAAAAATATAATGCCAAATAACCGAGCAATGAAGTCACAAGACTTAACAATAAAGCACTATGAAGCTTCTCTTTAGAATCAGAATTGTAAGTTGTACCTTGAGTGTCAGTTGAAGCATTGTGATAGAAATAATGTATCGAATAGTCAATGACGATACCAATCAAACTCGCACCAAAAACAATCGTTAATATATGAATTTTGCCATAAATAAAATGGGAAACAGCCACCGCAAATGCCACACCAAAAGCAATAGATAAAAAAGGCAAAATTAATGGGGCAAAAGAGCGAAAGGTAAATAGCAAAACCAAAAATACACCCATCATTGAAATAGTGCTAATTAAACTAATATCTTTTTTAGATTTAGCGGCTGCATCAACAGCAAAGAAGAATATGCCTGATCGAAGAATTTTAACATCGTATTTTTTTTTAATGTTGTCGCTAATTTCATTGATATCTAAGAGCAACTGGTTCTGAGCATCAATGTCCAAACCACCTTCAGGAATTTTGGTTTGAATCACTTGATAGTGTTTAGTGCTATCAGAATTTACATTATCTGAAATCGTTTTAGCTTGATTTACATCGTCATTAATTCTTTTTAAAAATTGACTAAAATACTCGCTATGTATGCCTAGTGGATCATTCTCAAATGAAAGCAATGGCGTATTCGTTAACCTAAATAGTTTTGCTTGAGCTTGTAGGGCTAGCTCAGTATTGCTCTTATTTTGCAGGTCGATTTGTTGTTTTTCAGTTAATAACTGAAAACGATATTGTGATAAAGAATTTATGATTTCAGTTAACGAAATTGAATCGGCTGATAATATTGTCAATGGCTCTAGAGCTTTTAAACTACTACTCAATTCGACTTTTGCATTATCTAACTGTTCCTGATTATCACCACTCACAACAAACAAAATACTTCGACTTATATTTGCAGTAAGTTCATCCATGGCTTTCTGCGTTGGACTATCAATACTTAGATCAGGGGATAAATCTCGCAGGCTTGTATCAAAGACGAGTTTATTGGCATTATTGAAATAAAAGACTAGCGTGAATACGAGAGAGATAACAAACAATGACCGCCAAACAACCATAGCCATATGCTTACTTTTCTCCGCTGGTACTGATTCGAACCGGGTCTAAAAGTAACTTACAACTAGAAGTCGAGAGTGACATACAGCTTTTAACAAAGTCATCATTAGCTTTAAATTGTTGTTTCTCTGAACTGACTATTTGGGTTATTTGTTGCTTACTGTCAGTGATACTAATTTCAAGTACATTACTAGACTCTATTTTTTTTAACATAACTGACTGTATTGCTTGCTTCACCATTTTGTTTTTTGGTTTAAGCGTTAAAATTCCATGCTGGTCTTTTGAACTTATAAGCTTGAATTCGTTAGCAATAAATTGGGTGTCACCTGCCATTAAACTCAATAACAAATTAGCTAAAAAAAAGTGTTGAACGCCATCTAAGTTTTCTTGTGTAGATTGATCTAAAACCAAAAAATGGAGCTTCTCATTAGTAAAAACTAAAGATTCGACAATAGGTTTTTGTGTGTTCCAAATAAGTCCAGAATCACATGAATAAACAAATTCACCGTTAGACTTTAATGGTACTGGCAATGTTTTTATTTGCTTACTTTGATTAAATTCACCTGAAAAAAAACAAGCTTCTGGCAACATTGATTTTAGAATTTCTAGCTCTTTATCAGAGTTTGCGTAAGCAAAAGTAGTGGCTAATACAAAGCTAAGAAGAATTGATTTAATCATCATCTCTAATCGGACAACTTTTCCATCGCAAGGTTTACTTTTTCTATCAATTGCTTGGGGGCATCAAACAGAGTTAGCTCCTCAGGCATTTTAACCGCAAATTGTGTGGTTTTACCTTTAGTCACTAAATCTTTAGTTTTGCTATCTATGATTCGATAGGCTATGACAAGCTTATGCTCCCATTCTTTTAGAGTCGCGCTAATTTCGAACTTTTGCTCAAAACGTAGAGGTCTGATGTACTTAGTTTGTAGATCAACAATTGGATAGAAATGACCTATTTCTTCCATATCATTGTAGGTAAAGCCTATTTTTTCTAGCAATTTACAACGCGCAATTTCGAAGTATTTTGGATAGTTACCGTGCCACACAATACGATAAGCATCTACATCGAAAAAAGCCACTTCCATCGGAAGTGTCACACTCAGTTCATGTGCGGATTTAACTTCGTTTTTTAACACTTTTTATATTGCCACTATAATTTTGACAACATCATCGATGGTCCTAGCGTCTTTAAATAGCTTGGGAGAAAGGTCTTTACCCGTGTGTTTTTTTAGCTCAACCATTAAATCAACAGTATCAATGCTATCAATATCAAGATCTTGATAAAGTCGTGCATCTGCAACTAACTCTGAATCATCTAATTCAAATAATTCTATTAACTTATCTTTTAACTGCTGAAAAGTTTCTTCGTAGCTATTTGTATTTTGTTTAGGGCTTTGTTCAAGACTGCTCATAAAAAATATTGGCTCGCTGTTTAGGTGACCATTTGCTTTTAGTTAGCATTGGTCGAGCTATTAATAGCGACGTATTATACTATCAAATACATAGCTGAGGTAGTGCAAGACACATTTAACGGTTATCAATAAACGTTAAGAAACATCAAAAAAGGTGGGGGGTGTTCTTTTACTTACTCTTTTTCAGTAAAAGAATCTAATTGCCGTATGGTGGTAAGATAATAATCTCGTAAAAAAGCTGTCAAACGACGATACTGAATCGTTTTAGCTAGGCTCTTATCTATGCAATTTTCTATTTTTAATGTTGGGTTTATTCTAACTAATATTTTCGATTTAATATCAGGCAATTGATACCAACTTTCATGCTTTTGTAACGCTCTTGGAGAACAAGTAATGAGAAAAGGAACAATATCGCTATTTGCGTGAATAGCAATATTGGCGGCACCACGTTTAAACTCCAACTGGGTATCGTATCTGTTTCTTGTTCCTTCAGGAAAAATAAGGATATTTTCTCCAGCTGCCAACTTCTCTACGGCGGCCTCTATTAAATCCTCTTCATTGTTAGGAATATAACCAGCTAAACTCACCGTCATACTTGTTACGGGATTACGAAATAGCTGGCCTTTGACCACACAACAAACATTATCAGTGTAGGCTAGAACGAATAAAGCATCTATTAACATAGAATGATTTGAAATAATGACCTTACCTATAATTTCATCATTATTTAAACGCTCTAAATCATAGGTCATTAGACCCAAAAACTGCATAAAATCGACATAAAAACGACAAAGTTTTTGAATGGTCTTTCGCATCTTTTTTTGTCTTTCTGCATTGTTTTTTGTAAAAAATGCAATAAAAAAAGAATGTATTACAGGGAAAAAAACACCAAAAGCAAATACGGTATAGCACGTTGCGGCCGCGAGTATTCTCCAGTAATGGTTAGGGGATAACAGTTTCAATTTATTTTAGCTTAAACATAAAGGCTTATTTGAATATTAAGCGCAGAAACATTCAACTTCTACCAGCAAGTCAGAACGACAAATATCAGCAATGGTATATATTTTTTCCGCTTTGGGAAAATCTTGATCCAAGGACTTTTTAGATTCTTCAAAACAGGATTGAGTACGCAAGTAGACTTTCATTGTCTGTATCGAATCTTTGTGGTACCCCGTTTGATTTAATAAGAAAAATATATTTTCTTTGGTGGTTTGCAGCTGAGCTGGCAAATCACCTTCATGTAGCGTTTCGTGCCCAATAATACTCGCAGTTCCAGAAATAAACAGAAAGTTACCATTAGGGTATTTAAGACTAGTCGCACGCGCGAAAGATGGACTGCTTATACCGTATTGACGAGGGTATTGATAAGCATTCTGCTGTTGAGCATTAGCGTGATGTTCACCTTTATGTACACTTGAAATCGCATATATTGTCATACCGCTGGTAATGTGCCCCACAGCTGTTGCAGCCGGAAACTCTTCATCACAGATACCAACGGACTCGAAAGCCTTCAAGCGACCAGTACAAAACAACTTATAATTTTCATTATCGCCCAGTCCATGATTTATTTCAGGGAGATAATTCCAAAAGCGTATCAAATTTTGTTGTTGTGAGCTTTGAATTACCTCAAGTAATTCTAAGTAGGCAAATTTAGTGGCCTCCTGTAAATTTTCACATTCTTTTTCATTAAGGCTAACTGAAACAAAAAGAAAATCGCCCGAATCAGACCATTTACAACGTCCAGAAACACCTTTTGTTACTGAGCCATCTTTAATTTTCCAGAGCTCATGGGAAAACTCACTTGAACTTGTACTTCCTAAGCCCGAAGGTATGTGGTTTTCAATGTGGCGTGATATGGGATTGTCAAATCCAATAACCACCAAATTTTGTTGTTCTGTACTGAGTTGCTCTGCTGATTCGCGTGAATAAGAGTTAATTAGCATTGTGTCGATTTCTCAAGCGCTGCATTCGCACTTTTAACATTTAATTAATTGTTGTATTTTTAATAAGTTATATTGAATATGACTCACTAACAGTAGTGATATGCGCTTTTAAATCAATAAAAAATAAATATTTACTCCCCAGCAAAAAATTAATTTAGATGATTTATTTGCTAGATATAGTTTAAACTATACCCTCACAAAAATAAAGATTATAGCTAGCGAGGCAAAGAGTGAGCGTACAAACAGAAGCCGAAAAAAATATGGCAACATTACTGATTGAAGTTCTCAACCTTGAGGATATCAGTGCTGAAGAAATCGACCCTAATGAACAGTTATTTGGCGACGGTTTAGGCTTAGATTCAATTGATGCCCTAGAAATTGCACTTGCGGTTTCACAAGACTTTGGCGTCCAGATGAAAGCCGAAGATGAAAGTACTAGAGAAGCTTTCGCTACTTTAAAAAGTTTAACTGATTTTGTTGAGAACAATAAGACAAGCTAGCTTACTAACTAATTTGCAGTATGATTTGTTTTTAGCACTCAGGTAGATGTAGCCTAGTAAAAGCGGTCAATATCGTCCGAGCTATTTATTTTTATCACATAATGAATGATACGTTATGACTAGCCACACATTTCCTTTAACAAACCGAAAACTTAACGAAAACATCGCTTATCTTAGCCAAGATAATGTCATTTCGGGTGATGTAAAAGGTTTTGTAAGTGTCCAGCGCTTTCTAAACACAGTGGTGTCACTATCCCAACAGCTGCCCGAAGATAAAAAACATGTAATCAATTTATGTGAAAATCGATATTTATTCACAGTTGTTTTATGTGCCTCAATACTAAAAGAACATACTAATCTATTACCTTCGAATAGAAATATTGAAACTCAAAAACGACTTTCGCAACGTTATGAAAATACCTACGTCATCCATGACAGCACCTATAACGACAATGCCTTTTTATCGGACTTGTTAATATTCGACCTGAATAAAATACATATTCAAAGCGCTAAAATCATAGATCAAGTTCCTGCTATTGATTTAAATCAACTTGCCGCCATCAGCTTCACTTCTGGTTCAACGGGAGACGCTAAACCGAACGAAAAGACTTGGAATACGTTTGTTAGCAGTACCCGCATCAATAGTCACTACATGCTCCCGAAATCGAAAGATACCCTTCACTTATTAGCGACCGTTCCGGCTCAGCATATGTGGGGTTTGGAGACGTCAGTGTTAATGGCCTTATTTGCAAATGTATGTGTAGTGGATTCGAAACCTTTATTTCCTCAAGATATAAATAACCTATTAGACACTTTGCCTACTCCCCGCATGATGGTCTCAACACCTGTTCACTTGCGAGCATTGACGGCGAGTAAGTTAGCTTTTCCAAAACTCGAAACAGTCCTTTGCGCCACCTCCCCTTTGACTCAGCAACTAGCAACTCAAGTAGAGGAAAGTTTCGATGCCGAGTTACGCGAAGTTTATGGTTGTAGCGAAATCGGTTCAATGGCGGTTAAAGCCTCTGCCCAAACAGAAGTTTGGACTAAATTTGAAGGTATTCATTTCGATAAACAAGAGTCAGGAGAGATTCTGGCGCATACCGAACACGTAAAACAAGCTGCTACCCTTGGTGATTTTATTGAGGTGATTGACGCTCAATGCTTTAGCTTAAAAGGCCGTACCGACGACATGATAGACATCGCAGGGAAGCGTGGCTCATTAAACGAAATTAATAAAGTGCTACTTTCTTTTCCTGATTTGGTCGATGGTATCGTTTTCTTCCCACCACAAGATCGTCCAGTTCCGCGCTTAGTAGCAATCGTGATTTTAAAGAACGAAACTTCAAAAAAACAAATAACAGATCATTTCCGTAAATATTTAGATCCTGTATTTATCCCTAGACCTATTATTGAGGTAGAAAAACTCCCCAGAGAGGATAATGGCAAACTGCCTAAGAAAATACTGCTAAAGTTCTATCAATCACTAATAAAAAAGTAATAGCTTTAGTCAATTAAATGACCCCCCCTACTTTTTCACTCCTTTTAATATGTTTCATTTTTGTTCTCTTTTAACTAAAACTCTGTAATAATCCTTTCTCTTGTTATTTTGATCGGTTATTAATCCAATCATGCTTTCTCATATTTATTTAAAAGATTTTGCGATTATTGAAAAGTTAGACCTTGAACTCAAATCAGGCATGACTGCGCTTACTGGAGAAACCGGGGCAGGTAAGTCTATTCTGATTGATGCAATTGGTTTAGTTCTAGGTGACCGTGCTGATAGTGGAATAGTACGGCATGGTGCAGAAAAAACTGAAATTACTTTGAGTGTCGATATTGAAGATACTCCAACAGCAAAACAGTGGTTAATTGAACAAGATTTAAGGCAGGATGGTGATGAAGATGATGAATGTATATTGCGTCGTGTAATCACTGCTACAGGAAAATCACGCGCCTGGATTAACGGGTCTCCCTGTAATTTAAAAATGATGCGTGAACTTGGTGAGCAACTGGTCGATATTCATGGTCAGCACGAACATCAGTCCCTGATGAAAAAAAATATGCAACGCTCTATGCTGGATGATTTTGCTGGAAATCAAAACTTAATAAAAAAAGTATCAGAAGCTTATGACAGCTGGAAAGAACTCAGTAATAAGCTTTCACTTCTCAGCAATCAAAACAGTGATCATCAAGCCAAGCTTGATTTATTACGTTTTCAAACACAAGAGTTAGATGAACTTCAACTAAGTGAGAACGAATCTCAAAGCTTGGATGAAGAACATGCGAGATTATCTAACTCAGGTCATTTAATTGATACTAGTTCGTACTGTGTTGTTCAACTTTATGATGCCGATGAGCAATCCATCTATTCCAATATAAGTGATGTAGTACAACGTATCGAAGCGGCTAAACAGTTAGATTCAATACTGCAAGAGCCCTTAGAGTTATTACAGAATGCACAAATTCAAATTCAAGAATCAGCAGATTTATTACGTCGTTACCAAGAGTCAGTAGAACTTGACCCCGAGCGCTTAGATTGGGTCAATCAACGACTATCAAGCTTCCATGAGCTGGCACGAAAACATCAAACGACTCCTGATCAGTTATTTGAGAAGTGGCAATCATTGCATGAAAGTTTAGCTTCATTGAGTGGTGATGATTACGATTTAGACGCATTACAGGCAAAACTTGAAAAAACTGAAGAATATTATGTAAACACCGCTGAAGCTTTATCCAAAGCAAGACAAAAGTCAGCGAAACTTTTATCAACAGGTGTATCTAAAGAAATGCAGCAACTAGGTATGGAAGGAGGCAAATTTGCTATTCAAATATCGAAAGCTGATAACTTCACTAACTACGGTATTGATGATATCGAATTTACGGTAAGTGCTAACCCTGGCCAACCTTTAAAAGCTTTAAATAAGGTCGCTTCGGGAGGAGAATTATCACGAATTTCACTCGCCATTCAAATGATTGCGGCACAAAGAGTGACACTTCCTGCATTAATTTTTGATGAGGTTGATAGTGGTATTGGTGGTGGCATTGCGGAAGTTGTGGGTAAACAATTACGCAAGCTAGGTAGTAGCAGACAAGTGCTATGTGTAACCCACCTACCGCAGGTAGCATCTTGCGCCCATAACCATCACAAAGTAACCAAAATAAAAAATGGCAAAACCACAAGTACGGGCATGTTAGTTCTCGATAGCGAACAGCGAGTAGACGAAATAGCACGCATGATGGGGGGAATTGATATTACTCAAACAACCCTTGATTTAGCCAAAGAAATGTTAGCAAATTAGATTTATTTTATAGTGATTTTATTAAAATAAATCCCAATGGCTCTTAGCGGAACTTAAAGACTTGAAAGTATTAATCTTCTGATTACCGTCTTCATTATTTTGTTTACCTTCGCTTAAGCTTTTATCTTCATTGTGAAGTAACCCATCAAGCGAACTTACTAATTGGTCTTGAATTGAATCATTAGAAGAATCTTCTAATCCCTCATCTTGTTCAGCACTTAAAGCAGCTGCATCACCATCAAACAAAACCACAACCTCTGGCTCTGCTGTTGAAGTATTCTCCTTTGTAGCTTTGATCGTATTTGATGAGTCTGATTGGTCTTGAATACCATCATTTCTATCTAAATAATCAAGAATACCATCGCCATCAGAATCCAAAGTTGAACCTTCTGCTTTCGTTAGCAAATTATCACCATCATCATTTGCATCAAGGTAATTGGGAACTCCATCCCCATCTGTATCATCATTAATTGCGGTGCTATCTTGATTTAGATCTTCTAGTTTAGTCAAGATACCATCATTATCATCATCGTTATCTAAGGCATCAATAATGCCATCGCGGTCAGAATCTAGAGGAGAGTTTACATCCAACCCTATTTCGATTGCATCGGAAACTTTGTCACCATCAGAATCTCTACTTAAATGATTTGTACCTAATATTTTTTCAAGATCATTCGATAAACCATCATTATCTGAATCAGTATGTCGATTTATTATCATGCTATCGGCATTTTCAATTTTCATTGGATCAAGCTTTTTAGCTACCGTTTTAGTAATAACTACTTTCGCTGGCTTATTTTTAGAATTTGTTAGACTCGGAAGAACTTTTTTTGATTTTTCTTGAGTAACAATTTCTACTCGTTCTTTCACTTTATTTTCTTTTTTAACCAGAGCTCTCGTAACATGTTGATAGTCACTATCTAAGTAATCCAGCTTACCATCATTATTATGATCGGGGAGCTTTACATTATCATCTATGCCATCACCATTATTGTCTTCGGCACCATCGCGGCTTAAATCAAATGCGTCATCTATACCATCTAGGTTTTTATCTTGGCTCAATACCCCTGCTTCTTCTCCATCTGATATACCATCATTATCGGAATCAGGGTCCAAATAATCTATTATTCCATCATTATCGCTATCTTTTTTACCCTCTAAATAAGTTGGTAAACCATCGTTATCATCATCATAATCTAGCGCATTGATAACGCCATCGTTATCTGTATCAAGGGGCTGGTTTTGATTAAGGCCTATTTCATTTCCGTCTTTTACACCATCACCATCAGTATCGGACAGATATGATTCTGAGCCAATTTTTAGCTCATATGCATCATTTAATCCATCACCATCACTGTCATTTTCTAATGATTGCGCACCAACTGAACATGTCATAGTCGATATTATAGCTAGACATATCAAGCTTTTATTAACAGTTAACTTTACGGATTTTTTTATATTGGGTTTATCCAATAATTCTGAAAATTGATTAGGCAGATTCGCCACAAGATTCCCCTGTTGTTGTAGTAAATATCTTTTTGAAAGCAATCTCACTAAAGATTTTTAATACATCATTATTTTTATTATTAGTAAGCCAATCTTGTCACGTGTACTTATTTACAGCAATGATAATCCGAGTAACGGCAATAGTATTTTAGGCATCATAGAAAATACCCTTAAATGTGCACTTCAGTTGATTAAAAGCACACCCCCCTACTTTTTGATCACGATTATTTCAAAGCTATAGAGTAACAATTTGGAAATATCCATGACTTAAGGCATTCAAATTCAACCAATCAACCAGGTTTCAATAAAAGACTAGAAAACACCGCCTTTTACCCCAAATAATCTCGAATATTCTTTTGTTGCATATCTGTCTGTCATACCTGCAACATAATCTGCTATCACTCGTGCTTGACCAGATAGTCCTTCCTCAATAAGTGCTTCTCTAGCAGAGGCTAAATATCCCGGGGGAAGAAGACGTAAATCATTCATAAATACATCAAATAATGATTCAATAACTTGATGGGCCTTACGAGTCATTCTGTAAACTTTATGATGAAAATATAAATTTTCACGCAAAAACTTTTTAAGCTCTTGGTTATGAGCGCGCATTCCATCGCTAAAACTTATAAGTTGTTCTGAATGACGCCTTACATCATCAATTGTCTGTGGGTTTACAATTCTTATTCTCTCTCTACTTGTTTCCACAAGGTCTATTACTTGCTCCCCTATCATTCGACGAATAGTTTCATGGACTCTACGTTTTCCTTTCAAATCAGGATATTTCCACATCACTTTGTCATACTGGGTACTAAATAGCGGTATATTACGCATTTGCTCGATGTTAATTAAACCAGAACGTAAGCCATCATCTATATCATGATTATTGTATGCAATTTGGTCCGCTATATTTGTAAGCTGGGCTTCTAATGAGGCTTGAGTTTTATTGAGAAATCGTTCGCCAACATCACCTAGTTTTGCAGCATTTTTTAAAGAACAGTGCTTTAAAATACCTTCACGAGTCTCAAAACATAAATTAAGCCCATCAAAATCTGCATAGTTTTTTTCTAACACATCAATAATGCGCAACGATTGTAGGTTATGTTCAAAACCTCCATATTCCTTCATGCAAGCATGCAGCGCATCTTGTCCTGCGTGTCCAAATGGGGTATGCCCAATATCATGAGCGAGCGAAATTGCCTCTGTTAGGTCTTCATCTAGTCGTAAAGTACGTGAAATAGATCGGGCAATTTGAGCTACTTCTAATGAATGTGTCAGGCGAGTTCTGTATAAATCACCTTCATGATTTACAAATACTTGCGTTTTATATTCTAAGCGCCTAAATCCAGTGGAATGAATAATTCGATCGCGATCCCGCTGAAATTCTGAGCGGTATGTCGGTGCTGGTTCTATATTTTGACGTCCTTTGCTTTGCAAAGGATTAGCAGCATAGATTGCACGGCCCGTATTATTCTCTATTGAAGATATATTAATTAGAATGACCTAACACTTTCTTTAATGCCTGCTTATCAAAATCATTAGTAATAAAACTTTCACCCATTTTTTTCATCAAAATTAAATGCAATACACCATCTTGAACTTTCTTATCGATAGACATGAGTTCGTTAAAGCGCTCTGCATTTATTTCCTCTGGAGGACTCGTCGGTAAGTTAGCTTTTTTAAGTAACTTACGCATACCAGTAATATCATTCTCACTTATCCATCCATGTTCTTTAGACAGTTGTGCCGCCATAATCATTCCTGCCGCAACTGCTTCACCATGAAGCCATTTGCCATACCCTAAACCAGTTTCTATGGCGTGGCCAAATGTATGTCCAAGGTTTAATAAGGCTCGCTGACCTGCTTCTTTTTCATCGGCAGCGACTATACCGGCTTTGTTTTCACATGATCGTTTAATCGCATAAGATAATGCAATGGGGTCTCGTTTCATCAATTTGGACATATTTTCATCAAGCCAATCAATAAAAGTTAAGTCATTGATATAACCATATTTAATAATCTCAGCAATACCGGCACTGAGCTGCCTATCATCTAAAGTATTTAATGTATCAGTGTCAATAATTACGCATTGCGGTTGATGAAATGCCCCAATCATATTTTTTCCCAAAGGGTGATTTACTCCTGTTTTACCACCGACAGAAGAATCAACCATCGACAACAGAGTTGTGGGCACTTGAATGAAATTGATACCTCTTTGATATGAAGCAGCAGCAAAGCCGGTAATATCACCAACAACGCCTCCGCCTAGTGCAATTAGTGTCGTTTTACGATCACATCGAGCCGTTAGCATCTCTGTATGCAATTGACTCAGAGTATCCATAGTTTTGAATTCTTCACCATCAGGCAAAATCACATCAGTGTTATTATAATCGCATGTGTTTTGGTGAATTGACTCTAAATAAAGTGGAGCCACAGTAGTGTTTGATACCACTGCTGTGGTTTTTCCTTTGATATAAGGCGCTATAAGACTCTGCTTTTTTAGCAAGCCAGCACCAATAAAAATAGGATAGCTTCGGTCGCCTAAATCTACCTTCAAAGTTTCCATTTTTATTTTCCTTTGCTCATTTACTTATTCTTTCGAAGAATTGTTACCGATATTTTCTAGTGAATTCTTTTTCTGGTCCGAGAGTTTCTCTTCATCTATTTTTGTTTTCAAGGCACTTTCAATCCTCTTCACAATAACAGCTGCCTTTTGTTTGCCAGTAGCTACAATCAAATTAGATACTTCGTTATAAAAAGGCTCCCTTTTTTCAAGCAGCTTCCTAAGCGTATCAAGTGGGTTTGCTGTCTGCATCAAAGGTCGTGACTTATCATATCGTATTCTAGAATAGAGGAGTTCTGCTGTTGTACATAAATAAACAACTTCTCCAAATTGCTTCATATTATGTCTGTTTTCTTCACGAAGAATACTGCCCCCTCCCGTAGCAAGAACGATGTCTTTCATTTGACAGAGTTCCTCGATGACTTGAGCCTCTCTATCTCGAAAACCTTGTTCACCTTCGATCTCAAAGATTGTTGCTATATCAACCCCGGTTCGTTCTTCGATGACCCTATCTGAGTCAAAGAACTCTTTATTTAATTTTTTTGCTAAGCTTCGGCCAATCGTGGATTTACCAGCACCCATCAATCCGACCAAGATAATATTATTCCTCATGTGAGCTTTATGCCAGTTGCGCTATAAGGAATCAAGAGCTAACTTTATAGTTATATAAACTTGATTGTATTTGATAACAGTCAGACACAAAAAAACCGACTAAGTCGGCTTTTTTGTGTCTTTAAATATAACTTATTTCATTATTTTTGGTGTCACAAATATTAATAATTCACGCTTTTGGTCGCTATCAACATCTGTTCTAAACAATCTACCTAAAATGGGCACATCTCCAAGTACTGGTACCTTATTAACATTAGCTTGGTTCACTTCTTCATGAACTCCACCTAGTACCACTGTCTGTCCATTACCCACTAACACTTGTGTATTAACTTCACGTGTGTTGATACTAGGAACACCTGCGAAAACAGTACCGACTGTGTCTTGATTCACTTTAAGATCCATAATCACATGCTCATCTGGAGTGACTTGTGGTGTTACTTCAAGACTTAATACTGCCTTTTTAAACGATACCGTTGCCGCGCCACTAGAACTTGCCTCTAAGTATGGAATCTCAACACCTTGTTCGATTAATGCTTTTTTCTTATCCGCTGTAACTACACGTGGAGTCGAAATAATCTCACCTTTATTCTCTGCTTGAAGTGCAGACAATTCAAGATCAAGTAAATAATCACCACTTAACAAAGAAAATGCAAATCTTCCTGCTGAATTATTGATTACTGGCATATTGACATTCAAACGATCAGAAACAGAAGGTACTCCAACTCCACCACTGCCACCTGTAAGGTCATTGACCATTGAATTGGTAGCTCCAATAGTCCCTGCTGTTGTAGCTTTATTTCCAAAAGCTGTCACACCAAAACGTGCGCCTAATTCTTTACTAAACTCATCTGTTGCAATAACAATTCTTGATTCAACCGATACCTGTCTTACCGGCACATCTAAACTTTCTATTAAATTTCTAATTTCAGCAACACGTGATGGCGTTTCTCTAACAATAAAAGTATTAGTTCGTGAATCGACGGATGCGTGACCTCGTGCAGAGATAGCAGAATTTTCTCCACCAGCATCTGTTTGCACTAGTTCAAGCATATCAGCTGCTTTTGCATAGTTTACTGGAATGTATTCTGTAATTAATGGTTCTAAAGCTTGTTTACGTTTATAAGCCTGTAAATCACGTTGTTCTTTTGCTTCTAACTCGGTTGCCTTCGCTACCCAAATTACGTTGCCATTAGCTCGCATGGCAAGTCCTTTTGATTCAAGAACGATATCCAAAGCTTGATCCCAAGGTACA
>CALFUP010000163.1 GCA_937929875.1 uncultured Cocleimonas sp. | reverse complement strand
CGGTTAAACAATTAGTCATAAAAGATGACTCTGTTAGTTCAGTAATCTTAGAGGATGAAACGACTCTAAATGGCAATGCTTTCGTCATATCCGCGGGTGCTAAATCTAAACAAATAGCTAAACAAATTAATGTGAAATTAGATATTGAAGCGGTGGCTGGCTATCAAACTCTGTTTTCAAATCCCGGTTTTGAATTAAAACATGCACTTACATATGCAGCAGGTGGTTTTGGTATTACTCCTTATGAAAGCGGTGTAGCAATTGGGGGTTCTATTGAGTTTTCAACTTTAGATACACCACCGAATTTTGATCGCGCTAAAACTTTAGTTAAAAAAGCACACAGAGTCATTCCAGACTTAACGAATGAAGCAGGCGAAGAGCGCATCGGACATCGACCATTAACGCCAGATACATTACCTGTTATTGATCGCGCTCATACAGTAAACAACGTATTTCTTGCGACCGGGCATGGTCAATTAGGAGTCACTATCGGGGCTAAAACTGGCGAAGTCATTGCAGATTTGGTTGCAGGACGTACAAGCGACATTGACCTTACACCTTATAGTGTTAAACGTTTTTAAATAGATCACAGACTATTGATTTACAAATCATTTTTATAAAACCACATTTTTCATAGGTACCAAATTAATGCAAAACAAACTATTTATCGATGGCCAATGGGTCGCTTCAGCCTCTAATAAAATGTTTGATGTGATTGATCCATCAACAGAAGAAGTTGTTCATCAAGTTGCCGCAGCGAATGCAACAGATGTTGACCTTGCGGTGAAAGCGGCAAGAGATGCCTTTGATAATGGTCCTTGGCCAAAACTAAGTGGAGCTGAGAGAGCAACTTATCTTAGAGCTATTGCCGTTGAAATCAATGATCGTTTAGACGAACTTTCTAAAATGGAAGTATTAGATAACGGCAAACCCTATCCAGAGGCGAAATGGGATATAGAAGACACCGCAGGCTGTTTTGAATTCTACGCTGATATGGCTGAAAACTTGGATGCTAACCGTGAAGAAGAGATCGCTCTGTCGATGGAAGAATTCACGTCTAAAGCAATCAAAGAACCGATTGGTGTTGCCGGCGCAATCGTGCCCTGGAATTTCCCGATGTTAATGGCAGCATGGAAAATAGCACCTGCTCTTGCCGCTGGTTGCACAGTTGTACTGAAGCCTTCTGAAATGACGTCATTAACGGCATTAGAGTTTGGCACAATCGCACAAAAAGTCGGTTTACCTGCAGGTGTTTTAAATATCGTAACAGGTTTTGGTATCGATGCTGGCGCATCAATAACATCACACCCCGGTGTTGATAAGATTGGTTTCACAGGCTCAGTGCCAACTGGCACAGCGGTTATGACAGCAGCTGCCCGTGATATTAAAAACGTAAGCTTAGAGCTTGGCGGAAAATCACCCATGATTGTTTTCAAAGATACTGACATCGAAAAAGCGGTTGAATGGATTCTATTTGGCATTTTCTGGAATCAAGGCGAAGTCTGCTCAGCCACATCACGTGTATTAATCGAAGAAGAACACTATGAACCGTTGATGTCGCGTTTGATTGAAGAAACCAAGAAAATCAAAATCGGCCACGGTATGGAAGAGGATGTGCTATTAGGTGCGATTGTATCTAAACAACAATACGAGAAAGTATTAGCTGCGATCGAACGCGGTAAAGCAGACGGTGCAACAGTTGCTTGTGGCGGCGGTCGACCAGCAGGATTCGATAAAGGCTATTACATCGAGCCGACAATTTTTACTGATATGGAAGAAGATAGTTGGATCTGGAAAGA
Organism: uncultured Cocleimonas sp.; assembly: GCA_937929875.1. Lineage (GTDB taxonomy): Bacteria > Pseudomonadota > Gammaproteobacteria > Thiotrichales > Thiotrichaceae > Cocleimonas. The sequence goes on along the minus strand of CALFUP010000163.1, from coordinate 2,188 downwards.
AGAAATCTTTGGCCCAGTTGTTTGTGTTAAAACATTCAAAACTGAAGATGAAGCAATCCGCATGGCAAATAATAGTCGTTTTGGTCTGGCCGCTGCGATTATGTCTGCAGACGAAGAACGTGGAGAGCGTGTTGCCCGAGCTATGAAAGCAGGTATTATTTGGATCAATTGTTCTCAACCCACCTTCACTGAAGCACCTTGGGGTGGTTATAAACAATCAGGTATTGGTCGAGAGTTAGGTAAATGGGGGTTTGAGAACTATCTCCATACCAAACAGATCACTCGGTACACAAGTGATGATCCATGGGCTTGGTACATTAAGTAGCCTTGGTTTATTAACTTGGTTTATTAAATTAGTGTACTAAGAAACATAGAAAACTAAATATCAGTCAGTAAAAATCAACTTAAATTAGGTATTCGTATGCGCTGGAAAAACACAATGCAAATCATCGAAGTTCACGCAGAAGGTGAAGTTGGTAAAGTGCTAACGTCTGGTTTTCCAAAAATTCCAGGTGATACTGTTGCGGAAAAATTAGCATGGATGAATACCAACCCAAAAGGTAACAGCCTTCGTAAACTGCTTACATTAGAACCACGTGGCGCACTTGCTGGTTCTGTAAATGTATTATTACCACCTAGCAATCCAGAAGCTGATGCTGGTTTTTTCGTAATGCAAGCTGATCAAACTCACGCCATGTCCGGCTCGAACTCAATGTGTTTAGTCACCGCCCTACTCGAAACGGGTACGGTAGAAATGCAAGAACCAGAAACCCATGTGGTTTTAGATACCGCAGCAGGTTTAGTTAAAGCCACAGCAACGTGTAAAGATGGGCGTTGCGAACGCGTTTATTTAGAAATGACACCCGCCTATGTCGAAGTATTAGATGCTGAATTAGAAACCGAAGAATGGGGTAAGATAAAGTATGATGTGGGCTATGGTGGAATCTTTTACGCCATAGTTAATGAAGATCAAGTAGGTCTTAAGATAGAACCTGCACAAGCACGTGAATTAGCAGATGCTGGCGCAAAATTAGTAGAGTTAATTCGTGAAGCCTATCCTGTTACACATCCTGAAATTCCAGAAATTAATGGTATTGCTTATGTGATGTTCCGTGGTCAAGATAATGATGGTGCTGTTAGAACTTGTACTACTTTGTGGCCCGGTCGCGTTGATCGCTCCCCTTGTGGCACAGGCAGCAATGTAAATCTTGCGACTATGCATGCCAGAGGATTAGTAAAACCTGGAGATAAATTGATCTCACGTTCGATTACTGGTGGAGAATTTGAAGTCAGCTTACTAAAAGAAACTGAAGTTGCAGGAAAAAATGCAATTTGTGCTGGAATATCTGGCCATGCATGGATTTATGGACTTCAACAAATTGGTTTAGATCCTACGGATCCATTCCCCGAAGGTTTTGTGCTAACCGATACTTGGGGACCATTAGCGGGTGAAATCAAATAAAAAACAACTGAAAAAGACACCCCCCTACTTTTCACATAATAGTTGATCTTGATTGTTATCAAACGATCGGGATTTTCTACAGGTCTATAGCATAGAATTCTTACAAGGCTTAACTGTGTTTAATGGGCCTAGTCATTTATGATAGCGCCACTTTAAATAAAGACTGGAATCCTCTATTTTGCATACTGTTGCCGACCTAAAAGCTGGCAAGCTCAAAGGCTTGACCCACTTAAAAATATCAGAAAACCTAACAGAGTTTCCTACAGAAATACTTCAATTGGCTGATACCCTAGAGGTGTTAGATCTCAATGATAATAAACTCAGCCAATTACCTGCTGATTTTTCGTGTCTGAAAAAACTAAAAATATTATTTATGTCGGATAATACTTTTGAACACATACCCTCTGTTTTATCAGAATGCCCTGCACTCACCATGATCGGGATTAAATCTAACCAAATCAAAACCGTTGCTGAAAACTCATTACCGGTAAATACACGATGGTTAATCCTAACGGGTAATCACATTACAAAGCTCCCTGATTCAATGGGACAACTCACTAAACTTGAAAAGCTAGCATTGGCAGGTAATCAGTTGACAGAGTTACCCTCATCAATGAAAAACTGTCGTGAATTGGCACTAGTTCGACTTTCCGCTAATAAGCTAACAGCCTTTCCAGATTTTTTATTGCAACTACCAAAACTCGCATGGATCGCCTTTGCAGGAAA
>CALFUP010000162.1 GCA_937929875.1 uncultured Cocleimonas sp. | reverse complement strand
AAATAATAGCTTGTGGCATATTCACTGGCCGACATACATATATAAAGAACTCGTGATATGGCTAACGCATTTGGTACAGAATTCATGCCTGAAATGGCAATTAATTGGTTTAAAGATAATCAGTGGGGCACACCTGAAGTTGTCTCTAGCGATACCTTGCCGTTACACCCAGCCGCCCATGTATTTCATTATTCAAGTACTTGTTTTGAAGGTTTGAAAGCATTCCGTCAAAAAGATGGTTCGGTGAAAATTTTCCGTATGGATCAAAACCTTAAGCGTTTTGCACAAAGCTCTCGTCTAATCTCTTTGCCTGAAATTGACGAATCTGTGACGGCAAAGATGATTTTAGATATTGCGGCAAAATTTAGAGACCAAGTGCCAGATGCACCAGGGTCTATGTACATTCGCCCAACTCATGTAGGCACGGAAAGAAGCATTGGTAAAGCCGCAGCTGCGTCAACAGAATCCTGCCAATTTGTTTTACTTTCGCCCGTCGGAGATTACTTCTCAGCCGGTGCAGCAGCATTAAGAGTGTTGCTAGATGAAGAAGGCATGCGCTGTGCACCACATATGGGCATGATCAAAAGTGGCGGAAATTACGCGAGTGCTTTGAATCCTATTATGGAAGCTCAAGCTAAATACAATGCTGACCAGATTCTTTTTGCTCCCGGTGGATTTGTTCAAGAAACAGGTGCAGCTAATTTTGTCTTAATTGATGGCAATGAAATTATTACTAAGGCACTTGATCCTACGTTTTTACATGGCGTTACTCGCAACTCGATACTGACCTTAGCGCGAGATAATGGCATGACGGTTAGTGAACGCGATTTATCTGTTGCGGAAGTTTTAGAGCGTATTCAAGATCCAAAATGCGAAGCTGCACTTTCAGGAACGGCTGCGGTACTCGCACCGGTTGGAACTATGATTTACAAAGGCGAAGATCATGCGGTAGGTAAAGGGACTTTAGGCCCTGTGACTACTCAACTTCGTGATCAGTTAAACGCTATTCAATGGGGGCATGCTGAGGATGTTCATGGCTGGTTGACTACTGTGTAATTGTATAACTGGATTTATTTTCCGAATCATTAATTATTTTTACGTTTATTGATGATTCGGTTTGACTAAACTTGTATCAAACAATGCTATCTTAATTGATAGTAAATAAGAGCAAGTAAGTAAAACCTTTGAATACACTCCTTTAATCAAATAATTTAAAGGAGTTGAATCTCTCATCATTTTCGTTTTTTCTTTTTCTATATTTCTCGATTTTATTCAATAGCACTTTATATTTTCATGCTTTAGACAATAGTTAAGTTCAATTTAACTGGTCAAAAAGTAGGGGGGTGTCATTTTATATCTATTCAATTAGAAGAAGTTATTTCTTAGGACTAGATCTTTACTCAAAATCAGTATTTTTGTAGCTTGAGATTGAATAGTAACTAGTTTTACTAAAACTTAATGTTGATTAAGTTTTTCATAGTAAATAATAATTATTCCTTAAGGGAAAATTAACATTAGTAACTGTATTTATAAATTTCACCTTTTTGGTTTTTTTTCAGTAGAAAAAACTATAAACCCTCTGTTTTTCCGTAATTTAAGCTAAATATTGGCATATGCTAATAAAATTTGAAGTTCTGTATTGAATATTTACTATAATAATACTGAATACAAAAATACGTGTATTTACCTCAGTAATTAATTGTTAAATAAGCACTAAATTTTAATCATTTAATTAATAGTGATCATGCGCAATAGTCAAAAAATATGGTTAAAAAATATCATTCTAGCCATAAACAAACTCAAGGAATTTCTATGAATAAACTAAATCGATACCTGTTAGGGGTATTTTTAACATTGATGTCAGTAAGTGCCTTTGCTGCAGAAGGCGACCCAAGTGGCTTCAGTGCCATGCTTGCAGGTATAAGTTCCGGCGTAGACACTTTTTTTAAGGATTATCTAGGTTGGTTTGTTAATCTAATTTTCTACAGTACGCCTGTGGGCGATACAAAGTTCCCATTAATTGTTGGTTGGTTATTTATAGCTGCGATAATTTTCACATTCTACTTTGGCTTTGTTCAATTTAGACGCGCTGGGTTAGCTCTGAATATTGTACGTGGTAAATATTCTGATCCAAATTCAAAAGAAGATGGTGAGGTTTCTCACTTCCAAGCATTAACAACCGCTCTATCGGGTACGGTTGGTCTTGGTAACATCGCTGGTGTGGGTGTTGCGGTAGCTATCGGTGGTCCTGGTGCTACATTCTGGATGATTATGTGTGGCCTTTTAGGCATGGCTTCTAAATTCTTCGAGTGTACTTTGGGTGTTAAATACAGAACTGTTCTTCCATCAGGCGCTATTTCTGGTGGTCCAATGTATTACTTACGCGATGCGATGGCAGAAAGAGGCTTTGGTGGTTTAGGTAAATTCTTAGCAGTTGGTTTCGCACTAATGTGTATCTTAGGGTCATTTGGTGGCGGTAACATGTTCCAAGCTAACCAAGCACATGCGATGTTAACGTATGCATTCGACGTTCCACCTGAGTACGGAATTATTACAGGTGTGGTTCTTGCTGCATTAGTATTCTCTGTAATCATCGGTGGTATGCCGTCAATCGCGTCAGTAACTGAGAAAGTTGTTCCTTACATGGCAGCTTTATATCTTGGTATGGGTCTGATTGTTATCTTGATGAATCTTGGTCAAATCGGTGCTGCATTCTCGGCAATCTTTGATGGAGCATTTACCGGTGCAGGTGTTGCTGGTGGTGTTATCGGTGCATTAATACAAGGTCTTAAACGTGCAACATTCTCGAATGAAGCAGGTATCGGTTCTGCAGCAATCGCTCACTCAGCAGTAAAAACAAAAGAGCCAATCACAGAAGGTTTGGTAGCTACTCTTGAGCCATTCATTGATACGGTTGTTATTTGTACAATGACAGCATTGGTGATCACCATTGCTGGTCTAAACGTCGCTCCATTTGATGGTGCTGGCTTAACAGGCGTTCAATTAACAGCTGCTTCTTTTTCTGAATCTGTTGGTATTTTCAAATACTTCCTAGCACTAGCGGTAATCATGTTTGCATTCTCGACTATGATTTCATGGTCATACTATGGTCTTAAGGCGTGGACTTACTTGTTCGGTGAAGGCAAAGCGATGGAAATGATCTTTAAGATTATCTTCTGTATCTTTGTAATCGTTGGTGCAACTATCCAGTTTGGTGCAGTAATCGACTTCTCTGATGCGGCAATATTTGCAATGTCTATCTTCAACATCATCGGCTTATACTTCTTAATGCCTATTGTTAAGGATGAGCTAGCATCATTTGTAGCAAGAGTTAAATCAGGTGAAATCAAGAAATACAAATAATCGATAGTTATTTAATTTTATCCATAGGCTAGTCGTAAATATGGATAAGCATCGATTTATGTAGAATAAAAGGTCCACTTCGGTGGGCTTTTTTT
>CALFUP010000161.1 GCA_937929875.1 uncultured Cocleimonas sp. | reverse complement strand
ACTTTTATTAGTGTAGTTTGTAATACTAGATTGTCAGGGTTTTTATCAGGAAATTCGTGTGACTAAATGTAAGTTTATAGAGACGGTTTGTTTTTAAACACACTTATTATCACTTCTAGTAAAGCCTTGATAATCGGATCATCCTCGCGAGACTTTAAATAGCCCACGCGTAAAGGTAAAGAAAAAGTCTTATTCGGATAAACAACAATTTCTCCTTTTTCTAACAAACTAGCAGCCTCATCATCTCGAATAAATGCAATTCCAACCTCTGATTTAATCAGAGCGATAGTTGAATCTTCTGTTGCACTGGATGTTACCCAAATTGGATTATCTTTAATATCTTCAAAAACATGATTGATGAATCTATGATAAATACACAAAGGCTCAGGAAAAATCCAAGGTAGTTTAGCAAGCTCTTTTCTACCCGCATTTTGTAGCTGTTCTTCCCATTTAGGCGCACCGGCTAAAACCGCATTTGTAGTCAGGAGGTCAACATATTCGAGTTCATCAAGGTCGTTATCTCCCGAGAAAAAACATACATCTAATAGTCCAGAACTCACTTTTTTCAGTAATTCAGTACTACTACCTTGAGTTAATTGAATTTTTAGACTGGTGTACTTTGAAATTAAGCGATGATGCCACTTTGCTAACTTTAAATACTCTGCATCAGTATTCAGCCCTATCTTCGCTTGTCCAGTGAGAACACCCTGTAGGGTTTGAGCTTTTAACCTTAAATCATTACTGGCATTAAGCACTAACTGAGCTTTTTCACGCAGTACAAAACCATTGTCAGTTAAACGCATTCCTTTTGGTGTTCGGTCGAATAGTTTTATCTCTAATTGTTCTTCTAAGGCCTTAATGTGAGCGCTCACTGCTGGCTGGCTAGTAAATAACCGTTCTGCAGCTTGAGTTAAGTTTCCGGTATCCGCTACGGTGACAAATGTTCTTAATTGGTAAAGTTCCATTATTGATAGTGTCCCATTTCTTCATCTAAATATGATGATTTTTCTATGATGTCATCATTTCTAATAATGGACAATCGGGATTCCTGATAGCTAGGTTCTGATATTACGATTGGATAATTTAAGAGATGAGGCGTTAAATAAACTCATGATAAGCCTGTAAGGGGGTAAGTCATTGAAGAAATAGTTTTAATTGTTTCTTCAGGGGAGGTCTTTTCTACTTTATTGATATTGCCACGATAAAGCAAAGGACCTCCAATTTTACAAAGTACAATTTTTCATTACATTATTTTTATACTAGACCAATTTAAACAAGGTGCATTTACAAAATAAAAACTTTCACAACAAAATAGGAGGCAAATTATGTCTGTTTGTATAGAGCAAAGAAATTTCAGTAGCAACAAAAATAATATGACTCGTTTTTCTCAACGTTTGTGTATCAATAGAAAAAACATCATACCTAAACGAAATCCTACTTCTAAGAATAGTATCTTTAAACAAGTGAAGATTTGGACTGCGCTAGTTCGTCAAAGAAAAGATTTAGCAAAACTAGATGAGAGAATGCTAGCGGATATTGGTTATACCGTAGAGCAAGCGAAAGTAGAGGCTAGCAAGCCCTTTTGGAAATAGATTTTATAATTATCAATGGCTTATAAATGAAAAATTATAAGCCATTTTGTGCCTGCTTATAAATTCAACTTGCAAAAGCTCCCTTAAACAAGTCAAATAGACAATTAAACCCCCACATGGAGAGTGTCGATATGACTAAGTTTTTACTTGGATTTTTTAGTTTTGGCTGGCTTAGAGGCCTAGATTTTTTACCACCACTATTACTACGTTTATTTCTAGCGCCATTGCTTTGGGTTTCAGGCACTAATAAATTAGGTTTTTTTACATCTGCCGATTACATTTGGTTCAATCCATTTACTTGGGTAAATCTTGATAATCCAATTTTCGAAAGTACGGTTGCTGGTTTATCAAAAATAGCTCTTATCGGAGAGACACTTGCGCCAACAGTTGCCTTCTCGATAGGCTTATTGGAAATCGTTGGATCCCTTCTATTATTGATAGGTTTTGCGGTTCGCTGGGTTTCTTTACCTTTACTCGCCTTGATTCTTTTAACGGCCTTTGTCGCTCTAAATGGTGAAAGCGTTATAACTGCCCTAAAGAGCTTATTAACCAGTCATGGTTACACTGATATGACAGGCTCGACTTTCAGCAAAGCATTGATTTATTTCTTGATGCTGCTTACTTTATTCTTTATGGGCGCTGGTCGATTCTTTAGTGTAGATTGGTTTTTACATCGTAAACTGGATAAAAGAATTGCTGCCTCAAGAGTTTCTACAAAAGGCCAAATAGCAAGAGATGCAAAATCTGACCCTTTCGATTTAGATAATACAACAGACTAATTATGTATCTTGTTGGTAACGACAAGTGATATAAAAAAGGACGCTCTTAGCGTCCTTTTTTATATTTTTAATTGATGTATGCCGTGAATTCACTACAAAAAGTAGGGGGGTGTCATTTTTATTAACTTATTAGTCATTTACCGCTTCAGCAACACATATACTGCACCAGTGCCGCCATCTTTTACTTTAGCTGAGTGAAATGCTAACACACGATCATGCTCGCTTAACCAATGGTTGATGTAAGTTTTCAGTACAGATTTCTGTTTGCCAGAACTTAATCCTTTGCCATGAATGATGCGAATGCAGCAGCCTTCAAACTGTGCAGCTTCTTGTAGATAAAAAACTAGGATTTCTTTCGCCTGTTTGACGCTTAGACCATGTAAATCCAACTCGTCAGAAATTCGATAGCCACCACTTCGTAGCTTTTTAAACACATTCTTTTGTATTCCATCACGACAGAAACTTAATACGTCGCCGCCATCTACCTCGGTTACTTCGAGCTCATCTGAAAGTGGATCGTTGACTATCCATTCCTCTTCAAAGTCATCTTGCTGAAACCGTTTTACTTTTGGCTTAGTAAATTCATGAATCGCATTACTGTTTTCTAACGGTTTCACTCCTGACATAGCATTAAGAAAGACATTTTCATCTTCTTTTTGTTGACGGGTTTTTATTGCAGACGCTTGCTTAATGGCTTTTTCAGCCTTAGTTTTTTCAATGAGTTGTTTTTTTAGGGCTTTTAAGCTCTTTTGATCGAAATTTGCCACGGTATTTACAAGCCTAATTAGGTAGAATACTTAAGAAAGATAGATTAGCACAAAACGAATCTGTTGAAATTATGACAATAAAACAGTTCCAAATATTAATAAATAGCCAGTTTAAACTATGATAAAAATATTACTCAGTAATGATGATGGATTCATTGCACCAGGAATCAATTTACTGCGAGATGCTTTAAGCGAAATCGCAGAGGTACTGACGGTAACCCCCGATCGTGATAGAAGCGCTTCGAGTAATTCTTTGACTTTAGATAGGCCATTGCGTTTAACCGAACGCGGCGAAAATTTCTTTAGTACTAGTGGTACACCGACTGATTGTGTGCATTTAGCTTTAACAGGTTTGTATGAAAATAGTGCGCCAGATCTTGTCGTTTCAGGTATTAATGCGGGTCCTAATATGGGCGATGACGTTATTTACTCGGGTACAGTGGCAGCAGCCATGGAGGGCCGTAATTTAGGTTTGCCAGCGATTGCCGTTTCAATGACATCATTTCATCCTGATCATTATGAATCTGGAGTTCGAGCCGTATTAAGTTTGCTTGATGACCTACCAAATTTAGAATTTGTAAAAGATGATACGGTTGCCACCATTCTAAATGTGAATGTTCCTGATATACCATGGGATCAAATCAAAGGCTTTAAAGCAACACGTCTTGGTAAACGTCATGCAGCAGAACCGATCATTAAACAGCAAGACCCTCGTGGTAAAGATATTTATTGGGTTGGCCCAGTTGGAGATGCGGCGGATGCTGGCGAAGGTACAGATTTTGGTGCCACGCAAGAAGGCTATGTCTCGGTAACACCTATTCATATCGATTTAACACGCCATTCTGCATTAAAAGCAACTTCTGATTGGTTATCTAATAGCTCATTAAAAGATAAAAACGTTCAAAAAGGTGGGGGGTGTCATGGAAGAGACTCAAATTAAACCTTATAAACTATCTAAGTCTCGATCGACTTATCTTCGTTGTTGTGAACCTTGCAAATGCAGTCGCATTCACTGCGATCCACGCCTAGAATGTAAGTCAATAGAGACTTACATAATTTTAAAGTCTTTAATCAGAGGCTCATCATGAATGAACTAGACATCCAAGGCGTGGGTATGACTTCACAGCGTACCCGTGATCGCTTGATGAAACGCTTACAAACAAAAGGCATTCAAAATCAAGATGTGCTGAGGATTATGAGTTTAGTACCGCGCCATTTATTCGTTGATGAAGCGATGTCTAGTCGCTCATACGAAGATTCTTCATTCCCTATCGGTCATGGTCAAACGATCTCACAGCCTTATATTGTGGCACGTATGACAGAGTTGTTACTGGAAAGTGATTCACTAGAAAATGTCTTGGAAGTGGGTACTGGTTCGGCATATCAGGCGGCGGTACTAGGTGGATTAGTTAAAAACTTACATACCGTAGAAGTGATTCCAGAGTTGTATCGCCAAGGCCGTGATGTTCTATATGACTTGGGTTATCGCAATATTCGAACACATTTAGGCGATGGAAGCTGGGGCTGGGAAGAAGCGGCTCCTTACGATGCGATTATGGTAACTGCTGCTCCAGATGAAATTCCTTCTGCATTAATAAATCAGCTAAAAGTCGGGGGGCGTATGATAATTCCTGTTGGTGCGCAAAAAAGTGAACAAATATTGCAGGTACTGACACGAACAAGTGAATCTAATTATTCTGTCGAAAACCATGAGTCGGTATTGTTTGTTCCTTTAGTCAGCGGAAATTAAACTTTTCTAAGATTTTGATTCAAACTTAGGTCTTATTTTTCACCTCAACTAACTCAATAGATTTCGATTATGAACGATTATTTTTACTCCATTATTTTAAGTATGCTACCTATTGCTGAATTACGTGGGGGCATACCGTATGCACTTTATAATGGTATTCATCCGGTAACGGCTTACTTAATGTGCTGTGCTGCAAATATATTAGCATTTCCGATTGTTTATTTTTTTATGGGTTTTTTCCATGATATTTTCAATAAAATGTCTTGGTACGCGAAACTATTTGAGAAAATTGTACTCAGAACTCGAGCTAAAGTCGGAAACAATATTGAAAAATGGGGTTTTTGGGGGTTGATGGTATTTGTCATGATTCCTTTACCCGTGACAGGTGCATATACAGGAAGTTTTGCAGCTTGGGTTTTTGGCATTGAAAAACGTAAAGCTTTTCTCGCGATTGTAGCCGGTGTATTGATAGCAGGCCTGATCGTTTCGGCGATATTTCTATCCGGAGAGGGGATATTTAGTTTTTTACTGAAAAAAGTGTAAATTATTAAAAACTCCTTTAAAATTAAGCTGTTTTAGCTTATATGTAGTAAAACAGATATGTTTTGTGCTATAAAGCGTAGTTGTTAAAGTTACAGTTAAAGATGTAAATGTTATCTAAATAATTATTAAAGTTTAGAAACAGGGCTTATGAGTGGTTGGGACCATTCATTAAAATTGGGGTTATGGGCACACGTTTAAATAAATGCGAATTTGTTTAAACTTAGGGGATGAAAGGCAAGCATGTTATATCGCTTCGCCGTCGGCTTCTCGCCAATACCTTATTAACATTTCACAAATGATACGTTTTTATTTATTTCACCGTTGTGTGTAAAAGGTTTACGTATTGGGTTAGCTAATTTTTCTTTATAGAGATAGCTATAGATGGCATTCGTTTTGTGAAAATCTATTAAATAGAAATTGAAGGTATTTTATATGAACAGGAAAATAAAATTATTAGCAGTTGCTTCAATAGTTGCCGTTATGGCATCAGGTTGTAGTAGCTATCGCGGATCATCTCAGGCTAGTGTAAACACTGGGGATGGTTCAACAGGTAATTACGGTTCTAGTCAGCAAGCTAGATCAGGACAAGTCGCTGGAGGTGGACAAGTAAGAGGCCGTGGATTTGGTCAACAACGCAGTCGCACAGCAGTTGTAAACGATAGTTGTGCAGCATGCGCGGCTTCAAAAGCGCAAAATACATATACTTACAAACCAGCAAAACCTGCTGCGCCAGCACCTCGTCCAGCTGCTCCTAGACCACAAGTTCAAACAGGACAGTATAATCAACAGTATTATATTGATCGTTGGAATCGTCAGCAAGCCCAACAAGCACAAGCACCAAGGCCAGCTGCTCCTCAACCACAGCAAAATACAAACTATGCAGGGTATGGGCAACAAGGCCAGACGGCGCAAAGTAACACAACCTATTACGATTACAGTTCTGCCTCTAAAGCAAATACACAAGCTCCGGCGGCGACTAATGCGACCAGCAATAAAAGTATTTATACAGGTAGCTACCAGAAGCAGACATATGCACCAACAACCTACGCGGGTGGCAGTGCAGCTACGACGAATACAGCAAGTGCTGGCGCGTCATCAGGCGGAAGCACATATTCTGTAAAGAAGGGTGATACCGTATTTGAAATTATGCGTCAAACAGGTGTCTACTGGAAAGATATCATCAGTATCAACAACTTACAGCCTCCATACAACATTAGCCCAGGTCAAACTCTACGTTTGAAGTAAGCGTTAAGTTGTATTACAAAAGCCCTCGTTTGAGGGCTTTTTTGTGTCTGGTTTTATTAAAGTTAATACAATCGGCATAAGAAAAGAAATTGTAATTATCCTCCGCGTAGATAAACTAAACAGCTTATTTAACCTCAAATTTTTGGATAAACCATGTCTGATAATATACAAATATTTCATAATCCACGTTGTTCGAAGTCACGTGCAGCAATGGAGCTCCTTACAGAAAAAGGCATCGAAGCGGATGTCGTTAAGTATCTTGAAACTCCGCCAAATCGGGAAACTATTGAGCAAGTGTTAACGCTATTGAATATGCAGCCCCGTGATCTAATGCGTAAAGGCGAAGCAGAATACAGCGATAATAATCTATCTGACGAATCACTGACTAATGATCAATTAATTGATGCGTTAGTGGAATTTCCTAAATTGTTGGAGCGTCCGATAGTGGTAGCCAATGGTAAAGCCGCGATTGGTCGTCCGATTGAAAATATTATCGATATACTTTAATTCTGATTTTACTATTCGTCTTTTCCAGAATGATTGATTTAAAAGACACCCCCCCCACTTATTAGCACCTTCTAGTCATAGAAGATTTTAACTGCGAATTATTAGGTAAATGCAATGAAACAAGTATTAGTTTTATATTATTCACGTAGCGGTGCTACAGCAGAAATGGCCCGATTAGTGGCACGAGGGGCTGAAGGAGTAACGGGTGTAGAGTCGGTGTTACGTACCGTGCCCGAAATATCAGAAACGTGTGAAGCTACTTCTGCAAAAGTGCCTGATTCGGGAGCACCTTACGTCTCATTAGATGAGCTTAAGAATTGTGATGCATTAGCACTCGGTAGTCCTACAAGATTCGGCAATATGGCAGCTCCACTAAAATTCTTTTTAGAAAAAACTAGCGGACAATGGTTGTCGGGTTCATTAATAGGTAAGCCAGCGGGTGTCTTTACATCCACATCAAGTTTACATGGAGGTCAAGAAGCTACATTGTTGAGCATGATGATCCCTTTATTACATCATGGTATGTTGATCAGTGGTTTGCCTTATTCAGAATCTGAATTACTCACCACTTCCACAGGTGGTACGCCATATGGACCTTCACATGTTGCGGGTGCTAATAGTGATTTGCCTTTAAGCGATGATGAAAAAGCGTTATGCATGGCTTTAGGTAAGCGACTTGCTAAGCTCGCTTTAAAGCTCACTGATTAGTTCTATGGATATCGTAACGCTTTGGCGCGCAATGGCCGCTATTGGTATTTTAGGTTTAGCAATTTTGATTGTTTTATGGAATAGCTGGCTAACACCAATACAAATTTACCCAAGGTCTATTGAAATTCTTTTCTTTGCCGGTCCTTTATTATTCTTCGTTCGAGGTATCCTGCACGCACGACGTTATACTATGGTTGTTATAACGATGGTGTCATTTGCTTACATACTAATGGGTGTTTGGTATATTTTATCTGCTGATGAAAAACTCTACGGCTATCTACTATTACTATTTAGCTTTTTGATGTTTTTGGGTAGTTTGATGCACGTTTGGGTAATGGATAAACGTGAGAAGTTAGCCCATCCAGAACGTTTTAAAAAGAAGAAGTCCAAAATGAGCAGGAAGTGAGTGACTGCTGAGCTTCTTTTTAGTTATATGAATAAAATCTAAAGAGAAAAACCTTTAAAAAGTAGGGGGGTGTCAGTTATTAAGTATCAAAAGAGCCAAAAACCTATCGATACGTTCCTAAATGAGCTAGAAGGTGGTGGAAAAGTAAATGTTTAAAAATCCTACTTTTTCACTATATCTCCTTAACGTTTTTTACCACGTTGATTATTCTGTACGGCTTTTTTACCAAATTTAAACTTAGCGTTTCTATCTGCTCGACTTTTATATTCGCTATTCGATACAAAGTTCTCTTCTTCTAATTCCAGTTTTACTTTTTCGTAGAGTTTGCGCATGCCGCGTACATCGAGGTCTTCAAAAGTGCCCGCTCGCAAAGAGCGTTTTAATTCGAGATGTGCATAACGAATACGTCTTAAACGACTAACAATTAACTCTTGAGATTCCCATAAACGCCTTACTTCTCGGTTTCGACCTTCATTAAGCGTGACGTTGTACCATTTATTGGCGCCTTCGCCACCGGCAAAATGGATGCTGTTGAATTTGGCTTTACCGTCTTCCAGCTCTACACCTTGTTTTAAGTTTGTAAGCATTCCTTCGGTAACTTCGCCTAAAATTCTTGAAGCATATTCACGTTCGATTTCATACGAAGGATGCATCAAGCGATTAGCCAGTTCACCGTCTGTGGTAAATAGCATTAAGCCATCGGTATTTATATCTAAGCGACCCACTTGAATCCAGCGGCCACTGCTAAGTTTAGGTAGAGAGTCAAAGACAGTAGGACGTCCTTCAGGATCATTGCGAGAGCATATTTCGCCTACTTTTTTATGATATAGCAATACTTGAGGTTTCGCTTTTAATTTAGAGGCAAGCTTTAACACTTGTCCACGCAACACGACTTTATCTGTTTCACTGACAGCTTGGCCGCTTTTGGCAACGACTCCATTTACGGTTATTTCACCGGCATTAACCCATCGTTCAATTTCTCTTCTTGAGCCATAACCAGCTCTTGAGAGAATTTTTTGGATTCTCTCAGCTTGTGGTTTTTCAATGGAGGTCTTATTCGCTTTGTCTGTTGATTTATCTTTCATAGTGCGAAGATGATACAGAATAGCAAAACTGCGGTATAGAGTTTATATAAGTGATATTGCTTTATTGCTAAAAGACTCAATAATATAAGCTCAATTCATTTTATCCTTGGATTCAAATTGTATATAAACCATACAGGCGAAGAACTAACCGGTAACCGCCGCGATTATCATAATTTACGACAATTACTTCCTTATTTAATGGCCTACAAAGGCCGTGCGCTAATCGCCCTGGCGTGTCTGATTTTAGCCAAGGTAGCTACGGTTGCCGTGCCATTGTTACTTAAGCAAATCATCGATAAGTTTGATGGTAAAGAAGAGCAGCTGTTGGTGTTACCCATAGCTCTATTGGTTGGTTACGGTATTTTTAGGTTACTGGCTTCTTTGTTTAATGAATTACGTGATACCGTTTTTGCACGAGTTCGCTATCACGCGATGCGTGAACTATCTAAACGAGTCATGCAGCATTTGCATAACTTGTCTTTACGTTTCCATCTTGAGCGTAAAACTGGCGCTATTAGTCGCGATTTAGAACGTGGCACTCGCTCGGTTGCGACCTTAATGAATTTTATGGTGTTCAGTATTTTCCCTATTGCGATCGAATTCACTTTGGTTGCATTCATATTGCTATCCAACTACGCATTGGTATTTGCTTTTATTACCTTCGGTACAGTAGCGGTGTATGTGGTTTTTACTCTTCTCGTTACTGAATGGCGCATGCATTATCGTCACGATATGAATCGTCTAGATTCTCAAGCAAATACTCATGCCTTCGATAGTTTGATCAATTACGAAACGGTTAAATATTTTAATAATGAAGCGCTAGAGCAAAAACGTTATGACGATATTTTAGAGGAATGGGAGGAAGTGGCAGTAAAAAGCCAAAGTACCATGTCGATGCTTAATTTTGGACAAGGGGCAATCATCGCGCTTGGCGTCACTCTCATTATGTTTTTTGCAGCCAGTGGCGTGGTCGATAAAAGCATGAGTATCGGCGACTTGGTTATGGTGAATGCCTTTATGCTGCAATTGTTTATTCCATTGGGTGCACTTGGCATTATTTATCGTCAAATTAAGTACACCTTGGCGGATATGGATTTGGTTTTCAAATTATTACAGCAAGAACCAGAAATCCAAGACATTGTTACCTCATCTGTCCTTAGTGTTAAAAAAGGTAAGGTGACATTTGATAATGTGTCCTTTGCTTATGATGAAAAAAGACAAATTCTGCACAACGTAGATTTTGATATTCCTGCGGGAAATACTTTGGCAGTCGTTGGTTACAGTGGAGGCGGTAAATCGACATTGGTGCGGTTGTTATTTCGTTTTTATGACGTTAGCTCGGGTCGTATTTTGATTGATGACCAGAATAT
The DNA here is from genome assembly GCA_937929875.1 of uncultured Cocleimonas sp. Taxonomy (GTDB): domain Bacteria; phylum Pseudomonadota; class Gammaproteobacteria; order Thiotrichales; family Thiotrichaceae; genus Cocleimonas. The sequence continues at coordinate 32,603 of CALFUP010000161.1, read as the reverse complement.
CAGCGAGGTAACTCAAGACAGTTTACGGGAAGCTATTGGCATTGTGCCGCAAGATACCATTTTGTTTAATGAGAGTATTTTCTACAATATTCAGTACGGTAATTTGAACGCGACCGAAGAAGAAGTAAAGCAAGCAGCGAAGATGGCGCATATCTATGACTTTATCGAAAGCTTACCTGATGGCTGGGATAGTATTGTAGGAGAGCGCGGTTTAAAACTCTCAGGTGGAGAAAAGCAGCGTGTAGCCATTGCGAGAACGATTCTCAAAAAACCTGCAATTTTGATCTTTGACGAAGCAACTTCGGCGTTAGATACAGGTACCGAACAAGCCATTCAAAAGACACTAAAAGAAATTTCATCAGATACTACGACGCTTATCATTGCGCATCGCTTATCGACAATTGTAGACGCCGATATGATTATGGTGATGGAGGCAGGTAAGGTGGTTGAGCGTGGCTCACATCAAGTGCTGTTAGAACAAAAAGGAAGGTATTCTGAAATGTGGGATTTACAGAGAGATAATATTGAAAAAAGTAAACTAGAAGAAAAAGTAGCTGATGAAACATCACCTAATCAGTCCTCTAACCAACCCTTGAAAAGTGATAATTAAAACAAAAATAAATCTGTTAAAATTCAATCATGCTATCAAATCCACAAGGCACAATAGCCGCGCCACTTAATTTTAAAGGGCCCGGATTACATACCGCAAAACGCCATGCAATTACTATCCTACCCGCGCCTGTAAATAGTGGGATTGTGTTTGTGAAAATGCCCCAAAAGTGGGGGGGTGTCCCTTCACCCATAAAAGCTAACAAGAATAAGATTGAGATAGCTGCTCATTGGCAAAATGTTAAAACACTTCCCTTATGTACCTGTTTAGCCTCAGAAGATGGACACCAAATCCGCACAGTAGAACATTTGTTGGCAGCGTTTTATGCTTGCGGCATTGATAATGCGATTGTGGAAGTAGTCGGTAGTGAGATTCCTGTGTTAGATGGAAGCGCGAAGATATTTATCGATGAAATTGAAGCCACAGGTGTAAAGCCCCAAGATCAATCACGCATTATTCATCAAGTAACCAAGACCACTGAAGTTAAGGAGAAAAAGCGCAGTATTAAAATTGAGCCTGCGGATAGTTTGATTTTTGATATTTCTATTTCCTTATCGCATTTTGGACGATTAAATTGGCAAGGTGAAATAACCCCTGAAATTTTCAAGCAAGAAATGTCCTCAGCGAGGACTTTTGGTCGCTTGAAAAATGGCCTATTAGCTAAACTCACACGTTTTCAAAAAGATCCTATTTGCCTGGGTGCCAATATGAAAACGGCCTTGGTGATAGATAGCAAAGATAATATTTTGAACAAATCAGGTTTGAGAATGGAAGATGAGATTATCTATCACCGTGTATTAGACTTGGTGGGAGACTTAATGCTTGCAAATGGCCATATTCAAGGAAAGATCACAGCAAAAAGCTCAGCGCATAGACTTAATCATGGTTTGCTAGAATCTCTATTTACTCTAAACCATGTAAAAACGATTCAATCTAAACATCTTTAAAAAACATATGAATTTAAAATTCCAATCTATCCTTGTTAAAACCTAGTTAGTCCTCATAAAGTTACCGTTTGTTCCTACGTCTTTAATAGTCAGCCGTTAGTGAGCTTGGGCATGTTATTTTAAAATTACGCTGATATAGTCCCTCCCACTACTTGATACGGAAGTCTTAAATAACGATTTAATTTCAAATCCGCTAGAAATTATTTTTTATGGATAAACAAGTTTGGATACACCAGTGACGGACCAGGGAATTGGTCTACAAATTAGATTTATTTTATAGATCTATTTTGATTAGAAGGAAAAGAGTGACTGGGAGCCAAGGATGGCTCACTTATTTTTTGATAGGTTTTGCTTTTTTAGCATCGCGAAAGAACGCCAATGGTGTAGAAGCATCTCCACTAGCCATTTTATAATCTGAAATCGCAACTGTAGTATTCCCTCTGATCTTTTCAGATGGGTTATCTAGAGCATCAACAATATCTTTGGCCAGTTGTTCGTCTAATGATTGTGTGGCTTTGGTAGAAATATCTTCAATTTCTGAACTCGAAACTTCTATTTTAACGTCCTCAATATCATCTATTTGTTGATCGCTTTCAACTTCTGTTCCATCAACAGTTGTGTCTAAAACATTTTGATTTTTTGCAACGCTCTCAACATTGCTTGCAGTTTGTTTTATTTCTTCTTCAATTTGCTTTAACTCTTCAAGCATCATTCTTGTGTCGTCAACTTTGTGATGAATTTCATCGAACATGTTTTGTGTTGTATCGAGGCTTTGAGAAATCTTTACTATTTTCGAATAATCTAAGGTTTCAAGGTTTTTAGCTATTTGAGTATTCAAGCCATGGCTTAGTTCTTCTTGACGTCGCATTGTTTCAATGTGTTTACGATTCTCGTCAAGGTTTGCTGTTAGCTCTTGCCTGGCTAGGTCAGCAACTTGGAAGCTGGTATCAAATTGCTCGTAGGCTTGTTCTTCAAAGTTATTTAAGCGTTCTGAATATTCGTTTAATGAAAGCTCAGCTTGTTCTTGCTGCTTTTTTAATAGATCTAACAGCTTATTTGATTCTTTATAGGCTAGCTCGAGATTGGCAGTTACTTTAGCTGATATTTCTGAAGTATCATCTATTAATGAGTTTTGTTGATTATGTTTGCTTAGAAATTCTTGTAATAGTTCATCAGACAAGCCTTTTTGTTGTTTGATTTTCTCTAGGTCTTCATTTGCTATATTGATATTTTCACTAAGTTGATGTTGAAACAGGCTAATTGTATCTACCGTTTCATTTACTTGATTGTCCCAATATTTTTGAATTTTCCCCATATTATCAGAAACATGAGTAGCGACATCATTGATCTCTTTTTCGTGCTCTTTAACTTGTTTAGACGTATCAATGATTTCATTCGTAAACTGTTCAGTCTCTTTCTGTTTGAGTGATAATTCACTAGCTTGGGTACGCATTACTTGGGTTATCTGAGTGGTTTCTTTTTCTTGCTCACGAATAGTTGTCGCAGCAGAAGTGATATGATCTGTGTTTTCTTCCGCTTCAATACGCATTGCTTTGATGCGCTTCTTTTCGCCACTAGCTACCCATCTTCCTAAAAAGATTACTAAAATTATGATAATTAAAGCAGCTGCAACGATGCCCGCAACGACTAATTCAATGATATTTTTATATTGACTGAAATCTTTTGATTCAGTTATAGGGGAATTGCTAATAGAAGCACTAACAGGCTCTAATGAACGTGCTGCTATCGTTTTTGTAGAAGTTTGAATTACGTTGGAGGTTTCTACAGTGCTTGATGAGGGGTTTTGTAGGTATTCAGACAAGCCTTCGGCATTAACGCTGAAAGTTAAAAAACTCAAAAAAATTAGACTGGCTAATTGTTTGATAGCATCACACTTCATACTGATTCCCTTAGTATTTTTTAAAGCCCAAAGATGGTATTGATACTCGCTGTTTTTATTATTATTGTATGGGGTTTAACACTCTTTGATATCAATGAGTGTACATCAAAAATGTTTAAATTTTAAACATTAAATGGGGTTCTACTTGTCTGTATTTTCTAAGTTCTTATATAACAGGGGTTTAGGAAATAGAAAATATTATCAAAAAGTAGGGGGGTGTCCTTTTAAGCTTTTAATCAGCTAAAAAGGACACTTAAGTAAGATATTATTTAAGGGTTTATTTTGGTTGCTTTAGAGCAAATAAACGCTTTTGATATCGAGATTGCACCATTTCAACAATGACCATAACAAAGATAATTAGGTAGAACGTTGATTTACTCATGGCATGAATTTCTGTGCCGAATAATGTTAAGTTCGCGTCATGCGCTCCTTCTGAAAGTAACATTGCACCCACTAAAAATAGAATAAATAAACCAACCACTTCGTACATGCGGTTCTTCTTTAAAAAGTCAGTGACTCTATCAGCAAGTACCACCATTAATACTCCACCAATCAAAATAGCTGTCGCCATCAGAATAAAGTTTTGAGTTAATGCCATTGCGCTCAAAATAGAATCAAACGAGAATATAGCATTCATAATAACAATTGAAAAAAGTACAGTGGCGAATGAACTTGGTTTTCGATCTTTTTGCTCACTTTCTTCGAGCATCATCATGTGAAAAATTTCTTTAAGCGCGGTATAGATTAAGAAGATGCCTCCTAAAAATACCACAATACTTTTAAGATTGAATGAGCCGGAAATAAAACCTTCAATATCTACTGCAAAGAGTTCATTAGTAAAAAGGCTTAATACCGATAGTAATGCAAATAATAGAACGATACGTAATATAACGGCTAAGCCAATGCCCCATTTGCGAATTTTTGATTGTTGAGATGCTTCAACTCGTTGAGACTCAAGTGAAATATAGAGTAGGTTATCAAAACCTAATACCGCTTGAAGCATGACTAGCATACCTAAGGTGAATAGGTTTTCTAATGTAAACAAACCATCTAAGCCAATTGACATATCCATCTAAATTACTTCCTTTATTCTTTAAGTTTAATTTTTAATTGTCCTTCGTCGACGGATATATTTTCAACTCCATCAGCAAAGGATTTCCAGAAACCTTCGTTGCCACCGAATTCTTTGACTAAATCGACGTTTTTTAAGTTGCCTAGCCAAGCGTTTGGTATAGGCACTCCCCAAACTGTCACGCCTTTTAGTATCACGGTTGGTCGACCGTTAGCGTATGAAAGTTCAGTGCCAGCATTCACTTTCAGTGTTTTTCCGCCAAGTATTGGAAAATCAGGATCTAGGGGGATAATTATTTTCGCGCTGGCTAAGTTTTCTGCTAAATCGATTGCTACTTTATCAGCCAAATCAGTATTCTTTGCTAAAAGCGCATTGAGTTCCTTTTCTGAGAAATTGATTTCCCTGCTAGTGCCCACTTCAGTGTATGCCTCTGGCTCTAGCGTTGTTGTGCTTGGTTCTATTGTCTCGTTTGATTTGCTGGGAATCGTAGGTAAGCCAAATCGTTTTAGTTTTGAGTTGAGAGTGCTTTCTTCTTTTTGACTTAACTCGACCGGATCAAGCTTGCTAGGGAATATGAAATAATTTAGAACTAAGACACTACCAATAATCGAGATGACACTGGTTATTAAAATGATTCCTAAGGTGCGTAAACAGCCTCTTTTTTTAGGCTTTTGTGATTGATTATGTTCGCTTTCATTATTATTCATGAATCAACTATATGCCTTATCTGCGGAATAATGCCGCAAAAACGCGGTAAAAAATGCAATCATACAGATTTTTTAGTTTGGGTTCATCTATCACTTTTATGTGTTTCAGAAAAATATAAGAATGAGTTTTAATAGAGCGTGAATGCCTTTGAGTGATGAGGTTCTATTTCTTTTATATATATGATCTTTAGTGATAAGTCTGGAGCTATTCGCTCGACCCCCATGCTGATTTTCTTTAAACTAGCCGAATGTCTCTAGAAGTTATTAAATTACAATGTCAACGCGGAGAAAAAGAACTTTTCTCAGAGCTTTCTTTTGCCTTAAGAAGCAAGCAGCTAATGCGTATTGAAGGTCAAAACGGCACCGGAAAAACCACCTTGCTGAGAACACTTTGTGGTCTTTATCAGCCAGAAGCGGGTGAGGTTCATTGGAACGGTAAGTCAATAAAGAAATTAGGAGAAGAATACCTTAAAGATTTATTTTATCTTGGTCATCATAATGCCATTAAAGCTGATCTTAGTGCTTTAGAGAACCTTCAAATAAACACGGCACTTGCAGGTGAAACATACTCAGAAGATGATTTGCTACAAGCACTTGATGATATTGGTTTGTTTGGCTCTGAATACAAGCCAACAGCACACCTTTCTCAAGGGCAAAAGCGCCGTGTAGCTCTGGCTGGCTTGTTGTTAAGTAAAGCAAAACTATGGGTTTTAGACGAGCCTTTTGTCGCTCTAGATGGTTTTGCCGTTAAATTATTACAAGAAGTCATTGCTAAGCATATTGAAAATGAGGGTATGGCGATTCTCACCACGCATCAAGAAGTGCCTTTGACTAACGGAGAAATTCTTAGCATTTCACTTGATCTAAATAGTAGTTCTACTGGTAACGAAAGTACTTCAAGCGATGACTAGTGCATTTGGGACTATTCTCAAAAGAGATCTGTTACTAGCACTGAGACGCCGCAGCGAAATCTTCACGGTGTTGTTTTTCTTTATCGTGGTCATTAGTTTATTTCCACTTGGTGTAGGCACTGAAGAAAAGATACTCCAGCAGATGGCGCCTGGAGTGGTTTGGATTGCTGCTTTATTAGCTTCTACACTTGCATTAGATAGATTGTTTAGCGCAGATTACGAGGATGGAACCTTGGAGAAGATAGTGTTGTCTCCAAGTTCCCTCTCAATGTCAGTATTCGCAAAAATTTTAGCACATTGGTTATTAACGGGACTGCCATTGGTGTTAATTTCTCCTTTACTGGGGCTTTTTTATCACCTACCGATGGATTCAATATTCGTCATGATGTTCGTGTTATTCATCGGTACACCTGTCTTAAGCATGTTGGGCGCTATTGCAGCCGCTTTAACCCTAGGTTTACGTGGCGGAGGAGTTTTGGTTTCTTTGTTGGTATTACCTTTGTATATTCCTGTATTGGTCTATGGCGCTGGAGCAATATCGACTAGCATGATAACTGGTGTGAGCATTGAACCTTATGTTTTATTGCTATTAGCATTCAGTCTTTTATCTATAGTCTTTTCGCCTTGGGTAACTGCAGCTGCATTAAAAATTTCTTTAGAATAAATGAGGGAATTTGAGCGGTCTTATTGAGCCTTTCAGTTCATCTTTTTTATGAAAGTAACCTTGTATTTCGTATTATAATCACCCATTAATAGTTTTATCAGAATAGCGATTTTTTCCATTTAAAGATTAAATACATTCAATAAGTGGGGAGGTGTGTTCGACAAGCTCAACAGAGCTGTCATTTGTAATCTATTTAAACGGATAAATCAGCTAAATAAGGTTTAAAGAACTAAGAATGAAAATTAATTGGTTTAAATATTCAGCTCCCATGAGCTTCTATCCATTGGCAGGAAAGTTGATCCCGTTGTTCTGGATCGCAGCCATAATGCTTATTTTGGGTGGCTTGTATTGGGGATTCTTCAAAACCGCCGATATCTTGAATGATCAAAAACAATACTATCGAATTATTTATGTACATGTAGCATCTGCTTGGATGGCGATGTGGCTATACGCTGTAATGGTCTTTTGGGCGATGTTGGGGCTCATTTTTAATACTCGACTATCCTATATGCTTGCCTCAGCTACGGCTGTAACAGGAACAGTGATGACGATTATTGCTCTTGCAACAGGCGCTATTTGGGGTAAAACCAGTTGGGGGACTTATTGGGATTGGGATCCCAAACTGACGACCTTCTTAATATTACTCTTTGTTTATATTGGTTACATTGCTCTGCAATCGGCGATCGATGATGTCAGACGTTCGGATAAAGCTTCGGCGCTATTGGCTTTAGTTGGTTTGGCTTTAGTACCCATTATATATTATGCGGTTAATTGCCCAGATCCGACTCAATGTGCATCATTACATCAAGAGTCCTCTTTGAAACGAGTGGAATCTAATATTCTGATAGGAATGTTAGTCACTACATTGGGGTTCTGGATGTATAGTTTCGCCACGACTCTGATGCGTGCGAGAATAATTGTATTAGAGCGGGAACGTTCGACGACTTGGGTGTCTAATTTACCTGAAATAAGTTTAGCTGAAACTAGCAACTCCAAAATAGAAGCAAGAACGGAGACAAGATCATGACTGAATTTTTTAGCATGGGAGGTTTTGGAATCTTTATTTGGAGTGCGATGGGTATAGCATTGGCACTGATGATACTAGAGCCTGTTAGTTTAATAATGAAAAGACGCTCTGTTATTAAACAGATTAAACGTACTAAGCGATTAGATGCTAGACGTAAACAGAATTAAATATGTTATGAGCATCTAAAAAATCTCATTCAGAAAAACAAACTTAGTAAATAAAGAGTTTAGGAATTAAGAGTAATGAAACCAAGAACGAAACGCTTATTTTTTGTATTGCTGGCTTTATGCTGTGTAGGCGCAGCATCTGCGCTTATTGGCAAAGCAATGAAGGGTAATCTTGCATATTTACATACACCCGAAGAAGTGCTGGGGGGTGAAGTTCCTAAAGGACAAGTGTTTCGTTTGGGTGGTTTGGTAAAAGAAGGTAGTCTTAAACGCAGCGCAACAGAACTTGAAGCACGTTTTATCGTTCGTGATAACCGCAATCATGAAATTACCGTGGTCACGACAAAAATTCTGCCTGATTTATTTTCAGAAGGTAAGAGCCAAGTGTCTCGTGGAAAAATGGGCGATGATGGCCTGTTCTATGCTGAGGAAGTATTAGCAAAACATGATGCGGAATACATGCCCAAAGAATTATCAGATACGTTGAATAAAGAACATGCTCCTGCTAAAGCAAATTCAGTGAAAGAAACTAAAACTAAAGGCACTTATTAATGATTCCTGAAATAGGGCATTTTGCTCTGATCTTGGCGTTATCCGTTGCACTCGTCCAAGGTGTTTTTCCGTTAGTTGGCTCTTTGATAGGAAAAAATCATTGGGTATCAATAGCAAAGCCTGCTTCATTTGCACAAATGTTTTTGTTAACTATTTCATTTGTTTGTTTGCTCTATGCTTTTTTGAGCAATGATTTTTCGGTTAAATACGTAGCTAACAATTCCAACTCGCAAATGCCTACTCTGTTTAGAGTGTCAGCACTTTGGGGCGCTCATGAAGGTTCGTTATTATTATGGGCATTGGTACTAGGAGGTTGGGGAGCTGCAGTTGGTTTTTTCAGTAAAGGTATTCCACCTGTGATGCTGGCGCGAGTCCTCAGTGTGATGGGCCTGATTGGCGTAGGCTTTATGCTGTTTATGCTGTTAACGTCGAATCCTTTTGAACGACTCTTGCAAATACCGCTTGAAGGACGTCAACTAAATCCGTTATTGCAAGACTTCGGTTTAGCGGTTCATCCGCCTATGTTGTATATGGGTTATGTAGGCTTGTCGGTAGCCTTCTCTTTTGCTATCGCAGCCATGATTGATGGTAAATTAGACGCTGCATGGGCCCGTTGGGCAAGACCTTGGACTAACATTGCTTGGGTGTTTTTGACTTTTGGTATAGCTTTGGGTAGTTGGTGGGCGTATTACGAATTAGGATGGGGCGGCTGGTGGTTCTGGGATCCTGTTGAAAATGCATCATTAATGCCTTGGATTGTCGGCACGGCTTTAATCCATTCTCTAGCGGTCACTGAAAAGCGTGCCAGCTTCAAAGCGTGGACAATACTGCTTTGTATTCTCGGTTTCTCATTAAGCTTATTGGGCACGTTCTTAGTCCGTTCTGGTATTTTGACATCGGTACATTCTTTCGCGAGTGATCCTGAACGTGGTTTGTTTATTCTTATTTTCTTATTAGCTGTTATCGGTTCGTCACTTGTCCTCTTTGCATTCAGAGCGCATAAATTTCGTTCAGTAGGTGCTTTTTCTCTGGTCTCACGAGAGTCAGGTTTATTAGTTAACAACGTTATTTTGATCGTAATGACCGCTACCGTGTTGTTAGGAACGCTATACCCTTTGATTATTGATGCTTTCAGCTCAGGAAAAATATCGGTGGGACCTCCATATTTCAATAGCGTCATTATACCGCTAGGAGTTTTGCTCTATATAACGATGGGTTTTGGTTTTTTCTTGCGTTGGAAAAAAGATGAGCCTAGCAGAATACTGAAGAAGACTTGGTTACCCTTAACAGTTAGCTTGGTAGCTGCGTTCGTATTACCTTTAGTGACAGTCTCAGATTTTAATATCATGACAAGCTTAGGGCTATTCTTAGGCAGTTGGGTTACTTTAGCTGCTTTGATGTGGGTGCTTAGTCTTGGTCGATCTCCGTTTAAATTGCCCATGGCTGCTTGGGGTTCTGTGATTGCTCACATTGGCATGGCTATGACAGTAATAGGTATAACTTTAGTTTCTATTTACGACACTGAAAAAGACGTCAGACTTGAAGTGGGACAGAGTTATGAGTTAGCCGGATATAATTTTGCTTTCAAAAAAATCGAATCAGTAAAAGTGGATAATTATATCGCTAATCGCGCCACGATGGATGTCTCATTAAACGGCGAGCTAGTAAATAATATGCATCCAGAAAAGCGCGACTATGGGCGTGATCAGATGCCTATGACAGAAGCAGGTATTGATGCAGGATTTACTCGTGATTTATTTGTAGCTTTGGGTGAGCCTTTAGGAAATAACGCTTGGAGTTTCCGTTTGTATCATAAGCCCTTTGTTAGATGGATTTGGTTGGGTGCAGTTTTAATGGGATTTGGTGGTTTATTAGCTGCCTTTGATAAACGTTATAGGCGTATGAAGAAGATAGTTGTGGAGCCTGTTCAAAGCGCTAATAAGATTAAAGATACATCAAAAAATACTCCAGGTGTAACTGCGTGAACAAGAAGTACTTTATTCCCTTAATTGCTTTTATGGCTTTAGTTGGTTTGATGTTATTTGGGTTGAAAAATGATCCAAAAGTAATTCCATCTCCTTTTATTGGTCAGCCTGCTCCTAACTTTTCTCTACCCAAACTATATAAACCTGAAGAAATGGTTACAGCAAAGGAAATGAAAGGTGAGGTTTGGGTTTTGAATTTGTGGGCATCTTGGTGTGTTTCTTGCCGAGCTGAACATAAAGTATTGAGTCGTTTAATTGAAAAGATGAAAGTACCTACCATTGGTTTGAATTATAAAGATTACGGTACTGAAGATTATGGTGACGAAGCCTTGGCTTGGTTAGCTAGATATGGCAATCCTTATCAATCAGTCGCAGTAGATACAGAGGGAACAGCAGGTCTTGATTGGGGTGTCGTTGGCGTACCTGAAACTTTTGTTGTCGATAAGAAGGGTATTGTTCGTTACAAGTTTACTGGTCCAGTTTATGACGAAGCGATGGATCAAATTCTTGTTCCTTTGATTACAGAATTGCGAAAGGAGAAAAGATGAAATACCTATTGCGAAGTCTGATGATCTCTTTACTCATGAGTTTTTCTTTATCAGCTATTGCTGTTCAAATTGAATTTCACACCTTCGAAAATGAGCAGCGAGAAAAATTATACTTAGACTTAATTGCAGAGCTTCGCTGTGTGAAGTGCCAGAACCAAAATTTAGCAGAATCGAACGCTGAGTTGGCTACCGATATGCGTGAAAAAACCTATGAAATGGTTGTAGAAGGTAAATCCCGTGAAGATGTTGTTAATTATATGACGGCTCGTTATGGTGATTTTGTTCTCTATAAACCTCCTTTTAAAAGTAAAACTATTCTGCTTTGGGTAGGGCCGCCTTTATTGTTATTTTTAAGCTTATTTATGATATTGAGAATAGTGCGGAAACAATCTAAGCAAGCACCTAAGCAATTAAGTGATGACGAACGTGATTCAGTTCGTAGCATGTTGAAATCAAATTCTAGCAGCGAGAAGTAAGTAAAATGTTTTGGATAATTAGCGCGATATTAATCATTATCGCCTTGGCTTTTATTTTGCCCGCATTGTTTAGACGTGAAGATGTGCAAGATGCAACTCGTGAACAGAATATTTCAATCGTTAAAGAACAGCTGACTGAGTTAGAGCTTAGATATGAGCAGAATGATATTGATCCGGAAAGCTATCAAGCTACCAAAGATGAATTAGAACTGTCTTTGTTTAATGATTTAAAGCAAACAGAACTGAATTCATTAAAGACTGATAAGCATAGTGGATCTACATTTATTGATACTTGGCCAGTTTTATTACTTATTCCGTTGATTGCCATTCCCGTTTATTTGCACTTAGGCAATCTCGATTTTGCTAAGGAATTAGATCCTAAAGTAACAGCTAAAGAAGCTGTCAAAGCTCGTATGCCTCTAAAAGCAGACGGTTCACCAGATGTAGAACTAATCACTAGTCGTTTAAAAGCTGAAATGGAGAGCAACCCTACTGATCCTAAAGGTTGGTATATGTTAGGACGTTCTTATATGTTGTTGAAGAGTTTTTCTGAAGCAGCAGATTCGTTTGACAAGTCATTGAGTTTACGTCCTGATCGTGCGGAGACTATGCTTTCTTTAGCTGATGCTCTATCTATGAGTAATAACGGACTACTTGTAGGAAGACCAAGGGAGCTAGTAAAAAAAGCCTTAACGTTTGAGCCGCAAAATATAACCGCACTATGGTTGTCTGGAATGGCAGCTAGTCAATCGGGCGAATATCCCGAAGCAATTATTCAATGGCAAAAAGTACTTCCATTTTTGAATGATAAGCCGGATGAGCAAACAGCCGTAAAGAATTTAATTGCTGAAGCTAAGAGTCGTTTGAACTCTGATCAAAAAAGTGAACTTGAGGCTAACCTTGAGAAACCTTCTACAGAAAATACAGACTCTTCTAAACTAAATAACACGGTTTCTAATGATGTGGGAATAAAAGTAAATATCTCACTATCAAATACTCTTAAAGATAAAGCTTCGCCTGAAGACTATGTGTTTATCTATGCTAAAGCTATGAGTGGACCACCAATGCCACTCGCTGCAGTGCGCAAGCAGGTAAAAGATCTTCCTTTAGAAGTGGTACTTAATGATGAAATGGCGATGATGCCAAACCTAAAACTATCTGCCTTTAAGAATGTTGCTGTTGGCGCTAGAATTTCTAAAACAGGTCAGCCAATACCTAATAACGGTGATTTATATAATGAAAAAACCGAGGTTCAGTCAGGTGATAGTATTTCCCTAGAAATAAACGAGATATACAAAAAGTAACTCGTCCATTTTTATCTTGGCTGCTAAGGTAAATATACTCATCATTTGATAGTTTGTAGTGGTTAGCAATTTTTATTTTGCGTTTAGTCTAAACGGGATTAAGACCTTATTTTGAATCGACAGTCTTACTCTGATCATCCGAACTACTCGTTGTTTTAGTTTCCTGCATAGCAGCTATAATCGCATCCACTGAAGATACTTCTTTTTTTTCAGCTTCTGTTGTTTTTATAACTTTCTCTGATTCTGCAATATCATTTTTAGAAGTATTGCTTATCTCGGTAGTGTTAGTTTCAGTCACTTTTGTTGCATATTCAGTTGAGCTGACATCGGTGTCTTCATTGTCAGTAATTGAATTAATGCTTGATTTAAGCTCTGTTGTTTTAGACTTGGTTTTATCAACTTCGGCGAGTTTCTCGCTAGTGTTAACTTTTGTGGTCGTGCTCATTGCTTTAATAATTTTATCCGTTTCAGATAACTCCGTTACTTCTTCAGTTTTGGGAGTTTTAATGATTTCTTTTACTTTCACTAGTTCGGTAACATTATTATTAGCTTCTTCTTTTTTTGGGTTAGCAATTTCTTTGTTTTTTGATTGTGTATCTAACTTTTCACTAGTTTTATTAACTGTCGATACGTTTTTTTCTGTTTCACTAGTGGTATCTTTAGCTATTGTAGTCATAGCTTCGATGATTTTATCAGTTTCAGATTTCTCGCTTTGATCTACTATCTCTGCTGTCTGAGTAATTTCTTTTGTCGTTACTAGAACAGCATCTTCATTCTCCTGAACTTTAGTTACGTTAATCTCTTCCTTGTTAACCTCAGTAGGCACTTGTTCTATAGTTTCTTTAGTAGATATCTGATTTTTTGAGGCTTTATTAGTACTTTGAATCGAGGCAATATCAGTCTTTTCTAGAGCCTTATTGTATTGTTCTTCTAACTCTAATCTGTCTTTTTCTTGTTCTGTGACCAAAGAGTTCAACTGCTGATTTTTTATTTGTTCAAGAACTAACTGTTCCGATATTGAATTAAGTTTTTTTGAAAATGCTGAATTTTTTTCAATTTGTTCTTGGATGGATTTTAGTTGCGCTTCTTGTTGAGAACTTAATTGAGAGATTTTTGATTTATATCGTTCTATTTTTTCTATGGGAGCAACGGCAATAATTGGAGCTGTTTTTTCTTCTGCAACTTTTGAAATTGGTTTTTCTATGGGTGCTATTGCCTGTTTCTCAGCTGTTTCCTTTAAATCTATAGATACTTTTTGCTCTCCAAGATTGAAAACCTGCACCTTGGCTTTTTCAATTAATACAAGTGAATCACGAGATAAGTCTTTGAAAGAAAAATCATAAGTAATAGCTGCTACAACCATTCCTATGAGCGGGATAAGGAGTAAATACCATAATACTCTGAACGGAGAGGCTTTCTTTTTAGCTTGGTCTTCATTAGGGAAGACGTATTCAATTTTATAGCGGCTTTCGATCATATTTAATTATTAAGAATTCAATTGTCATTGCTGTAATACACACGAGCAAGTAGTTAATATTTATCTTATAAAGATAGCACAGAAATTAGGCAATTAATTAAACTTCAATTTATAAGAAAGATGTTCTGTGGAATTAGTTGCAAGCAGTTTCAGACGCTAGAATTTTTTTAAAGCCTTTAGTTAAGAGAATGGTTTGCTAAGTTTGGTACATCTCTCTGGAACAATATTTGATAGGCTTGACGAGCCATTCTGCTTATTTCATCGCTGTCTTTGCTGAGTAATGCTTTAAAAATACGAGTTTTGTCGTCAACTGTTGCAATATAATTTGCTTCGATCGCTTCTTCTAAATGTAGTGCTTCCATCGCATTAAAGATAATACTGGAAGCGTAATATTCTGCTTGTCCTTTTGTCATTGGGTTTAATGAAAATATTAATAATTTACTTAGCCATATATTCTGGCCTTGCTCGGTATTTGCTAATTGAGATAAGTAAGCACCAAGCTCTTCTAAAGTATGCTCGGTGGCATTTTCATCTAGTTTTCCTTTAAAAACTGATGTTAACCAATTGGGCGGAAGCCAATCTTTTTTATCAATTTGATGATAAGCCTCATGGTATTCAATACTGGGGTACAAAGCCTCATCCAGTTTTTTTAGAGTTTGTGAATCAGCTTCATCAAATAGGGGTCTTACAAACTCTTTAATATTGCCTTTATCTTTTTTACTATTCCCTAATAAAACACTAATCGCATCGAAGCCATTACCAAAAATGTTTTGATCGTTATTACTGTTGGTGCGTTGCATGGTCTGTTCCATTTTAGAATTTTGCATGCGGTTTTTATCTTTGATCAACTGCTTAACTAAGGTTTTTACTTTTTTTTGTTCCGTTTTATCAGGGTAAATCTGGTTAATGTCTTTTTTATAGCCTTTGGTTACGGCTTCTTCTATTTCATAATGACCTTGCATCCAATAGGGAATGATATAATTTCTGCCTTGAAAGGTGAGGGCGGGTAAGATCGACTCTCTTGCAAAGTTTTTAATTCTATCCACAAGAATAATCGAACCGATGCCTCTTTCTTTAAAAGTTAAGCCAAGTGCTCCATCTACTGCAGGTACTTTATCGATTCGTCGCACATGAAATAACGGCAGTTCTACCTCATTACTTTTTGTGACATGTTTATCCTTATAAAAAAGCTGAGTTCGATCATCAACCTTGTAAGTCGTCATCATGGTAGTGCGGCACAATTCTGGATTGTTATTGCTCATTAAAGATTCGAGTTCTTTGAGCATCATCATTTGCTCAACGGGTGCATCAATCAAAGATGAGCATGGCATAGTAAACGACTTTGGCGACAAGTAATAAGGTTGCTGTTCTTTGTCAAAGAGCGTATTTACTTCTTTAAAGCCAAACATGATGCTTTCGCTATCGGTATTTGGGTCTTTCAGTTTTGTTAATTGTGCTTGCATGATGTCTCTCACACCATTTTTTTCCGGAAGCTCGCTTAGGATTTTATTTTCTGTTTTATTGATTGATAACTCAGTAGCTTCCACTAAATTAGTATTTGCATCATTGTGTTTTAACAGAAGTTTACGATGTAATAAGTCTGAAAAATAAGGCAAGTAATTAGCCAATACACTTTCTATTTTTTTCTGTTGATGCCATTGGTTAACGCTAAATAAAACGCCAGCCAATGAAACAAAAAGTAGAGGATAGATAATTTTTGCCGTAAACACATTGCCCAACCAAGGGAAATTAGGCTTAGTTAATTCAGCGTTGTGTTTGATTTGATTTGATGACTGTTTGTTTGATAAACGTTCAATTAACGCATTTGTGAAATCATTCGCTGCTATCGGATATTCTTTTTTGTAACGAAAGTGCGCCAAGGTCTTTTGTTTTGTTTTTAAGTAACGAAGTGCTAGTAAATATCGAAGCGGATAAATATATCCTGTGTAGCTTGTTGGGTTTTCGAAAGCATCAGCTTGCATCGCATCGGGCTTTGAAGTATTTGCCCGATTAATTGCAGCTAGGATAATTTTATTTAACACAGATTACCTCGGCTTGGTTTAGATTGTGTTTTATTAACCGTTTTAAGCTATATAAAGACACCCCCCCACTTTTTAGAGGTCTTTGTATTGGGCTTCGCTTTGAGAGGAATAAAATGACACCCCCCCACTTTTTGGAGGTTCGTGTTTTAATCAACCTGTATATTAAAGTGTTTATGAGACTTATCATTGTGACTTTAACCACTTCCCAACTTTATTTACATTTTGAATACGTGTTTGCATGGTTTGAGGGATATAACAGTTTGTAGCATTAACCAATGTTCTCGCTTGTTCACGAATACTATCGTTAGTAATTGATTCGTCTAAGCCACGATCAAAACCGCTCCAATCCCAGCCACAGATGAATTCCGGCATTAAGCTAAAACGACTACTGATGTTTGCTAATGGTATGAGTGCGTCAGCATTATTTGAGTTTTGCATGTGATAAATTGCAGCAAGTGTATCTTTTATCTGTTTGTAGCCGTCAGTGAGTAAGCCGCTAGAATTTATCTCTTCTAAAAGCTCATCAAATGTATCTCTGTCAATATTAGCAGTGACGTAAGTTTCCATTAGATCCAAATTAATTTCGGAGATAACTTGCAACATTCCAGCAGATTTTTCTGGTATCTCTTTTAAAATCTTTCTACCTTTTATTAATGATGATGTTGCGCCTTCTAGGTCATCAAAATACAACCAAGCGAGTGCACCTGATTCGCGATGTCTTGAGGCCACATAAGCGGGACTGAAGTCATGTTGAGTAATGTAGTCAGTTGCCTCTTGAAAACATTGATAAGAACTGAGTGCTTTTGTTTTGTCACCGACACGATGATTAATGGAGGTCAAATACCAGTAGACACTGTTGATGTAACTTTCATCCCCGGTACATTGCAATTTACGTGCATGCTCGACCGTTTTTTCGAGGTTTTTTTGACGGTAATAGCATTCGACTGCTAAATCTTCTAGGTTAGCCTTAATTCGACGTTCAGACTTTCTCCATTGTAGTTGTTCGCCTATGCTCTCAATGGATTGTTCTATTTTGGTACAGTCTTTTTCGCTGTTTAAAATAGAATCATAGGCTTCCATTAATAAAACAACTTCTTCTCGAGAATCACCAGGTGCATTGGGAATATCTTTGGCTGCACACATTACTGCAGGTTCTTTAGTACATTGAAATGCAGGTCGACCTGCGCCTTCTTCACTTTGAGAGTTTTTAGTATTTTGATTATCACGGCGCATTTTTTCGATGGCGTCTGTTTGCATTAAAGACTGCATAAATTCCATAGGTGACTGAGCACTGGCTGATGACGAACTGAAGTCAAAACTCAATTCAGGATTCTGTTGTTGCAAAGTGGTCATTACTTCTGCCATTTGCTGTTTGGCTAACCATTGGGTAAAGGCAAATTTTTCAGGATCGCTATCAGCGGGTAATTTCTCTGGTTCGGTGAGTTTTTGCCACGTAAATAAACCTAAAAAGAATGCAATGGCTAATGGTGCAAAAGTAATCAGCAAAAATTTATTTCGAGTCTCTTTTCGTTGTTTTTTTACTCTTTGGTGTAACTCAATTGAGCGAGCTTCGGTTTTAGCATCAGTTTTTCTTACCGCTTCTTTATAGCGTTGGGCAGCTTCTTTGTTGCGGTCTAAATGACGTAATATTTCAGCGGTATTGAAGCTAAGCTCTGGATTTTTAGGGTCAGCTTTTATTCTTTTCTGAGCTTCGATTAAAAGCGTTTCGATTGAGGTATTTTCGTCTAAACCCCAAGCTTTTTTGAGTTGAATAAAGGGTAGCTTCTTACTCATCGAATATCCCCTAAATAAGAAGGGAGAAAATCACAACGTTTACCAAAATGGTCTTGGCAAATGTTTGCAGGAGCTTCGTCATTTACTGGTCGCCATCCAGTTTTAATTCGGCGTGTTTTTAGGTATTCGCGTGCTTCACGAAAAGCTTCAAAGCCATTACCCGAAGCCTCACCGTCATTACTATCATAGACAAAAAAGAAGGCAAATTGCTTATTTGCATCGAGTTTATTCAAAGCTGTAGTTAATTTTGAGTTGCCCTTGCCTAATTCCTGAAACTTAGGCCATGTAGCAGTATCTCTGGCGAAAAAAGAAACACCTTTACCTTCATCAATTTTACCGAGTACGTCAAAATAATCTAAAGTAAATAAGCGTTCATTAATAGCTGCTCCGCTTGTTGCTTGAACCGTGGCATTAGAGAACAGCACATCAGTATCCATTTCTAAAATACTATCATTCTTTATCATGAAAAATGCAGGGCTAAGTTCAGTGCGATGCTCGATTGGAATTTCTAATTGATAGGTTTTGTTATTATCATGGATGAGATTTATTACAGCAAAAATGATCAAAATTCCCACTGAATTAGAGACAATGTCGGTTAGAGAATCTAGGCTGATTAAATTCTTCATGATAGCTATTCAACAGTTCCATCTTTATTGGGACCTAAATTTGGATTTAGGTTTAAGGTCCAGTTGCTGTCTAAAGGCTCAAGACCAACACTGATAGAGGTTGCGTCTGGGGTAAAGCTCATAATATCGCGAATTTTTTGATAGGCAGAACCACCATTTGGATAAATTCCAAATAACAAAAACTCCTCGTAAAGATAGTTTGCTTTTAAGGCAATTTCATTGAGGGTTCGAATGTCTAACATGGTTTCTAAAATAGAGTCCATATCAGGTTGTAACGCGAGGTTCATGACAGAGCCTTGGTGTGATTCTAAGCGTTGCATTGATTGAGAACGCCTATCTAAAATATCTTCAATGACTAATGCATCACTTTCGTCTACTTCAGTTTTTAGTTTAAGAAGGTGTTTCGTAGGAGGAACGCTGATAATACCATCGGGCAAACTAAAAATTTGATAAGCAACTTTGTAGCCTTGTTCTAACTGAGCCGTTAATTCAATTTTCTGCGGTGTACTAAAGCTATTCAAAACATTGATAAAAGACAATACCCCCATGACGCATAGGAAAATACTAAGAAACGGAAATAAACTAATCTCAAGTTTTTCTCCTTGATTATAGCGTGCGTAACGCGTGGCGCGAGACATAGCCATGCTTAACTTACAATCTCCATTGCGTGGAAAAACTTGCTGGTCAGTTTTGAATTCATATGGTTTTTAGAAAGCTATTTTAGGGCTTTTTATTTGAACGCTCATTTAGTTTGGAAGTGAAAACCGTTTCGTATAGATCTTCCATAGTTTCTTGAAGCGCTTTGATTTGAGTACTCAGTAAAGTGATTTCGTTGGCTACGGCTTGTGAGTTATCTGCAACAGCGACAATGCCTTCAGCCGATTGGATCGTATTTTGTGAAAGGCTTTGCTGTGTGCTTTTTACCAATAAAGGTTTAATGTCATGAAACCATTTCTCGTCAAGATCAATTAAATAAGCTTCTTCATCCTTCTCTAAAGAAAGCATTAGCATCATTAATGGAATACTGAGTAATAAAGCCAGTAAGGTGGTATCAAATGCAGTCGCTAATGAGCTGGTCACCAAAGGTAAACTTTCTTTAAGCATTGCCGATACATCAGTGACAGAGTTAGTACTCGTCATCGCATCAGAGAAATGTGAGATACCATTACTAATCCCCCAAACAGTTCCAATGAATCCCATGATTGGTATTGCCCAAACCATAAAGCGTGATAATGAAAAGGAGCCTTTCATGTATTCACGTTCTTTAATTGCGAATGTTTCGTCAATGTCATTGTCGGCATGATTTAGAAATAACGATAATCTTGAGTGTAAAAGGTTTTCTTTTGATATGTTATTTTGAGAGTTAGTGGTTTGTAGTTCAGCTTCTAGCTCGTTTTCAGTATATTGGTCGATACCTCCATGAAACATGTTTGGAATTAATTTATTTGAAAGCAATTCGCTAGCATCGATTTCTTTTTTTAATTGTGAACGTTTGAGCCATAAGTGGAAAAAGCTGGCACAAAAAAACCATAATATTATGGGTGAAATCCAGTTGCCTACAAAGAGTTTAAGGCTTCGTGGGGTACTTTGAGCATCTCCAATAAACCAGTAGAGTGCTAATCCAGGTAACAAAACTAATATTGCGGTAATAATTAACGGAAATTTAAAAGCTTGTTCGATTGGGTAGTTGTGATTTAGCGTGTTACCGTTGTTTTTATTGCTCACTCGCGGTGCTCCATGGTATTAAGAGTATTCGATTCTTTAAAACGATCAGTAATTTATCATACTGTCAGACAATAATAGAGGATAACAGTTCTTTTTATTTTGTGTGTTAATTGGCAATTGTTATATCATAAAATGACACCCCCCTACTTTTTGATCGTTATTGCTTGATTTGAATTGGTTTATGGGAGGATGACGCATACATTAATGGCTTTGAATGGGTTAATTTACCAAGCTGTTTAGAGTGAGCTAATTATTTTTAGTCATATTGATAAATCCATTACCATGGTTATTGTTTAAAACGAATGTCTTCCTTACAAAAAATACCTCTTTATCTATTTGAACTAATGACTTCTGCAAAGTCATTTAAAGATAACCCGATCATAGGCTCTAAAACACTAAACCGCTGTGGCTTACATGTGCTTCGTATGTTGCTATCGCACTTTGTCATGCGGATTAGAATGTTAGTGTTGTCGATAGGTATATCAGCGGAAGATCGACGGTGCTTTTTTCAACAGGGATATTTGTTAAAGGAGGATTATTTACCTGAGAATGACTTTGAAAACTTAGAAAATGAAATCCGAGCTTTTGATGGAGAAGTTCGCGAAGCTAAGCAGGGTAATACACTTACACAACGTGCTGTTTTATCGCCAGAAGTGTTAGCCGAATATCCTGAAATTAAAAAGACTCTATTCAGCAAACATTTTCAGCGATTAGCTAGATTTACCTCAGGACATATGCGTGATCCTTTGTATTACCTTGAAGAAATCAAGAATGAATATTCTTCTGGGCAAAGCGATCCTCAAAAGATGTTTCATCATGATACTTTTCATCCATCAATGAAATGTTGGTTGTTTATTGGTGATGTTGCCGAAAACTCAGGAGCCTTTACCTTCATTCCTCGTTCACATAGATTAGACTGGAAGCGGATAAAATGGGAATATAAAATGAGTGTTGTCGCTCAAGATGACAAAAACAATATGCACGCTAGAGGATCTACACGTTATTCTGATGAAGACCTTGCTGAACTTGGTTTATCAGCACCTGTTGAGTTTACAGTGAAGAAAAACACCTTAGTGATGGTGAATGTATTTGGCATTCATAAACGCGGCGATAGCGTTGGTAAAAGTACTCGTTTAGCACTTTGGGGAGATAGCCGTACCAACCCTTTTTTACCGTTTCCAGGTGTTGGTGGAGAGTATGCAAACAAGCTTCAATATCATTTTTTGGGTTTGTTTCGCAAAAAAGCGGATGAGGCCGCAGAAAAAAGAGGGTCTAGGTCGCCTTGGGCGGTGATTTCAAACGATAAAAAATAAATTTATAACTATCGGTTTTCCTCTCAATTATTGTTATTCTTAGCCGCTTTATGATTTCCAATCTTAGGATATACCGTGAGCGACAATTCGAACACTGATTCAATCGATTACAAGAAAACCTTAAACCTTCCCAATACACCTTTCCCTATGAAAGGGAATTTAGCAAACCGTGAACCTGCGATGCTAAAAACGTGGGTAGAAGCTGATATTTACGCGCAGTTGCGAAAACATGCTGAAGGTCGTCCAACGTATATTTTGCATGATGGTCCTCCGTATGCAAATGGTGATTTACATATTGGTCACGCGGTTAATAAAATCTTAAAAGACATGATTCTTAAAAGTAAGACACTCTCTGGGTTTGATACACCGTATATACCCGGTTGGGATTGTCATGGCTTACCCATTGAAGCCATGGTCGAGAAAAAGGTAGGCAAAGTAGGTCATAAGGTAGACGCAACCGAATTCAGAAAACTCTGTAGAGAGTATGCAACGAAACAGATTGCTGGTCAGAAAGCTGACTTTATCCGCATGGGTGTTTTAGGCGATTGGGATGACCCTTATCTAACCATGAACTTTAAGACTGAAGCGAATATCGTGCGTTCACTTGCCATGATCATTGATAAAGGTCATCTGCTAAAAGGTCAAAAGCCTGTTAATTGGTGTTTAGATTGTGGCTCTTCTCTGGCTGAAGCTGAAGTGGAGTACGAAGACAAAACATCTGATTCAATAGATGTTAAATATTGGTTTGATAATCAAGGGGCAGTCGCAGATAAATTTGGTGTCTCTACACTTGAAGATGTCAGTATTGTAATCTGGACCACCACTCCTTGGACGTTACCTGCCAGTATGGCGGTGACTTTAAACGCTGAATTTGAATATTTAATGCTGAAGACGGAAAAGGGTGCTTTAATTCTTGAAGAGTCTTTGCATGAGTCTGCACTTGAGCGTTATGGGCTTGAAAATCAGGGCGTATTAGGTCGATGTAAAGGAGCTGATCTTGAAGGGATGATTTTAAAGCATCCTTTTTATATCCGCGATATTCCTGTGATCTTGGGCGAACATGTTACTGCAGAAGGTGGAACAGGTGCCGTTCACACTGCCGCTGCTCATGGTGCCGATGATTATGTCGTTGCTAAAAAATATGGCTTAGAAGTCATCAATCCTATCGGTAATGATGGTCATTTCTTACCGGATGTTGAGTTGGTTGGTGGGCAGTTTGTTTATGCTGGAAATAAAACGGTATTGGCGGAAATAGAATCAAACGGCAGTATGTTGAACCATGAAAAATTTCATCATAGCTATCCGCATTGTTGGAGACATAAAACACCCATTATCTTCCGCGCTACGCCACAATGGTTTATCAGCATGGAAAAACAAGGGCTTCGTGATGATGCTTTAAAAGGCATCGATGAAGTTAAATGGATTCCGGATTGGGGCAAGAGCCGCATCTACAAAATGATCGAAGGACGCCCAGATTGGTGTATATCCCGTCAGCGTTTTTGGGGCGTGCCGATCACTTTATTTGTACATAAGGAAACGGAAGAACTTCATCCAAATACGCTTGAAATCATGGAAAAAGTGGCGAAAGGGATTGAGCAAGAAGGTATCGAATATTGGCACAGCACATCAGCTGAAGACCTTATCGGCACTGATGCTAACGACTATAATAAAACCACTGATACATTAGATGTGTGGTTTGACTCAGGCACAACGCATTATTCTGTGTTAGATAGTGATGAGCGCTTGCGCAATTCACCTGCTGATATGTATTTGGAAGGTTCTGATCAGCATCGTGGTTGGTTCCATTCTTCGCTGCTAACGTCAGTGGCAATGCGCGACAGGCCTCCTTATAAGAACGTGCTTACACATGGCTTTGTGACAGATGCTGAAGGCAAAAAAATGTCTAAGTCTGTAGGTAATGTCATATACCCAGATAAAGTTATGAAGAATTTGGGTGCGGATATTTTGCGCTTATGGGTATCGTCGTCTGATTATTCACGTGAGATTACAGTATCCGATGAAATATTGAAGCGTTCTGCAGATGCGTATAGACGTATCCGTAATACAGCGCGATATTTCTTATCAAATACTAATGACTTTAACCCAGCTACTGACATGGTGGCTAATGAAGATATGCTTGCGCTGGATCGCTGGGCAATGGCTAAAGCGGCAAAGTCACAGGCTATCATCATTGAAGCCTATGAGAACATGCAATTTCATTTGGTTTACCAAGAGTTATTAAAGTTCTGTTCTATTGAAATGGGCAGTTTGTATTTGGATATTACAAAAGATAGACAATACACCATGCCTGCTAATTCATTAGCAAGACGTTCGGCGCAGACTGCTGCTCATCATATCCTACAAGCTTTGGTGCGTTGGATGTACCCAATTTTGAGTTTTACTAGTGAAGAAATTTGGGATGCTATTTATGCAGATAGTGAAAAGCCAGTTGAATATGTCCTATTAACCGAATGGTATGAGCAATTATTCGAATTAGACTCCGATGAGAAAATTAGCAATGCAGATTGGAATAGTATATTTGCAGTGCGTGTCGCTGTTAGTAAGCAACTGGAACAATTACGTAAAGATAAAGTCATTGGTTCATCTTTGAATGCTGAAATCACAGTATATGCATCTGGTGAAACCTACGAAGCCTTAAATAAATTAAAAAATGAACTTCGCTTCGCCTTAATATCTTCTGAAGCAACTCTGGTTGAAGCTGATTCTCAGCCTACTGATACTTTGATTGCAGAAGGTGAAGATGTTAAAAACGTCTGGTTATCAGTGGTAGCATCTAGCGCAGAAAAATGTGTTCGCTGTTGGCACCAGCGTGAAGATGTCGGCGTGAATCCTGATCATCCTGAGCTTTGTAGTCGTTGTGTGGAAAATGTTGTTGGTGATGGTGAGGCTCGTTTTTATGCCTAATAAAGAGCCTAGAGACGTGGCTATTGAACTAGAAGATGATAGTTTGCTTCCAAGTACCCCTTTAAAATGGCTTTGGATTACGTTCGTGGTGATTTTTATAGATCAAATCACTAAATGGACGGCTGAAGGCAGTTTGGAGTTATTGTCTGCAGGCGGAGAATCTTATCCTGTAATTCCCCATTTAAACTTCACTCTAGCTTATAACTATGGTGCTGCATTTAGCTTTTTAGGCGATCAAGGTGGTTGGCAGAGATGGTTTTTTACCATTTTAGCTACGGTAGTGAGTGTTGTTATTCTGGTATGGCTTTCTAAGCTGAAGCAAGAAGAAAAATGGACCGCTATAAGTTTATCTTTGGTTCTTGGTGGTGCAATCGGTAATTTGATCGACCGAGTCTTGTACGGAAGAGTCATAGATTTTATTGATGTTTTTGCAGATTGGGATGTGTTCTTTTTGAGTCAATGGCATGATGGCTTTTATCATTTTGCGACATTTAATGTGGCAGATATAGCGATTAATATTGGTGCAGTAGTGTTAGTTATTGGTAGCTTTTTTGTTAAAGATGAGAGTTAGCATTAGGTTTTTTTAGACACAGTGATCATTTTACAAATCTCATCTATATGAATTTTTCAGTTTAATTTTCTCTGACCAAACTGCATAATATTTATCGAATGGGTGAACTTGTCTTTAAATTGAAATCAATATTAATATTTAGAATTAATAGGTAAAAGTACCAAAAAGTAGGGGGGTGTGCTTTTTAGTTTGCTCTAGCCTGCGGGTTTAACAAAGAAGCAGGGGGTTCAATGCCTAGCTGACGTAAACGTTCAATCTCTCTTTGTCTCGCTTGTTCTCTTCGTCTTTGGTTTTCTTCTCGTTGCGCCGCTTCTCTTCTAATTCTATCTAATTGCCTTTGGCGAGCAACGTCATCTAGTCCTTCAAGATTCTCGAGCTGTTGTAATTCTTGTTGTTCAATTAGGTCTTCTCGATATTTAGCCATATAAGCGAGTATCTCTTCTTCCGTCGGAATTTGATCTGGTGTTAATTTTTCCGTAATGGTCTCAAGAGTGTATTCATTGGGTGGCATCCCAGTCTCTTTATCAAGTTCAACATTAATGAGGCCACGAGGTGTTTTCCAGCCAGTTTGTTTTTGATCTTTAAGTGCAGTCTTCATAAAATCAATCCATATAGGAAGTGCTGCATCCGCTGCTGTTTCTCTTTTTCCCAAAGGGGCTATTTGATCAAAGCCAACCCATACTGTAGTTACCTTGTTTGGATTAAAACCACAAAACCAAGCATCTTTTTGGTCATCAGTCGTTCCTGTCTTACCTGCAAGATCATTTCTTTTTAGTCGATTTGTGCGAGATCCGGTACCAGATTGAGCAACACTCTGCAGCATGCTAGTGATTTGATAATGAACGGTAGGAGACATGATTCGCTTAGCGGGATGATTTACGAACTTTTGGTCATTGTTATTTGATGAGCAAGAAGGGCAAACGGTAACGGGGTCTGCTTCAAATATAGTGGTGTTGTTCTTATCTAGTATTTTTCTAATAAAGTGACTTTCAACTTTATAACCGCCGTTGGCAAAACTTGAATAAGCCGTTGCCATTTCTAAGGGTGTAGCCGAACCTGTCCCTAGCGATAAGGTTAAGTCTGGAGGTAATGTACGTTTTTTGAAACCAAATCGTTTCGAGAATTCTATGGCATAACCAAGCCCAATTTCTTGTAATAACCTTATAGAAACTAGGTTTTTAGATTTTGCTAGGGCGACTCTTAATCTAGTAGGACCGCCTTCCTCATGACCATAATTTTTGGGCTCCCAAGTACTGTTTTCCAGTTCTAGTGCTTTATCTTCAATGGTAGTTGCAGGAGATAGCCCTTTAGCTAAACCAGCAGCATAAATAAAGGGTTTGAAGCTAGAGCCCGGTTGACGTTTAGCTTGAATCGCACGATTAAACTTACTATAGGTGAAATCAAAACCACCTGCTATTGCTTCGATAGCACCATTTTGTGGATTCATTGAAACCAATGCACCTGTTACTTTGGGTAATTGTGATAGCTTCCAAATACCTTTGTTGTTTTTTTCTACTCGAACAATATCACCGACTTTTAAAACCTCATCGACCTTTTTGATTTTTGTGCCGCGTTTGTTTTCATTGATATATTTTCGGGCCCATCCAATTTCTTTTACACTGAGCTTTATAGGCGTATTTTGTTTAAAAACTTCTAGGGTTGCCAACTTTGAATCAATATTAGTAACAAGTGCGGGAAATAAGTTAGCGTAAACTTTATATTTTTTTAATTTATTTTGCTTAGCTTGGGTAGTTTTTAGAGTTCCTAAAACGATTTGATCTTCTGGGCCTCGATAACCATGTCTTTTAGTATATTTTAAAAGATTATCTCGAAGAGTTGAGATGGCATTGTCCTGTTCGGAGCTATCTAGAGTGGTGTAAATTTTTAACCCAAGTTTATAAATGTTTTCTTCACCAAAACGTTTTATTGCATCAGTACGCGCCATTTCTGCCATGTAAGGAGCATAGGTTTCGCTTTCTACACTGTGTATGGTGGCGCTTAAGCTTTCAGCTTTTGCGGCTTTGTAAGCTGATTCAGTTATATAGTCCAGCTCGAACATACGTTTGAGTATGTAATCACGGCGTATTTTTGCTCTTTTAGGATTTGTAATAGGATTGTATTTGGATGGTGCTTTTGGTAATCCAGCAATCATTGCGCTTTGCGCAAGTGTTAAATCCTCAACCTTTTTACCATAGTAAATTTCTGCTGCAGATCCCACTCCGTATGAGCGTTTACCTAAAAATATCTTATTTAAATAAAGTTCCAGAATATCTTCTTTATTAAGTTCATCTTCGATACTAAGTGCTAATAGTGCTTCTCTAAGCTTTCGATCAATTGTTCTGTCGTTATTCAAAAAGAAGTTTCGAGCAACTTGCATCGTAATAGTACTTGCTCCTTGAGATACTCTGCCACTTTTAAATGCTGAAACAACGGCGCGTGCAATTCCACGAAAATCTATTCCTTTATGTGAATAGAATCGAGAGTCCTCAATTGAAATAAAAGCATTACGTAAATCATCAGGGACCTGTTCGTAGGTGATAGGGCGTCTTCTATACTCTCCGAATTCAGCAATTAACTGATCATCATTACTATAAACTCGTAGTGGTAAATTGAGTTGAGTATTTCGAAGTTCAGAGACAGATGGTACTTGAGGTAGGTAATAGAAATAAACAGCGGTGATAACCGCTATACTTAAAATAGTTGCACAAAAAAGAGGTGCAAATAAGTATCTGATAGTGTAATTGAATATTGCCATATTGGATAATAATAAAATTTTAAGTGTTTCGGTTTTTCTGCTAGATACAGAATTATTACTGCCTATTATGATGCTTTAGTACTCAATTAAATAGTGTTTAAGATGTATAAACTCGATCATTTTTGATAAAGATACATACTTACTGATTATTTTTAGGCCTATACCGTCCGTCCAAAGTATGCGCCACACAAGGTCAAGACCCTAGACTAATCTATTAATGGGGGTTAATATTATCCGTAAGAACTAAAAATAAAACTCTTACAAAGAGTAACTAAAACTAATAATAACAAAAAAGGATATATTCTGTGTTTTCCTTCTCAAAAAAAAGTGGCAACCTTTTAGGTATAGATATTAGCTCCTCTGCAGTAAAGCTCCTTGAGCTGTCTCGTAAAGGTTCAGATTACCGTGTGGATAGCTATGCTGTATCAGGGCTACCTGAAGGTGTTACAAGTGAAAGAGATATTAACGAAGCAGAAAAAGTAGGCGAGGCTATCAAGCAAGCAGTTAAAAATAGCCGCACTAAAAGCCGAAGATGTGCTTTAGGTATTCCCTCATCCATGGCTATCAATAAAATAATTTCTATACCAGCGTCGATACCAGCCGCTGAACTAGAGGCTCAAATTTCTCTTGAAGCTGAGCAGTATATTCCCTATCCAATGGATGAAGTTAATTTTGATTTTGAGGTTCTTGGCCCATCAGAAACATCATCTGAAATGGTTGATGTATTGATCGCGGGTACGAGAACAGAAAATGTTGAAGTCCGTCTCGCTGCAGCTGAAATGGCAGGACTACATGTTGAAATAGTTGATCTTGAATCAAATGCTGTCGAGTTGTTATTTAAAACAATGATAAATGATTTAGAGAAACACGAAGTCGTCGCTGCTGTTGATTTTGGGGCTTCAATGACAGGTATCAATGTTTTTGAAAACGGTAAAGTTGTCTTTTCTAGAGAGCAAGTGTTTGGCGGTAGACAGCTTACTGAAGAAATTTCACAGCGCTATGGATTGTCATATGCAGAATCAGGTTTAGCAAAGAAAAATGGTAATTTACCAGAAGGTTATGTCTCTGAAGTTTTAGACCCGTTTAGAGAAAACATGGTGCGCCAAGTACAACGTTTTTTACAGTTTTACTATGCATCAACTCAAAACGAAAAAGTCGATAAAGTATTGTTGTCAGGTGGTTGCGCAAGTATCCCTGGGATTGACGAACAAATACAAGAATTGGTAGGAATTCCAACAGCTTTAGCAAATCCATTTGCGAACGTGGTCTTACATTCGAAAGTAAACCCAGCACGTTTCACTAGCGATATTCCTGCAATGCTTGTTCCTGCTGGCTTAGCATTAAGGGGGGTAGAATAATGTCGGGTATTAATTTATTACCATGGCGAGAGGCGGCTAGGAAGAAAAGCCAGCAACAGTTTGTTATGTCTATTGTTGGTGCTGTTGCTCTAGGTGTGGTCACCGTAGCTGCGGGTTACACTTATATGGAAGGACGTATTTCTTATCAAGAACAACGTAATGCCTACATACAAAAAGAAATAAAACGATTAGATAAAACGCTTGAAGATATTAAAACACTTGATGCAAACAAGAAGGCTTTGTTAGATCGTATTTCAGTTATAGAAAAACTACAGTCAACACGACCTGGTATTGTTCATTTGTTTGATGAGATGGTAAATGCTTTGCCTAAAGGTTTGTATCTTACGAAATTAGTTCAAGAGAATAATAAAATAAAACTAGAAGGCAAAGCAGAATCAAGTGCTCGTGTATCTAGCTATATGAATAGATTAAATGCATCCCCATGGTTGGCTTCTTCAGATTTGAACACAATCAAAGTTGATTCTAAAGATGATGCGAGTCGCTTGAGATCATTTAAGGTTAATGTTACTCAATTGCTGACATCAGGTGAAGATAAGGAGAGCGAAGATGGCTATTGATACATCGGAAATTAATAATTTACTCAGTGATCCTGCAAATGTCTCACTTCCAATCAAAATTGGTGCTGTGGTTGTAGTTTTCTGTGCGGCAGTCTTTGCAGGATACAAATTAGTCGTTGTAGATCAACTCGCTACTTTAGATACTGTACAGGCGCAAGAACTAGATAAACGTAGGGTTTATGAGAAAAAACAAGCGCGTGCGAATCAATTACCAGCCTTCAAAGCACAACTTGAAGAAATGCAAATATCATTTGGGGCTTTAAAAGATCAGCTGCCAAGTGATACGGAGATCCCAGGTTTGATTCTTGATATCTCTGAGAAAGGTCTAAGTAATGGATTAGAAATTGAGCTATTTCAACCAGAAAGCGAAATATCCAAAGAGTTTTTTGCTGAAAAGCCAATAAAAATTGAAGCAAAAGGAACCTATCAAGAGCTCGCGGGGTTCGTTAGTGACTTATCAGCCTTGCCACGAATAGTGACTATAAATAATATTCAATTAAAGCATGAAGTTGTAAAAGAAATAGATTTAAAAAAGAAGAAAAGAAGACAAAATAACCAACAAACAGATTCGCGTCTTTCTCTCAAGGCTACGATTAAAACTTATCGTTACTTGAGTGAAGAGGAAGTTGATGAGGAAGGTAAAGGATGATAACTAAAACTAACAATAATTCTAGTTTACTAACCGCTAAGAAATTAATGAGTGTTGCATCGATATCATCAATTTTACTTCTATCAGGTTGTAATGGTAGTCAAAGTGATTTGGATCAGTATTTTTCTGAGCAAAGAGGTAAGCCAGCAGCACCAATTGAACCTATTCCTGAGGTTAAACCCTATTTACGTTATGCATACCCAGGGCATGAGAAAGATCCTTTTGATACCTCGATGTTGGCACCTAGTACTGTTCGAGAACAAGTGGTAGATAATGGTATTAATATAGATACTTCTAGAGTTCCAGAGTTTTTAGAAGGTTTTCCGTTAGACAGTTTGAGAATGGTTGGAACGGTAGAAAAAGATAAGACTTTGTGGGCTTTGGTTAAGATTCCTGAAGGCGCTGTTCAAACGGTTAAGGCAGGAAATTATCTGGGACAGAATTATGGGAAAATCGTTGATATCTCTGATGTGAAGATGAATATGTTAGAAACTGTATCTAATGGTTTAGGTGGATACGAAGAAAGAGAAATATCGATTACCTTAAACCAAGAATGAATGATCAGCAGAAAAAATCAAAATAAAAATAAAACTTAAGAAATGGGTTATTTAACATGAAAATTATTACACGCACATTATTGGGCATTAGCTTACCAGCGCTTTTGCTCGCTACAGGAAGCAGCTATGCCGCTGCAAGCTTACAAAGTGTTGATTCAGCTGTTCAAGCATCTGGTAAATCAACTTTACGTTTACAATTTGATAGTAAAGTTGGGATCCCAAAAAGTTTTATTATGAAGCAACCTGCTAGTATCGTCTTGGATTTTCCTGATGCAGTTCGAGGAATGAGTCAGAGAAGTAAAAAGCTAAATTCAAAGTCAGTTAAGGGTGTCAGAGTTGCTGGGGCAGCAGATAAGCTACGAGTAATGGTGTCCTTGAATAAACTTACTAAATATACAACAAGCCTTCAAGGCAATGATGTTGTTCTCACATTCGATGATAATCAAAATACTGTTGCAAAGCCTGTAGCTAAAAAATATTCAGTAGCACAACAACAAGCACAAGTAAGAGCTCGTCAGGTTGCAGCACAAAAAAGGGCGATGGAGCAAAGAAGATTAGCGGTACAGCGTAACAATGCACGAAAAAAAGCAGAACAACAGAAATTAGCAGCATATGCAAATCAAGCTTCAGGCTCAGTTGTTAAAGCGAAAAGTGTTAAGAAGCAAGCTGTAGCAAGTAACTATATTGCAAGACCAAAAGTTACTCAAGTTCAACAAAGAGCTTCACACCGAAATTTACTTGGAGATGTAGACTTCCATAGAACACAGCAAGGTGGAGGTCGTGCTGTCATTAAGTTGCCTCATCCTTCAACAAAAGTTGAGACACGAAAAATTGGAAATAGTATTGTTTTAACATTAAAGAATGTTAAAGCACGCCAACCAAAAAAACGTATTGATGTTTTGGATTTTGCTACTCCTGCTTCTTATATTGACATTGCTAGAAGCGGAAGAGATGTTCAAATTAAACTAAGCGCAAATTCAGCCTTTGAATATGATACATCTAGAGAAGGCAGAGATTTTATGATTAACCTAAAAAAGGTTAAGCCGAAGAAGACAGTCAATCCATTGCTAAAAAAGAATAAGGTTTATAACGGTAAAAAATTATCTTTAAACTTCCAAGATATTGAAGTGCGTTCGGTTTTACAATTATTAGCTGATTTTACAGATAAGAATATCGTTGTGAGTGACAGTGTTGCTGGAAATATTACACTACGTTTAAAAGATGTACCTTGGGATCAAGCTTTGGATATCGTTCTTGAATCAAAAGGACTTGCCATGCGAGCTAATGGCAACGTAATTTGGGTAGCGAAGGCAACCGAGTTAGAAGCAAAAGAACAACGTGATTTACAGGCTTATAAACGTAA
>CALFUP010000160.1 GCA_937929875.1 uncultured Cocleimonas sp. | reverse complement strand
GACTTCATTAGTGGTTTCCTAGCTGATCGCATTTGGCATCTTATTTTACCGACGATTGTGCTCTCTTATGCGAGCTTTGCCTCTTTAGCAAAAATCATGCGCACCTCGATTCTTGAAAACCTCAACGCAGATTACGCAAGAACGGCGCGAGCAAAAGGTGTCGCTGAGGAAGATGTACTTTGGCAGCACGTGTTTAGAAATAGCTTATTACCCCTAATTACGATATTAGCAGGGATACTGCCTAGCTTATTGGCCGGCTCAGTGATTGTTGAGCAAATTTTCTCAATAGACGGCATGGGTAAATTAGTTATTGAGGCGGTTCAAGCGCGCGATCGTGAGCTGGTGTTGTCGATTACTTTGATATCAGGGATTCTTACTTTAATTGGTTATTTGATTTCAGATATTTTGTACACGCTGGTAGATCCGAGGGTGCAATATGACTAAGCGATCAAAAGAAAGCGTTTCATACGCTAGTCGGATTTTGAGCAGTGCATTTTCTGGTTGGGGTGCAAGGTTCGGTTTAGCTTGGGTTATTATCCTAGCCTTTGTTGCCTGCTTCTCACCGTTTCTTGCCAATACGATGCCGCTATTGGTCAGTGAAAATGGCCAAGTTTCGATGCCTATTCTACGTTATCTCAGTGCAGAAGATTTGATGCTAATGGTGCTTTTTGTGGCGATGATGTTGCTATGGAAAATCCCCTTAAAGTTTTCAACCAAAGCAGCGGTGGCTGCCTCTTCAGCGTTGATTGCTCTACTGGTGGGGTTAGCAATTTTGTCTCCTCCTAAAACCATTATTTATGATCAGTTCCGCGATAAAGCAGTTGTGGCTTCATACGACTGGCAAGTGCTGCCACCAATACCTTATTCGCCGAGTGATTATCTGCGTGACTTTGGTGATAATAGTTTAAAAGCTCCAATGGAAAGCGATGCACCTTTCCATTTAATGGGAACGGATTCAACAGGCTCAGACGTAGCTAGTCGAATGGTGCATGCCTCGCGTGTTGCGTTAAGTATTGGCTTTATTGCAACCGGTATATCGATGTTCATCGGCATCATTATCGGTGGTCAAATGGGCTACTTTGCTGGCCGTTTTGACATGATAGGGATGCGGATAGTCGAAGTGTTTGAGGCGATACCCGTGCTTTTTTTGCTGCTGGCTTTCGTCGCGTTCTTTGGTCGATCTGTTTATATCATTATGATAATAATTGGTGTGACCGGTTGGTCCGGCTATGCCCGGTATATAAGGGCGGAGTTCTTAAAGCTGCGCAAGCAAGACTATGTGCAGGCGGCTATCGCCAGTGGTTTGCCACTGCGATCTATCTTATTTAGACACATGTTGCCTAACGGTATTGCTCCAGTTTTGGTGGTGGCAAGTTTTGGTGTTGCTGCGGCAATCCTAACTGAGGCTACTTTAAGCTTTTTAGGCTTAGGTCCGGTTGAAGCTCCTTCTTGGGGAAGTATGCTAAATGAAGCGGTAAAGTCCTCCGTGTTTAATTGGTGGATGGCTGTGTTCCCAGGCGGTGCAATTTTCCTAACTGTTTTCTCCTATAACCTAATGGGTGAAGCGCTGCGTGATGCAGTTGATCCTCAACTTTCGAAGAAAGCTGGGGTTGTTTCATGAGTTTACTGGAAGTCCAAAGCCTTAAGACCTATCTGAATAGTGGTGGTGAGGTTGTTAAGGCGGTAGATGATGTTAGCTTTAGCATTAAGCGCGGTGAAACTTATTGTTTGGTCGGTGAGTCAGGTAGCGGAAAGTCCATATGTGCTTTGTCGATTATGCAGTTACTGCCAGCAGGAATTGCGAGTCACCCATCTGGGTCAATAAAGTTCGATTGGCAAAATGATGAAGATAGTGATTCAAGTTTCTTAGATTTGCTTACATTGGAAGATGATGCATTGCGTAAAATTCGTGGCGCCAGTATCGCTATGATTTTCCAAGAGCCAATGACCTCACTCAATCCGGTGTTTAGCATCGGAGAGCAAATCGTTGAGGCATTACAATTACATAGCCCTGAATTGTCTGATGAAGAAGCTAAATCACAGGCAATAGATGCTTTGGATCAAGTGCAAATTAAATCAGCAGCAACTCGTTTTGATGATTTTCCTCATCAGCTGTCAGGTGGTCAAAGGCAGCGGGTAATGATTGCAATGGCGCTGGCGTGCAAGCCTGATTTGCTAATTGCGGATGAGCCAACAACCGCTTTGGATGTCACGGTGCAGGCTGAAATTCTTGAGCTAATGAGAGACCTGCAGGCTCAGAAGGGCATGGCGATTTTATTCATTACGCATGATTTCGGTGTTGTTGCTCAGATGGCTCACCAAGTCGGTGTTATGCAGAGTGGAAAATTAGTTGAGCAAGGTCTAACGAAAGAAGTGCTGGCTTACCCGCAGCATGCCTACACCCAGCAGCTTTTGGCTTCTGTGCCTGAGAATTTAGCAAAATCGGCGGTTGATACGGCGGCTTATGATGCTGAAGCATCAGTGTTGGTCAGCGTTAAAGATTTGGATGTTTGGTTTCCTATCCGAGCTGGATTGTTCAGGCGTGTGAAAGATCATTTAAAGGCTGTTGACGGTATTGATCTCAATATTCGCAAAGGCAGTATCATGGCTTTAGTTGGCGAGTCTGGCTGTGGGAAAACAACTTTGGGTAGAGCGATTCTCCAGCTCGAGCGTCCAACAGCGGGTAGTGTTAAATTAGGTTCGCAAGAGTTAACAGGTTTAACCGCTGAGCAGTTGCGGCCAATTCGCCCAAGAATGCAGATTGCATTTCAGGACCCTCAGTCTTCACTTAATCCCAGATTGCAAATCGTGACTACGTTAACCGAGCCCATGAAAGTACATGGTATTGGTGAAAATCAGGAAGATCGCATTGAACGCGCGATGAAAGTGTTGCAACAGGTGCAATTACCCGAGGATCATTTGTGGCGATACCCCCATGAGTTCTCAGGAGGGCAGCGACAGCGTATTGGTTTGGCGCGAGCTCTAGTAACGAACCCTGAATTCATCGTTTGTGATGAAATAACCAGTGCTTTGGATGTGTCAGTTCAAGCAGAAGTTCTGCAGCTATTGCTGGAAATTCGTAATCAGCGTGACCTGACGTTGCTGTTTATTACTCACAATATTTCAGTTGTTGAGTACTTAAGTGATGAAACGGTTGTAATGAAAGCCGGTAAAATAGTTGAGCAAGGCCCAACAACTACAGTCTGTAGTAATCCACAAAACCCCTATACACAAAAACTTCTAAATGCTGTTCCACGATTGAAACTTTAGTAATTACCATTAACCGATTGTGAATACTTGACTAAAACTGTCAGGTATTCTATTATTCGCGAAAATGCACAATCTACTGTGGAGCATTAAAGATGAAATTGACAACAAAAGGTCGTTACGCGGTTACCGCCATGCTCGACTTGTCTTTGCACAATAAAGAAGGTCCAGTATCGCTGGCTGATATTTCGAAACGACAAGATATCTCTTTGTCTTATCTTGAGCAGCTTTTTTCGAAACTGCGTAAGCGTGGACTTGTTGTAAGTATGCGTGGCCCTGGTGGCGGATATAGCTTAAGTGATGCGCCTTCGGAAATTGCGATTTCAAATATTATTTTAGCTGTTGATGAGAACGTCGATGTCACCAGCTGTGGTGGTGCAAGTGATTGCCAGCAAACTAAGCGCTGTTTAACGCACGA
>CALFUP010000159.1 GCA_937929875.1 uncultured Cocleimonas sp. | reverse complement strand
TGGGCTTTTATGATGATCGTAAAGAACGAATTCATGATGAGGTATTAAATCATTACCCTCATTTGGGGAATTTTCAAGATTTAATTGTTTCTGCTCGAAATGGTGAGTGGGACCAGATCTACATCGCTTTACCCGTAGAAGCTCGTAAACGCATGCTACATCTATTAAATGAATTATCCGATAGCGCCACACCTATCCGATTACTTCCAGATTATTTCACGACCAATCTATTACAAAGTAAATTTATTGAAATTGCAGATAACCCAGTACTTTGCATTTATGATTCTCCGTTTTCGGCTGATCATGCCTTTGTAAAACGCATTGAAGATCTGTTTTTTGGCTCAATTATTTTGGCATTAATTTCACCGATTCTGTTAATTATTGCGGCAGCAGTAAAATTCACTTCTCCAGGTCCAGTCCTGTTCAAGCAAAACCGTTATGGGCAAAAAGGTGAGAAAATACGTGTTTGGAAGTTCAGAACCATGACGGTTTGTGAGGATGGTGATGATGTTGTACAAGCGACTAAAGGTGATAGTCGTTATACCAAGATTGGTGGTTTTTTACGTAGAACATCACTTGATGAATTACCTCAATTTTTTAACGTCTTACAAGGCACAATGTCTATTGTCGGACCACGCCCACATGCTGTTGCTCATAACGAACAATTTCGCAATGTCATTCCTGGTTATATGTTACGCCATATGATCAAACCGGGTATCACAGGTTGGGCTCAGGTTAATGGCTGGCGAGGTGAAACTAACACTATCTACAAAATGCGTAAACGCGTTGAATTCGATTTGGAATATATGCGTGAATGGAGTTTATGGTTAGATATTAAAATAATATTCCTAACTATCTTCCGTGGATTTACCGATAAAAACGCATATTAAATATCTCTTCAAGAGATCTCTTCAAGTTCTTAACTATTCTAAGTCATGCAATTAGATCAAATTACATTTACTCGCTTTATTGCAGCATTAACTGTCGTGTTTTTTCATTATGGTCAAAGTGTATTTCCTGCAAATGTTCCCTTTCTTTTTGAAAATGTAACTGCCGGTCCGATTGCAGTTGGATATTTTTATGTGCTCTCTGGGTTTATAATGGCTATTGCCTATTATCAAGCTGATGCAGATAAACGAGGCAGTTTTAACAAAAAAAAGTACTGGGTGGCACGCTTCGCTCGAATTTATCCCGTGTATCTACTTGCACTGTTAATTATAGCTGCGGCTAAGTTTAAGTCTTTAGGGCAAGATTGGGAAACATTACCACTACACTTATCGCTATTGCAGTCTTGGATACCTGGCTACCCTATTACCTTAAATACCCCCGGTTGGTCACTTTCTGTCGAAGCCTTCTTTTATCTTTGTTTTCCTTTTTTATTAGCTTGGATGTATAAACGTGGCATCAAGTCACTGACAGTTCTTGCTGTAATTTTATGGTTGCTCACCCAAATAATTTTATTAGTGCAATTAAATTCTAATGCTTATGCACCAAAATCATTGTTACATGATTTTATTTATTACAATCCTCTAATGCACCTTAATCAGTTTGTTTTAGGTTTAGTCTGTGGTGTTTATTTAAAAAGTAAAAAAGACAATATTAGTTCTGATACTAAAAATGGTTTTTGGCTATTAGCTTCTTTTGGGCTGATGTTTTTACTTATCTGGGCAAGACCACACTTAGAGATACTATTAGGGGTAAAACTAGCGTTTACGAATGGATTATTAGCGCCGATCTTCCTAGCAATTATTATCTTTTTAGCGAAATACAAAGGAGCTATCAGTAAACTATTTAGCTTACCTTTATTAATATTATTGGGTGAAGCTAGCTATTCACTTTATATACTACAGAAACCTATTCATGGGATATACGACAAAATCGTAGTCCCTCGTATCCCACTTTCAGATACTTTACATTTCTATATATTTTTGATTTTACTCATCACTTTATCAATCCTATCATTTAAGTATTTTGAGACTCCAATGAGAAAATTGATCAATAAAAGATTTTCTTAGATTAAGGTCTCTTTATGTGATTGTTATTTATATTGTCGATCAAATCTCCATTTGATAGAATGCGCCACCGTTTAAACCTCATTTATCTTTGTTTAGTTGTACTTTATCTGTTCAATTTTGAAACTAAATTGATTATACCGGATACTAACAAAGTCAAATCGACGATACATTATTATGACTTCTGATCCTAGGCAGACCTTACCCATGACAACTAACAAGAATACAAGCTTGAGTCGCTCCAATGCAGACTTTTATCCAGAAGAGTTGCTAGATGATTCTAGAGGCTTAGATCTTAAAGAATTCATTAATGTCATCTCACGTTATAAGCGACTAATCATTACTATCGCCCTACTGACAATGCTATTCGCCTTGTTACTTACTTTATTAATGAAACCAGTTTATCGTGCTCATGCGACAATCAAAGTTGAACGTTATGCAGCTAATCCAAGTGTGCAGATACTGAACCCAGAAACCTCACGAAGTGATCGAGATTTTTTCGAAACTCAAGTCCAGCTTTTACAAAGTAAGACTTTAGCGAATAGAGTTATCCTAGGCTTAGGATTAAATCAAAAACAAGACACGACTGGATTTGTATACAACCTCAAAAAGTTATTCAAAGCCGAAAGTACTGAGCCAGCTGCTCAAAGCATTAATGATACAGAAGAAGTTTTCTTAAAAAATCTAACTGTAACACCTATAAACAACTCACAATTATTATCGATCAGTTATGACTCCACGAGTCCGAAACTAGCATCAGATATTGCTAATTCAGTAGCCAATACCTTTTTAGAACAAAACTTAGAAAGACGTTTTGAAGCGGCGACTAGTTATAAAAAATACGTGGGTGAAAATATAGAAGTCACTAAAAAGAGTTTGGATGATGCAGAACGTCGTTTAAATGATTACGCTAAAGCAAACAATATCGTTCAAGATGTAGATGGTCAATCAGCAAGTAGCTTTACCCTGAAGAAGCAAGCTGAAGAACTCGTGCTTGCTGAAAAAGAACGTATTGAAGCTGAAGCGGCATATTCTTCGTATTTAAATAACCCAGACGACACTCCGGCTTTCGTCAATAATGACCCTTATATATTATCGTTAAAAAAAGCCGCATCGAGATTAGAAACCAAGTATCAATCATTTAAGAATAGAACTACTCGTACGCCACGTCGTTTAAGAAAACAGGTTGACGAAGTATTGGCTCAAATTGAGGCTGAAACAAAAACACTTAAATCTTCATTGAAAAATCGTTTATTAGAAGCTCAACAAAAAGAGAAAATACTTCGCTCACAGTTGCTAAAATTACGCGAAGGTGCATTAAACGTACAATCTAAAAACACCTCTTATGAGCGTTTACTACGTGAAGTTGAAATCAATCAATTAGCTTATAATCAACAGTTAGAACAACTGATGGCAGTTAATATCGCAAGCAATGTTTCTACTAACAACATCTCAATTATTGATGCGGCAAGTACTCCAACAAAGAAATTCAAACCAAGTCTAAAAACCAACTTAGCCTTTGGACTCATCTTGGGCAGCTTATTAGGTTTAGGTATTGCCTTTATTCGTGAATTTATGGATGACAGTATTAAAACCACCAAGTTACTTGAAAAAACTACTGGTTTAACAGTTCTTGCGCAGTTACCAAATTTAAAGAAATTAAATCCTAAGAAACTTGCTTTGCAAACGGCTCTAGAGCCTCATTCTACTTTAGCTGAATCAATCAGATCTTTAAGAACCAGTCTGCGTTTCTCTACTCCAAATGGAGCACCTAAGACGACCTTTATTACCAGCTCTACAGCAGGAGAAGGCAAAAGTACCTTAGCAATCAATTTAGCAACTGCATATGCTCAAATAGGGCAGAAAGTATTATTAATCGATGCCGATTTACGCAACCCAAGCATGAACTACTTATTAGATCTAAATACCAGCAAGAACCCAGATGCAAACCCAGGTCTAACAAACTATTTAAGCAGTTCTGACTTAAGCAACGCTGAATTAATTCAAAGTTGTAAAGTGAAAGATCTCGACATAATAACTTCTGGACCAATCCCGCCAGATCCAGTGGAATTATTATCTGGGCCTAGAATGATAGAATTACTAGAATCAAATACTAGAATCTATGACCATGTCATCATCGATGGTCCGCCTGTTTTAGGTTTAGCCGATGCTCTAGTCATCGCTAATTTAGCAGAGGGTACTATCGTTGCTGTGGAAGCAGGTGAAACTAAAAAATCTGCATTACTCGATAGCTTAAAGCGTCTAGATCGCGCTAATGCAAATATGCTAGGTACTGTTTTAACCCGAGTCAGCCCTAAAAATAATCCTGACTATAATGTAGATTATTACACTTATACACACAGTAAAAATTCTTAAACAGTCAAATTTATAGCTGCTTTCTAAATTTTTGGATAGCAGCTATAAATATATTTTTCGAAACATCATCTAAAAAACAAATCTGGGTACATTCAAATATTTGATAACATATGATAATTTCTGCAAAAAAACGACACCCCCCTACTTTTTGATAGTCGCTTTTATTAAACGTCGCAAAATATCCTTTAATTAATTATTTATATAACTCGTTGTATTTAAAGGATTACGTTTTAGAAGATTAGGTTTTAGAAGACAAGGTTTTAGAAGACAAGGTTTGGAGGATTAGGATTTTGACGCTTTCAAATACTGAATTATTTCTTCTTTCGCATCGCTCATAACAGAATCACGATCTAAATTATCAAGTATATTTTCTACTACTAGTTTTGGCCCAGCTTCGCCCCACGACTTGCCTTTTACCAAATAATCTTCAGCGACTTTACCCACAACCAACGTACTGTACCAAGCAACAGCTCCTTGTGCTAAACCAGTCACCACAGTTGAAAAACCAGCTGTTCCAATTTTCAGGGCAGATGACGCTAAATGAATTGCCCAAAATGTTGCATAAAGAACCAACATTTGTGTAGCGATGGTTTTGATTAAGTCTCCAGCTTCCGATTTACTCATCGGTAAACCGTAAATTTTAGACAAATGAATCACCAAACTCACATCTATAGCAGCGGCGGCAAGTAAATCAGCTACCGGTATCGGATTTAAAGCGACAGCTACCCCTTTGCCCACACAATACATATGAATAGTCTCAGCACCTAAATCCTTACGGGCTGCTAATAACTTTTCACCTAATTGTTCACTAATATTCCCTGCGAATAATGATGCATTAAGTGCCGACAAGGTTTTACCCTCTGCTTCAACGACTTCCCACACGCGAGTTCTTAAGTGCTCTACATCTGTAGGTCGCTGTCTAACACTTTCAGTTTCATTACCTTCTTCATCGACTTTAATTACAATTTGTTGTGAAGGAAGCGCAGCACTAAACACGATATTGTTTTCAGAAATTATTCCTGACACTCTTTCTTTAATGATTAAGCGTAACTCTTTGATTTCTTTTTCATTATATTGGTCTGATTTATTCACCACCAAAATGATGGGTCGTTGAGTTTCTGACACTGTTTTAAGCTCTGCTAACTCTACTTCAGTTAAATCACTATCAACAACAAATAATAACAAGTCTGATCGATTAGCAACTTCATGCGCCAATTTCTCTCTTTCATCTCCATCAATCTCGTTAATTCCAGGTGTATCGATTAAGTAAACACCGCCTGCATCCACCTCTTGCCATGCTTCGATACTCTCCGTTTTAGTCTCTCCATGTAGAATACTAACACTGAATATATCTTTGCCTAACAATGCATTCAATACAGACGATTTGCCCACACTGACTC
This sequence comes from uncultured Cocleimonas sp., assembly GCA_937929875.1. Classification (GTDB taxonomy): domain Bacteria; phylum Pseudomonadota; class Gammaproteobacteria; order Thiotrichales; family Thiotrichaceae; genus Cocleimonas. The sequence goes on along the minus strand of CALFUP010000159.1, from coordinate 5,174 downwards.
GCCCAAAAACCGCAATGTGTAGATGACCTTGCTCAAGTTTGTTTAGCATCGTCTGTAATTGTTGATACTCAACACTAAGAACTTCGCGCACCGAATCGGGCACGCGCGTATCTTCAAGCAACTGACTAAGACTTTCTTTGGCTAGATCAATATTGGCAGAACCCTTATCGGATAGAAAACCAGGGGACTGTTTATATCCAGATTTATCCTTAGCTGCTTCTGTATTATCTGAATCTAGCTTGTCACTTTGATTGCTTGTCGAAAACCAGCTTGGCAAATAACTTTGCACGTGATTCCAGATCTTCACTCAACATCTCCTTAAAGGTAATTGCTGCAGGTGCAGGTTTTAATTTACCACGTTGTTGTAAGGTTTTATTTACTGCACGACCCAATGAATCAAAAATCAAACCATAAGCGATGGCATGGGTAACCCCACCAGTAATGGTTCCGATTCCAGGAAAGGCCTTCATACCGTTGCCGGCCACAGCAAGTAATAAAGGCACACTCTTTTTCATTTGACCGGTACTGAAATCTAATAAATTATCGATATCCAATTGGCGCACAGGGACATCATATAAGCCACACAAACCTTTAATCATCTGTGTACCTAGAACTCCCTGAATCACTAAATCAGATCCAGGGCTTACAGAAGCTAAAGCACCAAAAACAGCTTTTCTTGTAGAACTTTTAATCAATTTTTCGGCTTCATCATTTCGAAATTCTTGTTTTGCACTATCTAACTGTTGTTTTACTAAAACGAATACGCTTGCATCACGAAGGGATTCTAAGACACCACTTTGCTTATCAATTTCGTCTTGAACAGCATAAGCTAGGGCTGACACATCAGCTTTTCGTTGACGTATATGCTTTTCTTCACGACCATCAGGAAAGGACTTAATGACCTCTTCATCACCGCCTGATTGTACAAATACTAAATTGATATTGTGTTTGCTATCTTTAGTCTCAGCATGGAATTGTTGCTGGAAGCGTTCTGCGAGTAATGACTTTTCTTCGTCATTAAAACGATCACTTTTATTCAAAGCAACAACCATTGGCTTGCCAAAGCTCTGCAATTGTTGAATGTCATGATATTGACTACGAGATAAATCAGAGTCTGTTACGTAAACAACCAATTGTGCTCTAATAGCCTCTTGCTTAGCCATTTCATCAAGCTCACCATCAGCTTCATTTCTACCAGGCAAATCTGTGAGAACTAACTCATCTCCAGATGAACTTTTCCACGTATATTGATTTATATCTTGTGTTGATCCGCCGCGAACATTAATTTCTAAAGTGGCTTTATTGGTACTTTCATCGGGCAATAAAGCATTGATGATCGATGATTTTCCCGTACTTACATCACCAAACAACGCGACAAATATTTTGCCGGTTTCTTTACGTTCCTGTAAGTGTTCAATTTCACGCCTTAACTCTGCGGTATCTACGCCTACCGTTTCTGCATGATCAAGCTCTTCTAAAATTGAATCTTCCGAGACATCTTCGAGCTGAGACTCTAAACCTAATTTAGACGGTTTTAAGAGGCTATAAATCAACCAAATACTGAATAAAACAACAGCGCCTATTAAAGCCATGTAAGTATAAAACAGTGCTGTCGGTAATTCTTGTAAACGCTCCCATACATCTAAAGCACTTTGTGTCGCAGAGAAGATGAATAACAATAACAATAGCGTTATCAACAACACTATTACTGCAATGAATCGCCGGAAATTTGAACCTGTTTTTTTCATAAATAAGTTTGGATAATTTATTTAGTTTGATTACTATAATATAAGTCCAATTCCACATTACTCAAACAAATACATTTTAATATTGATGCATGAGGTCTCTTCTCTTTTATAGCTTTTTACAAACATCTCAGCCTTAGGGTTATCGTTGCTTAAACTCAACAATAGTTTGGCTTAATATTTTTATCGTAAATCATTGATATAAATATGCTGATAGTAGAAATCTTTTCTATACTAATAATCACACTCATTAACACAGGAAATATAATGAAAGCATTCTCAAACTCAAAAGGTCTACTAAGCACAAGTATCAGTGCATTACTTATTTCATTCAGTGCTAGCGTTGCAGCTGATACAACCAAAATCGGCATGATCACAACCTTATCGGGTGGTGGTTCAAGCCTTGGTAAAGATGTTCGTGATGGCTTTCAACTGGCGTTAAAAATGTCTGACAATAAAGACGTTGAATTATTAATTGAAGATGACGGACGCAAACCTGCTAAAGCAGTTCAAATTGCTGATAAGTTTATCCAAAAAGATAAGGTTGATATTCTTACTGGCATTATCTTCTCTAATCTTGCAATGGCTGTCATCCCTTCTGCCGTTAAAAAAGATGTGATTTACATCAGTCCAAATGCTGGTCCATCTGCGTTAGCGGGTAAAGGCTGTCATAAGAATTCATTCAACGTTGCATGGCAGAATGATAATTTACACGAAGCAATGGGCAATTACGCCAACAGTGCGGGACATAAAAACACTTACATTATTGCGCCGAACTACCCTGCGGGAAAAGATGCGCTAACGGGTTACAAACGTCTCTACAAAGGTAAAGTCGCAGGTGAGGTTTATACCAAACTAGGTCAAAAAGACTATGCAGTTGAGATTTCTAAAATCAAAGCATCTGGCGCAGATTCGGTATTCTTCTTCCTACCTGGTGGAATGGGCATAGCGTTTATGAAGCAGTATTCTCAATCTGGTTCTACTATTCCAGTGATGGGACCTGCATTTTCATTCGACCAAGGTATCTTGCAAGCCGTTGGCGCTGCAGCAATGGGTGTTAAAAACTCATCGCAATGGAATAAAGACTTAGACAACGAAGCAAACAAAACTTTTGTTGCGGCATATCAAAAAGAATACAGCCGTCTTCCTTCCTTGTATGCCAGCCAAGGATACGATGCCGCTAACTTGATTTTATCTGCACTTAAAAAAGCTCCAGCAAGTGATAAAGATGCATTTCGCGTTGCGCTAAAAGCGGCAGATTTTGCTTCGCCACGTGGTGACTTTAAATTTGGTAATAACAACTTCCCCATTCAAGATATTTACGTTCGTGAAGTTATTAAAGAAGGTGATATCTTTACCAATAAAATTATAAGCAAAGGCCTTGAAAATCATCAGGATGCTTATGCCAAAGACTGTGCACTGTAGTACTGTGCAATGTAGTATTGTGCGATGTAGTATTGTGCGATGAAATATTGTTTGTCGTTTGTTGTAATAGTATGCAATGTACGATGTAATTTGTATGAATACAGTAAATAATATTAATTAGTAAATAAAAGACACCCCCCCACTTTTTGCCTGTTTTATAGGCATGACTGTTTATTTGAAAACAGTTAAAAAGTGGGGGGGTGTCTTTTTTATTCAAATTTTCACTTTAAAATAGAACATAATTTCTAAACCATGACAGCAGCCCTAATTCTTGAACAGCTTTTAAACGGCTTACAACTCGGTATGACCCTGTTTTTAATGTCGGCAGGATTGACACTAGTGTTTGGCGTTATGGGTTTAATTAACCTCGCGCATGGTTCTTTATACATGATTGGAGCATTCTGCTGTGCTTGGATTACAGGACTCACAGACTCTTTCATCTTGGGTTTACTTGCGGGCTTCTGTGGTGCTGCGATTGCTGGACTGATTATTGAAGTCCTTGTTATTCGTCGTTTATACAAACGTGATCATCTAGATCAAGTACTCGCAACCTTTGCGCTTATCTTAATTATTTCAGAAGGCACTAGCTGGATTTTTGGTCCATCGCCATTATATCTCAGCATTCCACCATGGTTATCGGGTTCAATTCCTTTATTTGGCGGTGGCTCTTATCCAGTTTACCGATTACTCATTATTATCATCGGTTTGTTGATCGCTTTTGGGCTTTATCTGCTGATTACAAAAACACGTTTAGGCATGAGAATACGTGCGGGTGAATCTGACCGTGAAATGATCGCTGCTTTAGGCGTCGATATTCGTACGATTTATACTTTAGTGTTCTCTTTAGGCGCCGCCTTAGCAGGTCTTGCTGGAGCTTTAGTTAGCACCTTATATTCTGTTGAAGTTGGTATGGGTGAGCCAGTGTTGATCTTAGCCTTAGTGGTTATTGTCATCGGAGGTATAGGTTCAGTCAAAGGGGCTTTAGTTGCATCCATTCTCGTTGGTCTGGTAGATACTTTAGGACGCGTATTTCTACCTAATATTCTTTCCCTATTTATAAACAATGATGACGTCGCGACCCTAAGTGCATCTTTAGCTTCCGTTTTAGTTTACATTTTAATGGCCTTCATTTTAGCGGTTCGACCACAAGGTTTGTTTTCGATTCATGACTGATAAAATCAATACGACTAAAATGCATCGTGAGACGATCATTAACAGCAGTATTCTTATACTACTGCTCCTATCTGCTATCACCGCTTATTTTTTAGACCAAGGCTATTACGTCAATCTAATTAGTCGAGTCACAGTATTTGCGCTTGCAGGAGTAGGTTTAAATATAGCCTTAGGCTATGGTGGTATGGTCAGTTTGGGTCATGCAGCTTTCTTTGGCTTAGGTGGTTATATCGCCGGAATAGGTGCATTACATTACAATGAAAGTAGTGAATTTGCTTTCGGCCTTCAAGGCAGTAATGAAATGTTATTACTATGGTTAATCGCCATTGCTCTCAGTGCTGTATTAGCCTTTTTCATTGGTGTTATTTCACTGCGCACTACGGGGGTCTATTTCATAATGATCACCCTCGCCTTTGCTCAAATGGTGTATTACTTCGCACTATCTTGGTCAACTTATGGCGGTGAAGATGGACTGTTAATCACAACACGAAATCAACTCTTAGGATTTGAAACGGATAATGAATTATTCTTTTTCTTTATTTGTTTTGGCATGTTACTACTCTTTATTTGGCTTAGTTCGCGGATCATAAAATCGCGTTTTGGCACTGCATTAAATGTCGCTAGAATGAATTATGTTCGGCTTTCAACAGTTGGCATAAATCCGTTCCCGATCAAGCTTACCGCCTTTGTCTTGTCAGCCATAATTACGGCTTTGGCTGGTGCTTTATTTGCTGACCTTAATCGATTTGTTAGTCCTGACATGCTTAGCTGGCAGATGTCAGGCGAGATCATTATTTTTATTCTATTAGGTGGTGTAGGTCGTTTATATGG
>CALFUP010000158.1 GCA_937929875.1 uncultured Cocleimonas sp. | reverse complement strand
TTTTAGTGCCATTTTTTATTATCCTTATTTTAGCCAAAAGGCCACGAATTAAATCGTGTAACCTGATGGGTAGAAAGTTTTAGAGCCGGTGCTAACCATGCTCATAGGCTTGAAGCTCGAAGATACTGTGACGCTCGGAGTAGTACCGCCAAGCGTGTAATAAGCGTCAAGGTACTGACTGTGCTCGCTGTTACCAAGCGGCACCACAACTGTATCGCCAAGCTGTAAATCAGCCGCAGCGATTACAATCGACGTCAAGTCTGTTGAGCTCGACATGTCGCTATTAGCGCTCGTTCGAATTTTGAAAGCATATGTTTCGTTACCGGTCGTGGAGTCTGCGGCAACATTTACTTTCACTTCTAAGCACATGGGGCAACCTTTGCCCATGCCTTGGGTGTTTTCACCGGCGTCAAATTGATCAGTACTCGCAGCGGAAGCCGTGAGAGCCTGGGCTGTGGATACTTCTGTTAATGCGTCAACGTAAGACATTTTAATCACCTTTTTTATTGTTTTTCTCGTTCAACGTGCCGCGCCTCGATTAAGAGAGCGCCGCTTCTGTGTTGATGAATTGATCTACGATGCGAATCGGGATGCCTTGGAAAGTCATCGTGAAGATATCAGGCCCAAATTGATTGAAGCCCTTCTCAAACGATAAAACATCACTAGCTGAGTGTTTCGCCATTCGTCTCAAGTAGCTCATCACTGTTCGGTTGCAGTAAAAAACAGGCTTACAACCGCCAATCATTGGGAAATGGTCGATTGCTGTTGACATCTGATCAATCAGGTTAGTTTCAGCCGTTTCAGACTGCGTGCCTGTGCGCGATTTTAAGTCTGAAATATCGATACCGCCAAGGCGAACCAAATACCTCCAGTCTTCAACAACTAGACCTTCTTTCCAGACCCATTGATCTTGAAAAACAACCTGGCGCTCTTCAAGCCCTGTAACTGAGTTCACAGTGTCAAGAATTGATTTGCCGTGATTTACGTGCTTGATACCAGCTTTGGAGCCCTTCGGAAAGATGTTGTAAACTTTTCCAGCACCCCAGCCGCAAAGCAACATAGAAGTGTTGTCAGACCCAGCGCCGCCGCAGTTTAGAATATTCTCTTTGTTTCCAGCATTAAGATCATCGTAGCGGGGGATGAAGCCCACATATTCTTCGGCGTTGTTTTCGTTACCATAGAGTTTTGTTGCTTGCTGCTTCTGGTTCATTGACTCAAGAGCCAGCCGCCCAGCTTGCGCCCGAGTAGGTTTTTCACCGCTCAACTCGGCCACATCCTCGTCGATGTTTGACCAGTTTTGCAGAATACTTGCCTGCTCCATCACTTGCTCAGTGTCGCCTTTTGAGACTGGAACCTTGCCGTTTACTTTTTTGAAGTAAGAGTCAGGCAGCGCAGTAGTAACCGCGACTTTGTGACCCGTTGACAAGTTTCCAGGGAAGTACACGCCATCTTCTAGCATGCTATTAGTCTGAGCCAAAACGTTGGTAATCTGCATGATACTACCGTCTTTGGTCATCTTGGCCCAATCCGTTAAGGTTGGGAATTGTGTATTTAGCACAGCCATTTCGAGCCCCTTTTTATTGTTATTATTATGTTATTTTTTTATTTTAAATCAGCCCCAAAGGTCTTCAAAATCTCCCCTTGGTTCTGGCTTTTCTTGAGCAGTAGATCCCGGCGAAGTACTTGAAGGCGGGCTATTATCTCGCTTTGAGTTGAGGTTTTCTTGCATCTTTCGATACTTCAAAGCCTCGTGCATTACTTGATAAAAGTACGCCTTCGAACCCATGAAGGATAAATCCTGATCGGTAGCGCCTCGGCTCCTCAAGTCTTTGGCAATCTCTTTGATGCCTTCCTCTTGGGCCTTTTCGTCCAACCACTCAGGGATCAAGTCAGGGAGTTTTTTTAATTCCTCCTCAACTCTTTTATTTTCCTTGGACTGGATTTCTTCTTGCCGCGCTTTCGATGCCTCGTTATACACATCAACTCGGTCTCTATGCTCGCGAACAAGGCGCTTGTACTCGTCGTTATCATACTGCTCTAGCTCTGACATTTCGGGAGAGTCGAACTGATCTTTTTCATACTGCAATTGACTATAAAGCTTTTGCAATACTGTATCGGTCTGTTCGTTTTTCTCTTCGATCTGTTTTCGCTCTTGAGATATCGCGTTCATTTTTTCGTTATAGTTGATAGTTCTCAAGTGTCCAAGCTTATTATCTTCAAGCTCTTCATCTGAGATATCACCTTTTATAACGTACTCAATGGACTTTCCATCTCTTTCGACTGTAAAAGACCTTTCTGCCGGGGTCGTGTCCTCTTTCGAGATTTCACCCGATTCTGGTTCTACAGGGTCTGCACTATTTTCCTCAACTGGTGCATCAGCAGGGGACTCGGTTGGCTCTTCCGCGCCTAGCGCTTCAGTTGGCTCCTCATCGAAGAAATCTAGCATCAATCAATCCTTTCTAATTGTTGTATCTCGCCTTCTTTTGGCGGCTTTTCTAATTTTATTGACTGGTTTATTAATCGCCTCAACTTCTCAATTGATTGACGCCTTACCAGTGCTTCGCGATGCTTCTCGGAGTCCGAAAAATCGCTAGTCATAAACATTTTATCACACTCAGAATTTAGTACAAATAACAACTTATTGAGAAGAATATTATTCGCCAATTCTAGCGCTGATGCTTTGTATAAATCCCGCTCTTCTTTAGTTAACGCCATCTAACCCGCCCTCTAAATCTTTGCTGTACTCAAGCTCCATTTTTGTCACCGCTAAATCATAGTTATCTTCTTGCTTTTGAGACTCAGCTAAAAGTTTTGCTCTTTGCATCTTCTCATCATGCTCTAGCTTCATTTGCTCTTTAATAATCGAGGCCTCCGCTTTATCTCGCTCTGCTTGCACCAGCGGATTAGCTAATTGCTGTTGGAGCTGTTGGAGCTGAACTTTTAATTGCTCGTTTTCTGCTTGTAAAATCTCTGGAGGCCTGTTCGTGTCATTAAAGAACATGGCGGCATCTTTTAATCCAGTTTCAAGGCACAGCTTGTCGTAAGTATGGTACAGCTTTGAAGTATCTGCAAGCCCTGTGCCATTAGCTATGTGTTCCTTTTGCTCCTGGGCTATCATGTTCAAGTTTGCAACTTTTTGCTGCATGTCACCTGATCCAATACCGGCATCAACTTTGCATTTGTAGCCCTCCCGCCAATTTTGCGGAGCTATTTCCATGGGCTCGCCAAAGACCAACGTTTCAAGCGCTTCATTCTGATACATGTAAGCGTTTTTCGCTATTTTATTAAAAATGCTTTCGATTGTTTTCGCTACTTGTCGCGCAATAACTTCAATGCGCATCATCGACATATCTCGGATGCCCTGAAAACCTGTTGCCGTCTTATTTAGGCTTTCAGTGTCCATGCCTTGATTGTAGGCTGTGATTCCGCTTATTTTTTCTTGCTCGCTCTCGATGTACTGTATGGACTCGAGCACGGCAGGGACTTGATTCATAACAGGCATGGGCATAATATTGTTTTGAACTGGGCCAGTGCCTTCTGAGTAGATCCCGCCACCATGCCTTGGCGTCAAGGCGTCATCCAGATCAATATTATCGTTATACACAAATCGATTGTGATTCGTTGCATAGACGTTGTTATTCATGGATCTGACCATACTTGTGTGCCAATGCTCTATCTGTGTTAAAGACTCCGCTGGGCACGTTCCGATGGCTCTGTGGGGCATTGGTATTGGGACAAAAACGCTATAAGGGTGGTCGTCAACTGAAGTCATTTTTAACAGCTGATTATCACAGTAAAAGAATTGCCACCGCTCGCTTACACCATCCTCATCAACATCGACAAGCATGTAATACTCGCCTAGCCACAGCTGTTCTTGCGCCTTGTTCCTGCCTACATCGCTAGCAGGGTAGGGTAGGCCGCTTGAGCCGCTTTCGCCCTCGTCTTTGGATCGAGCGTTGCCCACAATTGCTTCACTGTCTGACCTTTCTGCTAGCTTATCAACGATTGATTTTTTAAAACCCATTTCAACAAGCTGTGATCGTGTTTTTGGAGTTCTCTGGCCTATAAATGACGTGTTTTTAAAGTCTCGATCTCTTCGAGAGATTACGCACTCTTCTGGTGGAACATTTTCAACGATTGTTTTAGTCTGGCTTTTCTTTTTCTTGTGACTCAGTATTACATTGTGTGTTCCGTCTTCTTCTTTTTCGATAGAAGCTATAACAGAATTGCCGTCCGCAACAAGCTCCTGAACTTCTATTTCGCTCAATCCTCGGTAAGTTTCTCGAGTCGTTTTTGACTCATTCTTTTGTGAAACTTTCACCCAGCCAGTGTAAGAAAGCAGGCCGTCTTTTATCATCGTGTAAATGATGTCAAGCCCGCCATTTTCCTCAAAAACGTAATTTGTTAGCGCGGTTTTTTGCTCTGCTTCTTCCTCATATTGAGGGTTTTTCGCCTGAAAAGTCGCTACATTATTTCCTTGAGCGAACATCCTGACAATCGGCGGTAACATGCCTTCAATAACGTTGAAAGTGTTACTCATGACGACCGAAGACATCCCCTTTTTTTCATCGCCAAAAGGTCTGCGATAGTACCGGTCTAAAAACATAGCCCTATTTTTAGCAATAGAGCTGTTTTCGCCGCAATAGCTGACCGCTTCACTTTCCGCGACTCTGATTAAGTTTTCTATTTCTTGTTTTTTTAGTGCCATTTTTTTCTAGCTCTTTTTAGTCCAAATCTCATCACTCGGCTCTGACTTTTTCCACTTCTCCAGGTCAGCGTCAGGTATTTTAGTGACAACCACAGCCGAATCTTCTTGGCTTATCGTTTCGTAGTTGTAATATTTTGTTTCAGACTGGTTTCTTGAGAAATAAGCCGAGTCACTAAAAACTATGACCTGATCGTCAAACCATTCGCCATTGCCAGCGCGCCACGATGATACTGTAAAAGTGTCTCGAGCCTCGCCGCCAAGGATTGAAGGCACAGCCCTGCCAGACATTTCAACGTCAAAACCGTTTGCGCTAACCGAGCTGAACTCTATTTGATCGCCAGCAATAACCCCAACCGATGCCTGGTATTGAAGGCTATTATCACCCGAAAAAACTTCTGTAACTTCAACGTAAGACCGCCCGATAACAGGCCTTAATTCGACATTAAAAGGAAAGTCAATACCGTCAATTCTTAGCGTCAGAACAGCGGGCCCATACTTCAGCCTACCTCGAGTAAAATCAAAGGTGACCTGAGTTGCAGATTTTGTTTTTATGCCTTGTGTTTGATCTCTAAGCCCGTCACTTATTGAGACGGAAGTTGCACCGGATAACCCGTTGCCAAAAATTGTAACGTTCGAGTCTTGGTGCCTGATTATTGATCCACCATTCACGTTTGATATCGCGTTAGCCTGCGCGGTTGTGTAGTCGATGTAAGCAGCTCGCGGGGTAGCATCAATGCCGTGAAAAGCAAGGTTTCCAGAAGCTGGATCACTCAGAGTTATTACAAGTTGAACGCTTTTACCGCTTGCCCAGTTTGAACTCGTTAAAATCTCGTTCATGATAGAGATTATGCTAACAGTTTGATCCGCGCCTGGATCCCATGAGCCGCTCGCAGCGTTTGGCCATGAGCTTGTATTGACTGAAACTGAAGCAGCCGTCACGCCTGAGTCGCTCGGCAAATTCGTATCTCTGAAGTTGGGCGCGTTCGGGTTTGTCACTCCACGAATTACAATCGTCGGCGTGTTTGTCATCAAGTCAACGCCATCAGCCGTTACAGGTAAAACAAGATCAGCTTTAGAGAATGTTTGATTTCTAACGGCTGTGATTGGCCCAATCTCGATGCCTATCGTGTGACCATAGCCGGGTGAACCGTAATCACCAGTGAACATTACCCGGCCAAACGCGCTGGCTGCCGGGCTTTCTGTTGCGTCATTAATAAAAGACTTTGAGCCGCTCGAAAGTAGTTCAAGCTCTATACCATCGTTGATCGAATCAGCTTCCGCAGAGAAAACCCCGTCCCCAGTCGTCACGCTAACGCTCGTAGCAAATGTAACGCCGCCAATCTCGAAAGAAAGAGTATATCCGGTGTCCGGCACTATATCGCCATCTACTAAATCGAAAATGATAGCCGTGTCTGTATTGCTCGTTATCGTTTGAAACTCGTCTATCAGACCCTTAGCTATTCTCAAGTTGCTAGCACCGGCAAGACTTGTGCCAACAATTGTAACGCCCTGCTCACTTAGAGTCAGGTTGTCGTCACTGCTCACAACTTCAATTGTTGGACTCTTTAATGCTGTGAGCTTTCCCACCATGCCATCATTTGCAGTGCCGCCGACCGACCAGTACCCAAGCACCCCGCCCAAATCGTCCGACCGCTCAAGAAACTTGAAGATAAACCAAATTGAATCACCTTTCGACCAGTTCGAATTGTTAACGACTTCTTGCGCAAGTGGCCCGACTTCAATGGGCTTCGGGTTTGTGCCTGGAACCCATCCAACGTTTTCATTCGCGTTGACATAAAACTCAGTAAATGAGTTCTTTTGCGCCGTTGTCACCGCTGCCGCACTCGGCAAGTTAGCTGGGCCAATATCAGCTGAAGCGGGATCAGCTTGCGCGAATATCTGTTGGCCGGTGTATCTGAAAGCGCTCGCTACATTCCCTTGCAACACGAAGCTAACAATATCTTGCCCTTGATCAAGATTGACAGGCCCAATTTTGAAAGCCCCGTAAGCTTGTTTTTTTGGAAAACCCCATTCGCCAACGTAAATCCTTGTTGAGAAACTTGAGGTCTCAGGCACAGACGATCCAGTCATTTCAGCCCAGGTTCCAGGCCATGCATCGGTCTCAAGCTTCCATTCAAGGCCGTCCGCCTGGGCTGGTATTGTCTCGCTGAACCTTGGACGCTCTGCGCTTTGTCCATCGATATCGACAGTGAAAACCGTGGTCTCCTGGTCAACAGTTATTTCTAAGCTGTAACCAGTACCAGTGGGCAAAGATCCGCCGAAGTTGAAATATATCGCAGTATCGCTAAAGCTGTTTACTACACAAGTCTCGCTCAAGCTGCCTTTAAATATCCTCAAGAACTGAAACCCCGTAAAACCGGAGCCGCTTACCAGTATGTCCTGCTCGCCAGCGCTAATTGGATTGCCGCTGTTGACTGAATTTATGACCGTTCCACCAGTTGTGACCGCTGTTGTCTCAAGTTCAACCGAAGCGCCCGCGACTGATTCGTTCTCATCGCTCGTTACTTGCAGCCGCCCGAAAGTGTCAGTCTGTACAGCGTCAACAATAAGCGTGATGTAGTCGCCACTATCCCATGTATCGGCGTTCACTATTTCTTGAGCTATGCCAACGGCGCCAATGACAATAGAGCCACTGCTAGGCACCCACTCAGAGTCTGGAGTATACCCGCCATAGTCTGAAAGCTCTGCTGTTTTCGTGAAAGAGGTCTGAAGAACATCGCCGGGCTTTGTTGTCGTGCCCATTCGAACTTTAGAATTGGCGTAACCCTTTATTGAAAGGTTGAACCTGTTGAAAACTCGAGTGGGTATGAGCCTCAAGTTGAACTTTGAAAGACTTGTTCCCCGCGCTACATTGACCGGCCCAAACTCGAGAACCATTCGATAATCACGTAAAACAGAGTCAGCAGGGGAGCCATAATTACCAACAAATAGCTCACG
>CALFUP010000157.1 GCA_937929875.1 uncultured Cocleimonas sp. | reverse complement strand
AATAAAGTGCTTTGGCTTAGCACAGGTTTTACATAAGACTTTAAAATGCCGACATCACGATGTGTTTTGGCAAGTTTTGGGGTTGGAACAACAAAAGTGACGAGTAAAATACCAATTACCGCGAGGACTGCCGTTGTCCAGAATACGGCTGATAATCCGCCCCATTGGCTAATAACTGGGCCTAACACCATCGCAATTGCAAATGAGGCACCGATACTCATACCGATAAATGCCATCATTTTGGCGCGATGATCTTCGCGACTTAAATCTGCAGCTAAAGCCATCGTGGTTGCTGCTATTGCACCACTACCTTGAATGGCGCGTGCGGCGATAATCCAGTAAATATCATCCGATAGTGCGGCTAAGATACTGCCTAAAGCAAAAACTAATAGACCACCTATAATCACTGGCTTGCGACCAATTTTATCTGAAAGCATGCCCAGTGGGATTTGTAATATAGCCTGAGATAAGCCATAGATACCGACACAAAGCCCGATTAAAAATGGGGTTGAATGATTCAGGTCTTTCGCGAGTAAAGGTAAAATTGGCAAAATCATAAATAACCCAAGCATGCGCGCGGCAAAGACGGCAGCCAGTGAAAATGCAGTGCGTGTTTCGAGCTGATTCATAAACGGGGGATATAGTCTTCGAATGATTGATTTATAAAGCTTTTAAATGACAATTCTTTTGAGGAAGTCCTGATCAAGTCCAATATTTTTTAAGCTTGCTAAAAGCGCCTGTAACTTCCCCGAAGATCGCCGCAATGCCGAAATAGAATAACTATTACGACTCACTTCGTGAAAGTTACAGACACTTTTTTCTACCCTTAAATTATATCGACTTAATCAGGACTTCCTTGAGCTAGTCGAACACACCCCCCCACTTTTTGATACTATTTCCAAAGTATGAGTTGATATGCTTTTAACTTCGCGGTGATAATATCAGAACCCCTATTGCTCAGAAACCCTAACACTCAGAAACATACAAGAAACCTTCTAATCCAATGAATGTAAATATAACGTGAATAAAATATCTCTGCGCGGTGCGCGAACACATAACCTCAAGAATATCGATATCGATCTACCTCGCGATAAGCTTATCGTCATAACGGGCTTGTCCGGTTCGGGTAAATCGTCATTGGCGTTTGATACCATTTTTGCCGAAGGTCAGCGTCGTTATGTGGAGTCCTTATCGGCTTATGCGCGTCAGTTTTTGTCGATGATGGAAAAGCCGGATTTAGATCATATCGAAGGTCTGTCTCCTGCTATCTCAATAGAGCAAAAAACCACGTCGCATAACCCGCGTTCAACCGTGGGAACGATCACTGAAATCTACGATTACTTACGTTTATTGTATGCGCGGGCGGGTGAACCGCGCTGTCCTACACACAAAGTAGCGCTTGATGCGCAAAGCGTGAGTGAGATGGTCGATTCGATTATGGCTTTGCCTGAAGGCAGTAAGTTAATGATGCTTGCACCTGTGATTCGTGATCGTAAAGGTGAGCATTTACAATTATTTGAAGACTTTAAAAGCCAAGGATTTTTACGCGTTCGAATCGATGGTGTTGTCTACGAATTAGACGATGTACCTGAACTAGAGCTACGAATTAAACACACCGTTGAAGTGGTCGTCGATCGTTTCAAAGTAAAGCCCGATATGGCACAACGTTTAGCAGAGTCATTAGAAACCACGCTTAGGCTTGCCGACGATTTGGCAGTAATCGCATGGATGGATGAAGATGATGCGAAAGCGAATGAAGAGATCCTGTTTTCAGCAAATTACGCTTGTAAACAGTGTGGTTATACCTTGCAAGAGTTGGAACCTCGCCTGTTTTCATTCAATAGTCCCTCAGGCGCCTGTCAGACCTGTGATGGTCTGGGTGTAGAGCAAGTATTCGATGTTGAGCAAATTGTCACTAAGCCTGAGTTAAGCCTTGCCAAAGGCGCGATTCGGGGCTGGGATGAGAAAAATAATTACTACTATTCCATGATCACTTCGCTCGCTGATCATTATGATTTTGATCTAACTACACCTTATAAAGATCTGCCAGCAAAAATCCAAAAAGTTCTGCTTTACGGCAGTGGCAGAACCTCTATTAGCTTTACCTACGAAGGCAAAGGTAAAAAGAGCATGACCTATAATCGCTCGCATCCGTTCGAGGGGATTATTCATAATTTCGAACGCCGTTATCGCGATACCGATTCGAATGGCGTGCGTGAAGAATTAATGAAGTATATGTCGGTCAATGCATGTACCAGTTGTGATGGCTTACGTTTAAATGAGTCAGCACGAAATGTCTTCATTACCGATTTGAATTTGCCGACGATTACGGACAAGGCGATTGGTGAATGTTTTGAGTATTTTAATACTATTCAACTCGAAGGGCGGCAAGCAAAAATTGCTGACAAAATTATTCGTGAAATCAAATTACGTTTAGAGTTTTTGGTGAATGTAGGTTTGAATTATTTGACGCTTAGCCGAAGCTCAGAAACCTTATCAGGCGGTGAAGCGCAGCGTATTCGTTTGGCGTCACAGATCGGTGCAGGTTTAGTAGGCGTAATGTACGTGTTGGATGAGCCTTCGATTGGTTTGCATCAGCGCGATAATGACCGACTGTTAAAAACCCTAAAACACCTGCGCGATTTAGGCAACACTGTGATTGTGGTCGAGCATGACGAAGATGCGATTCGCCTCGCCGATTATGTGGTCGATATTGGTCCAGGAGCGGGTGCGCATGGTGGTTACATTGTGGCACAGGGAAAACCCGCTGATATTGAAAAGAATAAGAAATCAATCACAGGCCAATTTTTATCGGGCGTACAGAAAATTGAGGTACCAAAAAAGCGCGTTAAAGCAGATAAAAAGAAGATGCTTAAGATTATTGGTGCAACGGGTAATAACCTGCAATCGGTTTCAACGGCAATTCCTGTTGGCTTGATGACGTGTATTACGGGTGTGTCTGGTTCGGGTAAGTCGACCTTGATTAACGCGACCTTATATCCTTATATCGCTCACTTCTTAAATAATAATTCAATGAAACGCGGCCCTGTCGAAAAAGTCGAAGGTTTAGACTTTTTCGATAAAGTGGTCGATGTTAATCAAAGTCCGATTGGTCGAACGCCTCGTTCAAATCCAGCGACTTACACCGGTGTATTTACCCCCATTCGTGAATTGTTTGCGGCAACATCTGAAGCGCGTTCACGTGGATATCTTCCTGGTCGTTTCAGTTTCAACGTCAAAGGTGGTCGCTGTGAAGCCTGTCGTGGTGATGGCGTAACCAAAGTAGAAATGCACTTTTTACCCGATGTGTATGTGCAATGCGATGTCTGTCATGGTAAACGCTATAACCGCGAAACATTGAATGTGCTTTATAAGGGTAAGAGTATTTATGAAGTTTTAGAAATGACGGTTGAAGAGGCGCGTGAATTCTTCGATAAAATTCCTGGCATCAAAGTGAAGTTGCAAACCTTATTAGATGTGGGTTTGTCGTATATTACCTTAGGACAAAACGCAACGACGATTTCTGGTGGTGAAGCACAGCGTGTAAAGCTCGCGAAAGAACTTTCAAAACGCAGTACGGGTAAAACCATTTATATTTTGGATGAGCCAACTACAGGTTTGCATTTCCATGATGTTAAAGTGCTATTAACCGTACTGCATCGTTTACGTGACGAAGGTAATACCATTATCGTCATCGAGCATAATCTTGATGTGATCAAAACAGCCGATTGGATTATTGATCTAGGTCCGGAAGGTGGTAGCGGGGGTGGACAAATCATTGCAACAGGTACACCTGAGCAAGTAGTGAACGTTAAAGGTTCATTCACAGGTGAGTATTTGAAGCCATTGTTGGAAAAATAATAGTGGTTTTAAATGAGTCAATGAATGTAGCTATTACTGAAAAATAATCGAACAACACTATGCTAAGGTCTAATCGAGTTAACCGTTAAAAAAACACAACGAAAAGCTTGTAAATAACTAGGGGGGTGTCATTTTAATACCTCTTTAAACTTGATTTATAGCAAAAACACACTACTTTTTAGAAACACCTTTTTAAAGTTGTTTAATAATATCCATAAGGAGCAAGACAATGGCACAGATTACATTACACGGCGACGCAACAAACACCAATGGCGAATTGCCACAAGTTGGCAGTCAAGCACCAGACTTTGTTTTAACCACAGGCGATTTGGCAGATGTTACGCTCGAGAGTTATGCGGGTAAGAAAAAGTTATTGAATATTGTCCCAAGTTTGGACACACCTACCTGTCAATTATCAACTAAGAAGTTTAATGATGCTGCAAAGCAACATGAAGATACGGTGTTTTTAACGGTATCTGCTGATTTACCTTTTGCTCAAGGTCGTTTCTGTCAGGCTGAAAACTTAGAAGTGATTCAATCACTTTCAACTATGCGTTCTAACTTTTCAGAAGATTATGGTATCAAAATTATCGATGGACCATTAGCGGGCGTCACTGGACGTGCAGTAGTGGTTTTAGATGAAGGCAATAAAGTCATTCATTCTGAGTTAGTAGGTGAAATTGGTGATGAGCCGAATTATGACTCGGCTTTAGCTACGTTATAGAGCTAGGCTTTTAATGTAAATAAATGACACCCCCCACCTTTTTGAATGTTTTTTGAATGCTTTAGTGAAAAAGGTTGAGATTTGCATATGATCTGGTTACGTAATTAAGTAAAAAAACGGTATGTCACTCAAAAAGTGGGGGGGTGTCATTTCTATTTTCTTAGCGTAAAATATTAAGGTTGAGATATAGAAAAAATAGCTAAAATATTGAGATTAATTTATTTTTAGCCAAATTTTAGAAGTAACAATAAGTAACAAGAACCATCCAGATTTTGGATTCTTAGAAATTAATGAGAAAGGAAGAAAAGCATGGCAAGCATCAATAAGGTAATTTTAGTCGGTAACTTAGGACAAGATCCTGAAGTCAAATACATGCCAAGCGGTGGCGCAGTGACTAATTTAAGTATTGCCACAACCGATAGTTGGAAAGATAAATCAACGGGTGAAAAACGCGAAAATACTGAGTGGCATCGTGTGGTATTTTTCAATCGTTTAGCTGAAATCGCTGGTGAATACTTGCGTAAAGGCTCTCAAATTTATGTTGAAGGTAATCTTCGAACACGTAGCTGGGAAGACAATGGCGTAAAAAAATACTCTACTGAAATCGTTGCACGTGAAATGCAAATGCTGGGCGGCCGATCTGGTGGAAGCAGTGATTTTGCTCCTCAATCTCAACAGCAAGGCGGAGGCGCACCTCAGCAATCTCAGGGAGGTCAACAGGGATATCAACAAAATTCCCAACAAAACTCTCAGCAAGGTTCTTCTCAGCAAAACCAACAGTCATCTCAACAATCTAGACCGCAACAACAGCAAGCTCCTCAAAACTTTGATAATTTTGATGATGATATACCATTCTAATTCTGGTAAGTATTTAAATGTAAAGATATGTTTATTATGATTTACCTTAAGTCTTTGTAAATTATGGTTATATAGTTATTTAAAGCCTCTGTGAATATGTAAAGTTCATAGGGGCTTTTTTATTTCTTTTAATGTTGT
>CALFUP010000156.1 GCA_937929875.1 uncultured Cocleimonas sp. | reverse complement strand
AATATAAGTGCCAGGTGCAGTTGCGCCAATTGCAGAATATACATTGTCCGTAACTTTTTCTGGCAGAGCATACAATAAGGATTCGGGTGCTTTGTTGGTTTGCTTTATGGATAATTTTAACTCATTCCATTTTTGAAAACCGTCTGCATAGTTCATTACATTGGTATAACCCATTTGCATTAGCGTTTTGGCGGCGAGTGGGCTGCGTTGATTGGTACCGCAATACACAACGATAGGGGTATCTTTAGTTTTTACGTGTGATCCTATGTCAAATTCTAACCAACCACGAGTGATGTTTACAGTCTCATCGGCATCAATATAACCACCAATAAAATCGATTTCATTGGCGCTACGTACATCAACCATTTCTATCTTAGGATTTTCTTTTAGAAGCTTTTGTAAAGTTTCAGTGTCGATATTTTTAATCGATTTATTGGCTTCTAGAATAGCTAGTTCACCAGGATTACTGTTGTTATTTTTATTTTCCTGATCAGCATGGACACTTTGAGATAAAAATAGAGCGAGACAAATGGATACAAAAGAAGTGAATTGAATGTCTATTTTCATATCTTATTACCTTTTTTAATCCGTCATGTCTCTCATGCAAAGGTCCCTTATTACTTTAAGTTCCCGGTTTGTTTCAATAAAGTCTCTGCCAAACTGTCAACGCTGACATCTACTGGCTTAGCTTGTGGTGTTTCTTCATTTTTATTATTCCAGATAAAGTAATCTGAATCTCTATCCTCATAGGCTAGTGCTTGATAAATCTTGGGCATACTTGGAATGTGATCACCGTAAAAGCATAGCGTATGTGGTTTATCATCTTTTCTATATTCGGTGGTGAGCTGAGCGACCATTTTATTGGCATTCTTTAGGTGTCTTAAATAGACGGTAAGATCGTTGATCTTGTCCATCGGTGGTTTCGAGTAATAGTTTTGTTGTTCTTCTTTAGTCGTTTTTTCAAGATGTAAAGGACCATGATTTTCCATAGTAATAGCAAATATAAACAAGGATTTATCTGAATATTTATTACTGATTTCTAAGATTTTATCTGTCACTGCTTGATCAGATATATATGGGCCAAAGGTTTTAGATTCATCAAAGCTTTTAATATCAATGAATTCATCAAAACCCATGGGCGGAAAAATACGATCACGACCAAAAAATGAAGCAGGGTGGGGATGAATACACACACAATGATAGCCTTGAGCTTGTAACAATTTCGCAAATGAAACGATCGGCAGCTTATGAAGGTACTGGTAAGGATAGTAACGATAAAGTCCCATCTCTTGATATTTCAAACCTGTTAGAAAAGAAAACTCGGTGCGCATGGTATTTGCGCCCCATGCGGGTACTTTTAGTTTACCGTGAAGCACGGACTCACTCAGGCAGTCATCATAATTTTTTAAGACATCTGAATAAATAGATGAATCTAAACGGCGAGCATCGAAAAATGATTCACTCTGGATGACCGTTATATTTTGTAATGGTTGATCAGATGAGTGATCTAAAAAGTAGGGGGGTGTCACTTCAGCTTTGTTTTTTATTGATGTTATGGTGTCTTTATTAGCAGTATTAGTTTTTGGGTTAACTTTAGAAATAGCCTTGGTAAAAAGAGATTTGTCTAAGATACCCTTGATATAGTGCTTATGTTCTTCGCTCCGTGCTTGCAGTGTATAAGCGATCATTGAATTTAGTAAGCCAAAATCACGATTATCGGATGCAGGATCTTGGCTTAGTGATAAGCCTTTAGCGATTATTCTTGCCGCTAAAAAACAAATAATCATAGCAGCCAAAGTCAGTAGAATTCTTGTCCAAGTGAAATCTAATGCAGGTTCAAGGGTTAACACGGCGTATATCAAAGCTATGATGACAAGCGGCATGACAATAACGGGCAGTAAGCCTAGGAAGGGAAAATATAAGCGAGGGTGTTTGAATGCTTGAGAAAACATCGTGATGTCTGAAAACACCATAGGCTCTTTTAGTGCGATAAATTTAGCGTTGCTCACCCCAGTCAAAATGATCAAGAAAATACTTACAGCAAGCGCTGCAAATATTGGGCGTTGGATAACTAATGTTACTGCAAGAAATAGTAGTGTAACGATAAAGCTTTGAAGTATTACTGTCTTTAAGTTTAAACGCGGATATTGAGGTTTGAGGTATCTTTCCACTATAAATGAAAAAATAACGGTCAATAATAGCGCATTATTGAATATCCAAAACACCCAAAAAGAATGCGCTATTGGGCTGTTATTCAACGCTTTTTCGCCCCGAATAACTCACCCATAAAAAAGTCAGCCAAACGACTGGGTAATATATTCAAAAAGCGAATGCCAAAGGTCAATAGTAGCGGAAAACTAATACTCGCTTTGTTACTTTCTAACCCTTTAACGATAATATCAGCGGCTTTTTCAGTGCTGATCATAAAAGGTCTGTGAGTATTAAACTGGTCGCTTAGGTCTGATTTGACAAAGCCCGGGTAAATCATATTTACTTTGATACCGTCATACTTTAACCATCCGCGTAAGGACTCTCCATAGCCTTTTAGCGCTGATTTACTGGCACAATAAATAGGCGTAACCGGCATACCGTAAAAAGCGGCGAGTGAACTAACGATTGCTATTTGACCTTGTTTGCGTTGTTGCATTCGAGCTATCAAAGGATTGAGGCAGGCGAGCACACCGTATAGGTTCGTGTCGATGAGATTGGTAATTTCACCCCAGGTTTCAGCTTCGCCTTTTTTGCCAACGGTATTAGTCACACCTGCGTTGCAAATAATCAGATCAATCGGGAATTCAATATCGACGCTTTCAATCAGTTTTTGAATATCCTCTGTGGCAGTAACATCAGCTTTATGAATGATTACCTCAGCGTGTGACTGGGTACATTGTTCGGCAACTATTTTGAGTTTTTCGTTATTTCTTGCGAGTAAAAACAATCTGTTATCGGGCGAAGCTAAGCGTAATGCTAAGGCAGAACCGATGCCATTGCTTGCACCTGTGATTAGTATGTTCTTTTTGTTGCTCATTGTTTTAAAGTCACATCACTCGACATCAGTTCTTAGTAGTTTCTCTACACTCGCTGAAACAGCCATCGCTATTCCTTGCTGATTATAAAAACTGCCATTAATTTGGGTGTGCTTAATATAACACTGACGAAACGCTGCGAATAATGCTTTATCAGGTGGGCTATTATTCTGCCAGAAATCATCCAATGAACCTTGAAAGGTAAGACCCTCTATATTGTAAATAGCGGAACCTAATGCAATTACAGGGCAATTAGCACTTAATGCTGAAGTGCCAACGGTGCTATTTACTAAAACGGTGCCTTGGCATTGGCTGAGTAATTTATTTAAATCGCCTGCTTCTAGATAGTAAACACGATCTTTATTAATATTATACTTTGAAAGCAAATTAGTAATAATTTCTTTGTAATCAATAAACCAAGGGTCAAGTGGATGCAGTTTAATCACTAACTTACTGTTCTTAGGTGCAAATTCTGCGAATGATTTTAAAGTCGTATCAATGACTTGCGCTAAACTCTTAAATGGCGAGTGTAAGCGCATTTGCGAGTCTGCTTCTAGTTGTAAAGGCAATAAATAGTAGGGCGAATCACTTAATAATAATGCATTGATGATTTTGTTCGATTGGCCATTGTAATAAAAACTGAGCAAGGGAATACGTCTAACGAAGCCCCAATATTCGGCTAAAGGGCTGTCTGGACGATGCGTTTTATACTGTGGGAATTTTCGTTTAAAGAAAAATGAAGCTAGATGATATCGAATGTCATGCCAAGCTCTAATCAACAAACCACCGCCCGTTGACTCGCTTTGCTCGCACCAACTGGAATCCGTTCCATTTTGTAAAAACCAAGCAGCATTACCTTCTGATTTTTTATAAATGCTGGAATAGGCATTCACACCGACATTATCTAAAGTGACCCAGTTGGGGCGGAAGTAACCTTCTTCAAAAACGTGGATTCTGATGTTTCTAGCTTTAGCTAACTCAATGGCGGCAAGGTGAATAGGGCGAGTATCGCCAAATAACGCAATATCAGTAATGTAGCGTTCGTTAATAATATTATGGTAAAAGCTCGGTAACGCTTCGAGATTTCCTGAATAATTTTCATAATTATGAGACTTATTGAAAAAGGCGCCTGAAAATAAATCACCACCACAGAAGTTTATTTTTAAACACTGATGATTGTTTTTTAGCAGCTCTTTCTCAAGTTCATTAAAAAATGGGCTAGCGACACCTTGTAGCAATAGAAATGATCTTTGTTTGCTATTTGAGGTTGAATTAGGCATTTAAAGCACACCCCCCCACTTTTTGAACATTATTCATCTAATAAAATTGTTGATTAGTACTTCTTTCCAATCAATTCAATCTGATAACCATCAGGATCTTCTAAGAACGCAATAATCGTTGTACCTGCATTCATCGGCCCTGCATCACGAATCACTTTACCTCCAGTTTGCTTCATTTTTTCGCAAGCCTCATAAACATCTTCAACTTCAATTGCGATGTGTCCGTAGGCAGTGCCTAAATCATAACTTTCAACGCCCCAATTGTGTGTAAGCTCTAACACCGTGTTTTCTTTCTCATCGCCGTATCCCATAAATGCCAAAGTAAATTCGCCATCGGGATAGTCCTTACGACGTAATTCAGTCATGCCTAAAACATCAGCATAAAAGCTGATAGATTTATCTAAATCGCCTACGCGTAACATGGTGTGTAGCATTCTCATGAGTTTGTCCTAATTTGGGGTTCTTCGATATTAATCATCTTTTCAATCAATCATAGCTTAAGCTAAGAAGATAGCGGAGTATAAGTTTATAAGGTTTTGATATTAAGTGTTTATACCCCTGTTTTATCACCCCAAAGCCATGTATGAAGCTGAGGCAGAATGCGGGCTTCATTCCAATCTAATTTTTGTATGGCGTCAATTAACCAAAGCATTTGTTGTTGCTGGTCTATAGGAATAGCTTTTGTTTCAGCAGATTTATTTTTCTCAGAATCTTTAAGATGATCTTCTAACTTAGCGCTAGTATTGCAAGGTTGTACAAAGCAGGGGAGTTGCGGATATTGATCTGCAATGTCTTTTGACCAATTCAAGTCAGCTTGGTCTGCTACGACGAATTTTAAT
>CALFUP010000155.1 GCA_937929875.1 uncultured Cocleimonas sp. | reverse complement strand
ATGGCTCCACAGATGCCTACTAACCCAGCTAACTTGTCAAATGCTGTACAAAGTAACTTTGAATTCTGGGCAGATAATGCTGACCAGTTGACAGAGCGCTTTAACGCTTGGCTTGCAAAAGGCTAAGTTAGTCTGATCTATCTGCCGCATGGGGATTCTCCCCATGCGGTATTAAGTCCAACAGAGAAAATTCATGTCTGATTCGACATCACCAATTCTTACCGCTGACGGTACTCCACTAAAGACTAAACTGGCTCAGACAACCAGACGGTTGCGTTTTAAAGCGCTGCTGCTGACTTTGCCGTTAGTTGTTTTCATTATCATTACCTTTGTCTTACCGATAGGGCAAATGTTGTACCGTTCTGTGCATAATCCTACTGGGATAATGGTGACGCCTAACTTTGCAGAGGCAATACAGGAATGGGATGGTGAAGGGTTGCCAGATGATCGACTCGTCGAATTGTTTGTTAAAGATTTAGCCGTAGCTAAGAAAAACCGTGATATTGGTAAAACGGTTGGTAACTTAGCGACACGTGTAAACTATGAAATTCCTGGCTCACGAAGCCTGATTACGTCAACAGGACGTAAAGCAAAGAATATTACAGAAGGCCCCTATTTAGAGGCGTTAATCAAAATCAATAAAAAGTGGGAAGACCCACATATATGGCGAACCCTCCAAAGGGCGTCCAAAGAATATACTGCGTCATTCTATTTGGCGGCACTTGACCGCAAGTATGACAAAAATGGTGAAGTGGTAATGGCCGATGAGCTATACCAAATCTACATCCCTATCCTAATGAAAACACTGTGGTTGTCAGCTGTGATAACGCTGCTGTGTTTCATCTTGGCTTATCCAGTTTCATATTTGTTATCGACGCTTCCTATGAAGACGTCCAACTTGTTAATGATTCTAGTACTACTCCCTTTTTGGACCTCGCTACTAGTTAGAACAACTGCGTGGATTGCGATGTTGCAGACCGAGGGTATAGTTAATGACTTCTTAGTATTCCTAGGAGTGATTAGTGACGATGGCCGTATTCAGATGATTTACAACATGACGGGTACCATTATTGCGATGGTGCATATCTTGCTGCCATTCATGATTTTACCGCTATATTCGGTGATGAAAACGATCCCGCCGACTTATATGCGGGCAGCGAAGTCAATGGGTGCGTCGACTACTTATGCATTTACTAAAGTCTACTTCCCGCAAACCATTCCAGGTATTGCAGCAGGAACGCTCTTAGTATTTATACTTGCGATTGGTTACTACATAACGCCAGCCTTAGTTGGTGGAAACGATGGTTTGTTAATCTCTAATCTCATCGCAGGTCACATAAAGAGCACCTTGAACTGGAGTTTAGGGGCGGCATTGGGAACGATTCTGTTAGCAGTCGTTTTGATATTCTATTGGGTTTATAACAAGCTTGTCGGTGTCGACAATCTGAAGTTCGGGTAAGGTAGTCATGAAGAAAATTGCATTTTTCAAACGTCCCGGCACTTGGGTATTACTAGCGTTAACGCTAGGCATATTCTTGCTGACTCAGTCATTCGGTGTAGCGTTAGTGTTTATACTAACTTTTGGTGTTCCACTGTTTTTTATGGAAGACTTGCCAGCTTACGCAACAACGGCTGACAAAATTGGTAAGTACATCTTCTTACTGATTTGTTCGTTGATCTTTATCTTCTTGATCACACCCATATTAATCATTATTCCGCTATCATTTAATGCAGAGCCTTACTTCACCTTCACTGAAGGAATGCTAGCCTTTGAGCCTGCAGCTTACTCATTTAGATGGTATGCAGATATCTTCCGCTTCGGTATGTTAGAGCCAGATGGTGTAACGAACTGGTGGGCAGACATGTGGGATAACGCGACGTGGGTTCGTGCCGCCCGTAACTCATTCTTTATTGCTATTGTGTCGACTATTATTGCAACGTTCTTTGGAACGCTAGCAGCATTGGGTTTATCTCGGCCAGAAATGCCTTACCGCGCTGCGATAACTAGCTTGTTGATCTCACCAATGATCGTACCTTTAGTTATCACTGCAACAGGCATGTTCTTCTTCTACTCACAAAAAGATCTGTTTCCTTTCTATCCTGATGGACTAGCCAAGACTTACCTTGGGATCATCTTAGCTCACGCTACCTTGGGTATACCGTTTGTAATTATCACGGTAACCGCGACGTTGTCTGGCTTTGACCGCTCGTTAATTCGCGCATCTCAAGGTTTGGGTGCTAGTGGTTCAACGACTTTCTTTAAAGTTATTATGCCGTTAATCATGCCGGGTATGATTTCAGGTGCTTTGTTTGCCTTCATTACATCGATGGATGAGGTGGTTGCGGTTATCTTCCTTGCTGATGTTGATCAGCGCACAATACCTAGACAGATGTTCTCTGGGATACGTGAGCAGATTTCGCCGACTATCTTGGCGGTGGCGACTATCTTGGTTGTGATTTCTGTTGGCTTGCTTAGCATGCTTGAGATATTACGTCGCCGCTCAGAGCGCTTAAGAGGGTTGGCCCCTCAGTAGCTTATGTTCGAAACTAGTTTATTTAATGAACGGCTAACAGCGGGCTATCGGATGACTAAAATAGTCAATTGCAGAGGTTAATCCTATGACAACAACTGTTGTTCCACGCAGGTGTTGGATACCTATGAGGCGAGTGCGCTTGACTCACTTCGTAAGTGCCGCAAAAATTAATAATAGAGTCGCAAACAGATAATTAATAGATCTTATCTGTTGCTATCATACCATTTCAAAAAATCGCACAAGAGGAGCCTCACCATGCAGCGATATTCCGGGTTCGGGCTGGTCAAACATGCCCTTAGCTACCACGAAAACTGGCAGCGCGTTTGGCGCAATCCTAAACCAAAACCTAAATACGACGTGATTATCGTCGGCGGTGGTGGTCACGGCTTGGCAACGGCTTACTATCTGGCGAAAGTACACAACATCACGAATGTGGCAGTTGTAGAAAAAGGCTACCTCGGTGGCGGAAACACCGCCCGTAACACCACCATCGTTCGCTCAAACTACCTATGGGATGAGTCAGCTCAACTCTATGAGCACGCGATGAAACTGTGGGAAGGCTTATCACAAGACCTTAACTACAACGTGATGTTTTCACAGCGCGGCGTATTAAACCTAGGCCACACCTTACAAGACATGCGCGACATCAACCGCCGCGTCAACGCTAACCGTCTCAACGGTATCGATGGCGAAG
>CALFUP010000154.1 GCA_937929875.1 uncultured Cocleimonas sp. | reverse complement strand
TCTACGCCCATGCAGCGTAGGGTGCGAAGCTGTTCTTTAAACTCCTCGTCATGCTCCCACACGCGTCGATTGGTGGTATAAACCGTTCCTGTGTAGTAGTCACAGCTGTGGCTACAAATCGTAGCAGACACCGCTTTTTGTAAGCTAAACGCGGGTAGGGCGGGTACTTCAGGTGGCATGTAATCGTTGGAGGTTCCTTCACCGCGAATCGCGGCAATAGGCAGGATCAAATCTCCTAACTTGTTCTTTTGCTTTAAACCGCCGCACTTGCCTAAAAATAAGCAGGCTTTGGGTTGCGTAGCCATTAGCAGGTCCATGATAGTGGCTGCATTGGCGCTGCCCATGCCAAAGTTAATGATGGTGATGTCGTTAGCCGTAGCGCTCAGCATATTACGGTCTTTGCCCATGACAGGCACGTCGTGCCATTCGGCAAATAAGGTTACGTAATTACTGAAGTTAACTAAGAGGATGTAAGAGCCGATTTCATCAAGTCCAAGACCTGTGTAACGCGGTAGCCAGTTATTGACAATTTCTTGTTTTGTTTTCATGTGAATCTCCCTGGTTGCTAAAAACACTGCTTTTAACAGTGACTAAGCATAGCATTGCAAGGGGATTTTTGTCGCTAAGAGTCGTCCATGACTCTGTTGCAAATAGGACTTTTTAGAAGCTTAGCGAGCGCCAAAGCCTGTCATGATGGTGTAGATTGTTTTAAGCGTGATTTGTGCATCGGTCAATAACGACATGTTTTTGATATAGTACAAATCATATTCAAGCTTGGTGATTGTCGCCTCTGCATCAGCCACGTAGCCTTGTTCTGTCTGAGCTAAACCTGTGATGCCCGGCATAACCATGTGACGCAACGAGTAGTTAGGAATACTTTTGTTAAACTCTTCAACAAAGCTTTCTTGCTCTGGGCGTGGACCAATCAGGCTCATTTCACCTTTTAAAACATTCCAAAGTTGAGGGATCTCATCAACTCGAAACTTACGGATAAACTTGCCGACACGAGTCACTCGCATGTCATTGCTTTGAGCAAACTGAGAGCCGTGTTTCTCTGAGTCTGATGTCATGCTGCGAAACTTGAGCATGTTAAAGACCTTGCCATTCATACCGACTCGTTTCTGCCAGAAAAATACGGCGCCAGGTGATTCTAATTTGATTGCGATTGCAGTAACTACTGCAATTCCAATTGCCATTGGCAATACTAATCCTATTGCTACTAAATCAAGGACTCGTTTGGTACTAAGGTATTTGAATGAATCTGAATTAATAAACGCATTTGCGCTGTCCTGACCAATCTCAGGAATAGTGACACTCATTATTATTCTCCTAAGAGCTTTCCTCGGGGGAGGTTGCTCTTGTTTTTTTGCTATTTAGCTTATTTTAGTTGTTAGCTTGGTCTTTTCAGACAGATGCCGCTGCGATAAACGACATCCTTGCTAGATGAGTTAATAATAGATTGAGTTCAGTGGCGTGACATCAATTCAGTGATAAATGGTTAGGATTTGATGAGCAAAAGATAAGCGGTAGATGGGGGCTGGCGGCGCTTTCAGCTGATCTAGATAAACAAAAACCGCACTTGATAAATCAAGTGCGGCTCATGCTTTCTCGGGTTGAACTGCAGCGTACCTTCATTGTTGTTAGTGCTAGCTTAACGACTCGTTTTATTTCTATAAGATTTAGAGTCATTAGAGGGTATTGATGCGCTTAATGAGTAAAGCGCAAAACAAAGCCCAATAGGCTCAATTAATGTGCAAATAATTTAATCAGTGCTTAAAAGCAGCCCAGCGAATTTATTGCAGAATTTTGAAAATCTGCTATAAAACTAACTTAAGGGAATGAATTTTAAGAAAAAAACGGGAGTTAGGAATGAAGTTTGTACACATCAGTGACTTACATGTGGGTGAACACGGTACCCGCGATGCCTTAGTAAAAAAACTTGTTGATAAGATTATTAAGCATTATGCAAGAGATCGTGAAAAGCCACTGGTACTGATAACGGGCGACTTTGTTCATGACGGCAGACAAGACCAGTTTAATGCTGCTGATAAATTATTATTCAAACTGAAGAACGCAGGTTTTCAGTTACTGATGTGTCCAGGCAATCATGACTATGGTGAAACGGGTTTAGATGATGATTATCAAGCGCGTCAGCGTTATAACCGTTTTGCAATGAAACTCACGACTAGAGAATCTGACCCCGACTCAGGTGTTCAAAATATCAGAGATGGGCAGTGGAATTTTCCAATCGTCAATAAATATGATGATGTGTACTTTGTTGGTTTAGACACTATGCAAGGTGTGTTTCGCTTGAGTTGGTATTACCGCTTTTGGGCAAGATTTACTGCAGCAGGGTGGTTAGGTGAGTCTCAAATGACCAAGCTTGATGGCATCATCAAGAACATTCGTCGTAAAAAGCCAGATGCAACCATCATTCTTTATATGCATCATCACCCGTTTAACTTTAACTTCCGTTTCCGAGTGATGCAGCTGCATGACCGCTTGCGTTTGCACAAGATTATTAAAAATCAGGTGAATATTTTACTGTTTGGTCATAACCACGTTGAGAAGCGCTTATGGGATAAGCAGCAGAAAAATGGCATTGGCATCGTGCAGGTGTTTGGTAACTGTGTGCATGACAGAAACACCCCGTTTTATGAGATTGATACTGAAACACGCAGGATGAAACGCCTCTAACCTTACATTCCGAAACGTTCTTCCCCCTGCTTTCTAAACTCAGTAGGGGTCATTCCTTTCACTTCCATGAAGCGACGATTGAAGTTAGCAACGTTGTTAAAACCAACGTTGTAACAAATCGTGCTTATGTATTGATCTGTTTCCATCAGCAGCTGACACGCGCGATTTATACGCAAACGGTTTACAAAATCAGTAAACGTGTTGCCTGTTGCTCGTCGAAAGTAACGTGAGAATCGGCTTTCCGTCATACCAACGCGTTCAGCAATCTCAGCCATAGTGAATAACGTAGAATAATTCTCTGAAATATAATCCACAACTTCACTAATTCGTTTTAGCGAAGCGTCATCTTCAAAACTTTGTAGTTGCACGCTTGAGAGGAGGCGGTAGTTTTGGTGGTGCGTGAGCTTAGTCAGTAGTTGCAAGAACTCTGAAAACCGTTCCATGCCAGACATTTTTAGAATACGAGTGATTGATGCATCTGCAATATCACTAACACCAAAAAACTCAATACCATGTTTTGCACGCTCTAAAAGTGGCAGAGCTTCTTTTAATTCAGGGAGCAATTTGCTGGCTTCGCGTAAAGGCTCGTCTGGGAATTGTAACACTCGATCTCTAATCAAAACGCCTTCTTCAGGAATGTCAGTAGAGATCCAGTTGTGCGGAAGGCGTGGACCTGTCAACACAAGATTACCAGGCTCAAATCGGCCGATATAATCCCCAACGAATAGCTTACCAGAGGTTTCAGATATCAGGTGTAGCTCGTACTCTTCATGGTAATGCCAGCGAATAAGTTCATTAGGAGCGCCATGCTCTAAGCAACGGATAAAGCCAAACGAACCTTCTGGTTCATAGCCAAGGTCAGGATTGCGCTGGAAAGCATGTTCGAGTTCCGGTGCGCGAGGATTAGTGTTTCGGGTTGTTCGTGTGGCTTGCATTGTTCAAACCTCCTGTATCATCGCGTTGCCATTTTTTGCACAAACGCAGTGCTTCGGTTAGCTTTTCATTTCTATCAGTCTAACAAATAGACGAGTTTCTGACTAATTTACAATTTTATACTTGGGTCATCTTGACTCAGTATCATCATACGGTTGCTTTGGGTATATGAGTTAAGGTTGCAGAGCACAGTTTGTAATTACAGGATAAAACTGTTAAAAACCGTGTCACATAAATTCTTTGTCAGACTTAAAGCGATATTCAGGTAAATTACCATAGCATGAAACAGAAGAAGATCAGAAATATGGCGGAGTTCGCGATTGCCAGTGGTATATCACGCCCTACCGTTTCAAAATATTTCAACGATCCTAACAGTGTTCGTAAGTCTACCCGCGCACAAATTGAAGAGGCTTTAGGCCGCTTCGACTATCAGCCAAACATATACGCCGTTAATCAAAATCGGCAAATGACTAAAAATATTGGCATTATCGTTCCCTATTTAGCTGACCCTTTCTTCGCGGAAATGGTGCGCTCTATTGAACGACGTTGTATTGACGCTGGCTTTTCACCTTCGTTGTTTAGCTCGCATGGTGAACAGACACTAGAAAATAGTATTTTACAAAGTTTACGTGCCATGAAGCCTGCGGGTGTTTTGTTTGCACCGCTAGGTCGTCTGTCTGACAAAGCAGCTCTTGAATCATTTTGTAGCGATGTCCCTACTGTATTGTTCGACAGTAATATAGATGGAATGGGTGAGGCCTTTATAGGTTCGGATAATCATAGTTTCGTTGCGCAAACAGTTGACTACCTCATGCGAACAGGGGAGCCACCATGCTTTCTTGAAATGCGACATCCTGCTAACCCTAACGCTAACAAACGCCGTGATGCTTATCTAAGCGTTATGAAAGAAAGGCAGCTTGAGCCACATATTCTTAGTATTGGCGGTTCTGGTTGGGGGTTTGAGGAGATAGGGCGCCAAGGTGGTTTAAAGC
>CALFUP010000153.1 GCA_937929875.1 uncultured Cocleimonas sp. | reverse complement strand
AGCTACATTTACCTTCGATGCTGTTTTGGTGAGTTTGCGTGCTTGCTTGTTTAGCATTTGGTCGTTTAAGAACAAACCAACTAGGTTTGCCGCAACGTCTGTTTTAGCTGCTTTTACAAAACCTTTAACTTCAACCACCATGGCATCATCACGATGCATCTTGGCAATAGTTTGAATCGTATCTAAAGCAATTCTTGGCGCAGGATAGTGTGGGCCTGCTTTTCCTAAGATCATGCCTCTAGCCGTGCTAAAGGACATGAGCATTTCAATATCGTTTAATAAGATGCCATTACGTTTCTCTTCGCGACGTGCTTCATAATCTAACTCGCCGTCAATACAACGCTGTAATAAAGTAAGCGCAGCTGCCTCTAAGTTTTCTGGCTCAACGACTGCATCAACTGCACCTTTTTTAAGTGCGTCAGCAGAGCGTTGTGGTTTTGCTGTCGCAATCCACTCTAGCGCATTATCCATACCAATCAGACGAGGCAAGCGGAAACTACCACCCCATCCAGGGAAAATACCTAAACTGATTTCTGGTAAGCCAACTTTTGATTTAGTGGTAATAACTCGATAATCAGTCGCCAGTGGCAATTCAAATCCACCGCCTAAAGCAAGTCCGTTAATTGCACAGACTGTAGGAAAAGGAAAATCTTCAATCGCTGCGAATGCTTTATGTACATCTAATAAGTTTTCCTCAAACTCATCATCTGGTAATTCGAAATAACCAAGAAATTCAAAAATATTAGCACCAACCATAAAATCTTTTTTGGCGCTGGTAAAAATCAAACCTTTGATTTCATTTGCTTGAATTGTCAGCGCTGCAACTGCTTTTGACAATTCAGTGACCGTTGCAAGTCCCATGGTATTAACCGATGAGTCTGCTAAATCAAACTTTAATTCTGCGATACCTTCTGCGTTAACATCTACAGTCAGGCATTTGCCTTCAAATATCATGATTTACTCCTATTATTTGTATTAGTGGTTTGGGGTATTAACATCACCAAAATTATTTACCTTCACATTACTGTTATAACTTAAAAACTGATATAAAAACACACCCCCCACCTTTTTATAGGTTTTATTGGGTTGATGCTTAAAAACGAGCGATCGCTCTATATTTGATTGAGTTTATCCTACTTATTACTGTTTAGTAAATATTTACCTGCCTTTAGATTTATAAAAACCAATGAGTCATTCTTATATCTCTTATGTTTACTTGACCCTTTACTCATACAATTGCTACTGTCGCTACCATGAATAAATCCCAACAAAATCCCGACCTTGATGACATTCTTTATCGTTGTATTCAAAAGGTAGCCACTGGTCCTGGTTATAGTAAAAGCCTATCGCAAGAGGATGCGCGAGATGCATTGTTATCAATTTTAAAAGGTGATGCAGATCAAGTAAGGGCAGGAGTATTCTTAATTGCGTTACGAATGAAGCGCGAATCAATAGAGGAAAATAAAGGCTTTTTAGAAGCACTTATACAAACAAGCAATCGAGTTACTGCGGATGTTGATGCCGTTATTGATATTTCTGAGCCTTATAATGGATACGTGCGTGGCTTGTCGGTAACTGCATTTCTTGCACCCTTATTAGCGGAAATGGGTGAAGCTGCTTATTCACATGGCGTTGAATCAGTAGGCCCCAAATTTGGATTGACCCATCACAAAGTGTTGAAATCAATAGGTATTAATGTTGACATATCAGTCGCTGAAGCGGCCAAGCAATTAGCTAATCGAGATATTGGCTGGGCCTATATAGATCAAAAAGCAATTAACCCAAGTTTGCATAATCTTGTCGACTTACGCGAACGATTGATTAAACGATCTGCATTAACGACTACGGAAAGCCTGCTTAAACCCATTTCTGGACGCAATGAAACATTGATGGTGTGTGGCTATGTACATTCAGAGTATCCCGCTATTTACACCGAACTTGGTCGTTTTTCAGGATTTGATAGTGCAGCTATCATCCGAGGAGTAGAGGGTGGAATTACTCCTTCTTTACAACAACAAGGCAAATATTTTGGCTATCACAATCAAGGTGAAGAAAGCTTGGTTGAACTTGACCCTAAAAGTATAGGTATCGACGTAAAAAAACGAGCTATCCCTCTACCAGATGATTTACCAGAGCCTAGTGAAGATGATCATGGAGTTATCAATGCGGAAGCAGCTTCAGCGGCTGCGGCAAAAGAAGGTTTAGCTGCGTTAACAGGACAGGCAGGAATGGCTTACGATAGTCTGTTGTACAATGCAGCAATTGTATTACTGCACCGCAAACGTTATGCAACACTAGTTGAGGCCGCGAATGCTGTGAGCAAAGTGTTGCAATCTGGCGCTGTTATTCAACGTTTGAAGAATTCTGGGGCTAATATATAAGTATTTTTACAAAAAATACTTATAAGAAGTTGCTTATCGAATCCCAAAAATACCTAGAATTCGAGTGTCATTCAAAGTTCTAGCCATGTCTACTGCACTCATTCCATCTGAGGTTTTGGCATAAATAGGCGAACCTTTTTGCTTTAAGTAGTTAGCGATTTGAGCGTGTCTAAAGCGAGTTGCGTGATGAATAGGCAACCAATTGTTTACCGTTCGCGCATTGATGTTAGCACCATGATTCAACAAATAGATTACCGCTGAATAATGTCCTTTTGCAGAAGCCATATGTAAAGCAGTCTCACGCTCACCATTTGCTTGATTGACATTCACACCCTGTCTTATTAGCTGACCGATCAATCTGACATTACCAGTTGAAGCCGCTTCAAAAATTGCATCTCTTCTAGGAGCTGCCGCTTGAGGCTTAGGCACAACTCTTCTTTGCACTACTTGTTGTCGTTGAACTTGACGCTGTGGCGTAACTTGTTTTTGTACTTGTCGAACAGGTTTTGTCACAGCTTTTCTTACTGGAGGTCTTTTAGCTTGCTGCTTATTAACTGATTGCGGTGCAGCTAATAACTTTTGATATCGAAGTAACTCAGAGTTGTTAATTTTATTTCGTTTAACTGGTTTTCTTGTTTTAACTTTCTTTGGAGTTCGTGGTTTTAACTGACTCTGATACTGACTTTGTAAAGCACCAACATCAACTGCATTGTAATCAATACTATTTGCAGTAGCGATTTGCATTGCTCCCAGGAAAGAACAAAAAACTCCTATTATGATGGTACTAACTTTAAGCTTTGACACAGAAGACTCCTCATTTATGACTCAATATCATTTGAAATTATAGTACATTGGAAAAATGAATCAGATCATCAAATTTAACTAAAGTGTTACAAACCACAAACAAGCGGTATTTATGTCCTATAATCGAGTGATTATTGTGTGAAATTTGGATATGACTCTTGCTTTACATATTCTTTTTCAAGCCCTAAACTCCGCGTTTTTTATGCTTCACATTTTTGAGAATTAATTATGGTTTCATCTAACTATATGTCTGGCTTGTTCGGGCGCTCACCAATCAAACCACTTCAAGAACATATGTATCGTGTTTACATGAGTATCAAGCACTTATCACCATTGGTAGAAGGCATGATAACGGGTGATACGAAAGCCATTTTAGCCGCTCAAGCAGAAATTGTTAAAGGCGAACACGATGCCGATGAAATGAAGCATGAGTTGCGAACTCACCTTCCAAAAGGCTTGTTTATGCCTGTTGATCGTCGCGATATTTTAGATGTTTTATTAACCCAAGATAAAATTGTCAATCAAGCTAAGGATATTGCAGGACTTATTGTAAGCCGTAATATGCAACTGCCTGCGCAAATGAATGATGATTTTCAAAAACTAACCAATCGTTGTATTGATACTGTTAGGCAATCTCTAAATACAATTAATGAATTAGATGAGCTAGTCGAAACAGGTTTCCGTGGCTTAGAAGTAGATCGTGTTGAAACCATGATTGAAAAATTGGGTGTGATCGAAACTGAAACAGACGAAATGCAAGATGTTCTACGTAACACCTTATTCAGCTTAGAAAAAGACCTAAGCCCAGTAGATGTAGTTTTCACATACCGCCTGATTGAATGGGTAGGAAATATCGCTGACAATGCAGAACGTGTTGGCAGTCGTTTATCATTAATGCTAGCTCGCTAAGAGGAATCCAGCATGGACTTTTTATCTGATACTGCGTTTATCTATATCATTCTTGCAGCCGTATTTGGCATATTTATGGCATGGGGTATTGGTGCAAACGATGTTGCAAATGCAATGGCGACCTCAGTTGGCTCAAAAGCCATCACTATTAAACAAGCTATAATCATAGCTGCTATATTTGAATTTTTAGGTGCTTTTCTTGCTGGAGGTCAGGTTACCAAGACCATCCGAAAAGGTATTGTCGATCTGAATGCCTTTGAAGGTAATCCGGATTTGTTAATTTGGGGCATGCTAGCTGCATTATTAGCTGCAGGTACATGGCTATTAATCGCATCCATGAAAGGTTGGCCGGTATCTACCACGCATAGTATCGTTGGAGCGGTTATAGGTTTTGCTGCGGTAGGTGTTAGTGTTGATGCCGTTAGCTGGGGCAAGGTTGGCACCATCGTAATGAGCTGGGTAGTTTCTCCGGTTCTTGCAGGTGCTATTGCGTTTGCTGTATTTATGAGCATCCAAAAACTAGTTATCAATACAACCAATCCATTAGCAAACGCTAAAAAATATGGTCCCGCTTATTTATTTATGGTCGGATTTATCATCGCCTTGGTAACAATCAAAAAAGGCTTAAAACATATTGGATTAGATGTTAGTGGTGGACTGGAGTTTGTTTACGCTGGCATCTTAGGATTGATAGTTGCCTTAGTTGGTGTGTATTTAATTAGACAAGTAAAATTTGATGAGAAAGCAGAAAAACGCTTTCACTTCGCTAATGTAGAAAAAATATTTGCGGTATTGATGGTATTTACGGCAGCCGCTATGGCTTTTGCTCACGGCTCTAATGATGTGGCAAATGCTGTTGGCCCGATGGCTGCTGTTATCAGTATTGCTCAGTCTGGAGAGCTTGCATCAAAGTCTTCTCTTCCGCCTTGGGTATTATTGGTAGGTGCAATAGGTATCGTTATAGGTTTGGCTACTTTGGGTTACAAAGTTATGGCTACCGTTGGTGAAAATATCACTGAATTAACTCCCACTCGTGGTTTTTCTGCTGAAATTGGAGCAGCGTCGACCGTAGTTTTAGCTTCATACACCGGTCTTCCAATCTCAACTACTCAGACCTTAGTAGGTGCAATTTTGGGGGTTGGGTTAGCAAGGGGAATTGCGGCAATTGACTTGAGGGTTGTAGGTAATATCTTTATGTCATGGGTAATCACGTTACCTGCTGGCGCGATTCTTTCAATATTGTTCTTCTTCACTTTGAAAGGCATATTTAGTTAATTTAATATCCTGAAGTGTAAATAGCACTTCAGGATATTTAGCCGCTTTTCGTGTTTTTTTGATCTACTCGTAGTGTGAGTGATTTACTGTTTAGCCTTAGATCACTTTAAATATTCACTTAAACCTTTTAAGCTATTTTTAAGGTCAATAAAGATTTAAAAATCACACCCCCCTACTTTTTTCTCGTTTCATTCACTTTTACATAAGCATCGACCAGTAGACCGTGCATTTTCCATTTGCTGACTAATGGAAAAACATCTTCACCGTCAATCAGCGCTAATGCATCGCTTAAAATTTCTTTGGTATATAGTTTTTCTAAAGTTATTGCATAACTCGTCATAGTATCTAGCTGCAGAATCGTATTAATACAATGATAGGTTTTTAAACGTCTGGGGTTTAATTGTTTGAAGTGGAGTAACCATTCACAACCTTCTTGGATACGTTCGTTATCTTGTACTTTTAAAGCCAAGAGAGTAATTAATTCAGCAACGCATAGATCATGAAATATACTATCTGTATCTGCCGCCATACCTATTAGAGTCGAAACTAAACAGTAGTCATCTTGATTTAGCTCTTCTAAGTCTTGAATGAGTTGTTCACATTCAGCCAATGATTTTTCTTTTTTTAAAATCTGTTCTCGAACATCCATGCCTGCATTATTATTTTCTAGCACCAAGCGATCAACTGGATAGATTTCAGACATACCAGGAGCGATTATCCTACAAATGTTTAGACCTATGTCACCATGTTCACATATGAAAACCTCATTCCCATCTGCGTGTACCAAATCACAAAGGTGATGAAACTCTTCTTCATAGTTTTTAATAGAGACTTGTTTGTCCCACGCTACAAAATCAAAATCTGGCTTATCATTCAGAGACAACCAAGGCACTCTGCCATTTGAAGAGCGAGCTTGAGAACGTTTAAAATGAGCCTCAAGGTTATTCGGACTTGCCATTTCATCCATATCAAACCCAGCTTCTAGAAAGCCATCTAAATGTTCTAGATCTCGGTCTTGGAACAGACCAGTGAGTGAACGCTCAAAAGCAACTTCAAAATCTGGATGAGCAGCGAAATTCGAATAGACACCCTGATTTTTCGGGTCTACTAAGATCATTGCTAATACCGGATACTGCCCACCTAAAGAAGCTTCTTTTGCCAATACAGAAAGACCTAATTTTTCAATATCTTGAATGCTCTTTAGTAAGCTAGGATAACGACTTAATATTCCGTCGGGTATATTGGGGAGTGAGATTCCCTCAGAGATAACTTTGAATTGAATATAGTTAGCTATCACTTCGCACAAAGCATCAAGCCGAGCTTCATGAATTGTGTCTCCCGATCCAATACCATTGCAAGAGTATATATTATCGATAATGTTCACAGGAAAATTGACAATTTCACCTGTTCTAATACTTCGATAAGGAACGCAACAAATACCACGGTCAAGGTTTGACGAATTCATGTCAATCAAACGACTGATATTGAGCTCACCATCTGGATTATATAATTCGCGTAACGTTCCTTCACTCTCACTAAACTCGTTGTCTAATACGCCTTCTGGCCAGAATGAATCACTGGTATTCGGTGCAAACCAAACCTCATTTACAGAATGAACAAATTTGCTATTTGCAACTTCGTCCCCAAGATAATAGTCAGACCAAAAATGATGTGTTGTTAATTGCTGAATGAATCTACTTAAAGCGAAAAACATTGCAGCGTTTTTTGAAGCGCCATAGCCACTACAATTAAGAACTGGGCATTCTCGATCACTAACTGATATCGACCAAATATTATCAACAGGGTTCAAACAAGAGTCTTCTACTATGTTGATACCATAATTGAGTAGCTTCTGTTTTAACTTGGCAACTTGTTCTGAGAGTGCAGCATCTTTGCCAGCAGAATGTGTTATCTTGATCATTTTTTGTCTAATTCGCAATGAGATTCCTTAAAATGAATCTTACGCGCTAGAATATCAGGATGTAATCGTTTTACACCAAAATAACCATCTTAAATAAATTTGAAACCCGAGTGAACAGTACTGTGTCAATCAATCAACAAAAGAAACTCCCATTGTGGCTGTTGATTCTACTCACGGTCATCTTGCTGATTAGTTTAACGTTATTGAGTGGGTTGATTTATAAAAAATGGATTGCAGAACCTGTTCAACAAAGAAACAAATCAGAGCTTATCATCCAGCAGGAGCTCCTACTTGCCCAAGATGGTGTGATCAATACCAACTGGTTACATACATTAAATCCCTTGGTGAAAAATGTCACAGGTCGAGTGGTATGGAGCAATATCCTACAAAAAGGCGTAATGGAATTCGTCGGTTTACCTAAAATAGATAAAGACCAAAAATATCAATTATGGATATATGATTTAGTAGGTAAAGATACAAAACCCATCCTATCAAATGAGTTTACTGAAATAACATCAACAACAATGCTGCTACCTTTTACGTCAAAAGAGTTGATTCTATCCCCTTTCAAATTTGAATTAGTTTTAAAAACAGAGGGCGATGAAGTTAGCCAACCACTTTTTTTAGCTCAACCCTAACTTATACTTTTTTAGTCTAGATAAACCTTAATTATTTATGGAAACAAACGATCTCAATAAAAACAAATCTGGAATAGAATTTACAGAAGCTAGTGAGTCACGTGATTTTTTAAAACGAACATTACTCGAAAAACAAACCTTACTTGCCCAGATTAATCCTAAATCATCTCCTTTAGAGCGGGCAAACTTACAATTAGAAATAGCTGAAATCATGCTTGATGTTGCAGAAAGCGGCATGCCAGAAGCAGCTTGGGGTTTAGCTAAAGAAGCATTTAAACTATTCATGGATAACGACGAGATTGAAGCTGCGGTCAGATCTTTAGATTGCCTTTACCGTACAGAGCTACCTTCAGCAATAGTCGCTTTAGGCCATGCAATGTGGCTCTCTGTTACATATCC
Organism: uncultured Cocleimonas sp.; assembly: GCA_937929875.1. Taxonomy (GTDB): domain Bacteria; phylum Pseudomonadota; class Gammaproteobacteria; order Thiotrichales; family Thiotrichaceae; genus Cocleimonas. The sequence goes on along the minus strand of CALFUP010000153.1, from coordinate 39,904 downwards.
TATAGATACCGAATTAAGCATTCTGATGATGAAAAGTCTTATCGATGATACACCAGCAAAATCAGACGGCGCAGCAGTGGCAGCAGTAACGGCACATTATCTTGCTGACTTGCGTTTAGAAGGTGATAAACGAGATAGCGTGATGTTTCTAACAACGAATATGATCGCACAGGTAGCAGAACGTCATAGCAATGTTAAAGACCAAAGTCAGTTAAATTTTTGGATGGATAAGCTAGAGCTAAACGACCCACAATTGTTTTTGCCCAAACTGGCACAAGTCATCGATGCCTTGGTTGCTGAAAACTGGTGGTTTGATAAGAACAAACTTCGAGAAAAACTACCACTTCATTGACTTTTTATCGAAACTTTTCAATCACCACCTATTCTCTGTGAACCCAAATAACCCTTTTTAAATTGAACCTAAGATAGACATCTCAATTTATTCTACAAAAAGTAGGGGGGGGTCCTTCGACAAAGCTCAGGAACCTAATTCGACAGACTTCGACAAAGCTCAGTACAAGTGCTCAACAGAACTGTCATTTTTATATTACATATGTAAAAACAAGTTTAATCCGTCATATTAAACCGTTGGTTTTGCCGTCTATAGAATGATCTGACTAAAATAACCTTAAGTCTGTGCTTGCTTCTTGCACGCAATGAACTCCTTTATCCTGATCATTAATTATTGATTTCTAGGATAGTGTTATGTCACTTAAATTATTGAATGGTTTGTTTTTGGGTTTAATTTTGATGTTTTCAATGCTGATCACTACAAGTGTCTTTGCTTGTGATGATAAAAGTTGCGAAAGCGCTTATCTAGCAGAAACACAGCAGCATATTGCTAATCAGGTGCGTAGAGCCAATGCAACTAAAGTAGAACGCCATGCCTACTCACAGAATAGAGAGAGGCGCGCTTACGGAGAATTTGTTCACAAATATTTTGTACTAGTTAAGAATTCTGTTTCGCAATATCTATAGAAATAACAATTTGTTTTAGTGAAACTAATATTTTCACTTTTAAACAAGTTCAAAAACTGATTTACCTTTGACAAACGTTTTAACGGTCTTACCGTTAAAACCCCAACCAGAGAATGGCGTGTTTTTCCCACGACTGGTCATTCTATCTGTGTCTAATTGCCAAAACTCATTGGGATCATAGATACTTAAATCAGCTGACTTACCTACCTCTATACTTCCAGATGCCACATTCACCAGCTTGGCTGGTTGATCAGTTAGGTATGCTACAGCTTGAGTCTCACTCAATACCTTTTCTTCAACTAATCTCATGACTAACGGTAAGAGTGTTTCAAAACCAGAAACACCAGGGCTAGTTTCTTCGAATGGCGCTAGTTTTGCATCAATTTCATGTGGCTGATGATCCGAACAAATAGCATCTAAAATCCCATCTGATGCAGCCTGTCTCAATGCATCTCTATCTCGCTCGGAACGCAATGGCGGCACCGTATGACAAAGTGGGTTGTAATCACAGACATCCATTTCAGTTAAAAATAATTGGTGAGCCGCAACATCTGCTGTCACAGGTAGACCATTGTCTTTAGCCTGCTTTAATAGCTTGATGCTATCTCCACTAGATAGACGACAAAAGTGAACAGGGCATTGAGTCTGTTCAACTAAAGTCAAAATTTGAGCCATCGCTGCCGTTTCCGCAGCCACAGGAATGGGGTTTAATCCGAGTCGTGTGGATAATGGACCTTCATGCATTCCACCAGCAACCATCAATGAATGATCAAATGGATGCAAAAACAGTGGTAAGTCGAATGTCGATGCATATTCCATTGCTTTTCTTAGCGTAGCCAAATCTTTAATAGGCTCATGCCCTTGACTCAAACCAACACAATCAACGTATTTTAAACTTCCCATATGACTGAGCTGTTCGCCTTTAAGGCCTTGAGTTAATGCACCAATAACACTAACACGCGCAAAACCTGCTTTTTTGACTTTATTGCGAATAAGTTTGACGGTTGCACCACTATCAATAGGGCATAGTGCTTCAGGCATGCAGCAAATTCTAGTAATACCAGCACTAACTGCACTGTAAGTTTCAAATGGAATACGGGTTTTATTTTCTTGCCCTGGCTCGCGTAAATACGCACTTAAATCAACTAATCCTGGTAAAACCCATTTGCCAGAAGCATCTATGCTTTCAGTCACTTCATTTTCTTCAAATTCTTTAGAAATTGAAGCACCAATCCCTGCGATTTTACTTCCACTAATAGCTAGATTAGTGATTTCATCAAGCTTTGTGGAGGGATTAATAATGCGCGCGTTTTTTATGATCACTTGATTCATTTACAGCTCCTCCTTTTTTACTAGAGAGGCCTGCGACGCCATCGCCATCGCCATTACTGCCATACGAACGGCAACACCATTGGTGACTTGCTGCATAATGACTGATTGAGGACCATCAGCGACTTGTGAGTCTATTTCGACGCCTCGATTAACTGGACCAGGATGCATAACAATGGCATCTGGCTTAGCCAATTTTAAGCGTTCTTCAGTAAGACCATAGCGAGCATAGTATTCTCGAACTGAAGGTAATAAAGCGGTATTCATCCTTTCGTGTTGAAGGCGAAGCATAATCACCACATCAACATCTTTAAGTCCTTTGGCCATATCAGTATAGACGTTTACCCCCATTTCTTCGATTCCGCTTGGCATTAATGTAATGGGAGCGATCAAACGTATTTCACCTGCACATAATGTCGTCAAAGCATGGATTTCGGAACGTGCGACTCGCGAGTGTTTTATGTCGCCCACAATGGCAATTTTAAGTGGTGCAAAATCAGGCTTGTGCTGCCGTATCGTCAACATATCTAACATGGCTTGCGTGGGATGAGCATGACGTCCGTCACCAGCATTGATAACACTGATATGAGGTGCGCAATATTTTGCTATGAAATGAGCTGCGCTACTACTGGCGTGCCGAACCACAAACATATCACAGCCCATCGCTTCGATGTTGCGAATAGTATCCAGCAGACTCTCACCTTTTGAGGTGGCAGAGTTTCTAATATCTAAATTAACCAAATCAGCTGAGAGACGTTTTGCTGCCAGTTCAAATGTAGTACGAGTACGAGTAGAGTTTTCAAAAAACAAATTCATCACCGTTTTACCGCGCAGTAAAGGGGCTTTTACTTGGGCTTTACCGGGTAAGGATACAAATTGTTGGGCTCGATCAAGAATTTCTTCAAGCAATAACGGTGGGATACCTTCAGTAGTGAGGAAGTGTTTTAGTTTGCCATCAGCAGTTAACTGCATTGATGAGGGTAATGGGCCAGGTTTTATAATGACTCTATTCTCTCTATTATTCGTTGTTAGTTTGTTTAAAGCGTTACGCAAAATAGCGGAAAAGTAGGGGGGTGTCTATTTATTCTAATAATGACATTTCTGTTAAGCACTTGTACTGAGTTTCGTCGAAAAACTATATTAAGCATGATCGAAACGACACCCCCTACTTTTTGAGATAGTTTTATTTATTGATAATACCTAATTCTAATTGGTTATTATCATTGGTCAATTTGAAATAACTATTTGCATCCATCTCACATCGAAAACCAACGACATTAGCTTCTACAGGTAATTCTCTTTTACCTCTATCAATTAACACCGCTAGCGTAATACTTGCAGGGCGACCGTAATCAAATAATTCATTCATCGCTGCTCGAATGGTTCGGCCTGTAAACAAAACATCATCAACTAGAATGATATGTTTATCTTCTAAACTAAAAGGCAATTCTGAAGCTTCTATTTGTGGATGTAGACCAATACGACTGAAATCATCACGATAAAAATTGATGTTTAATTTACCCAAGGGTTCTTGAATATTTAATGACTGATGTAAGCGTTCAGCTACCCATACACCAGCGGAATGTATTCCCACCATTACGGGCGACTCTAGCTTATTTTTTTCTATAATACCGCTAAGTTGTTCTGACATTTGACTAAGTAGAGAATCTACATTGTTATCAAAGTCGCCAGTATTAACCTCTTTATTTGTACTCATTACACCTTTTTCCTAATGCTTTCTAATCTCATATTAAGAAGTGTAAAATTAACTATGCGCATTCCGTTGCATCCAGTTCTCTAAAATAATTGAAGCTGCTATTTTATCAACTTCATCCTTAGTAATTTTTTGTTTTCTACCACTTTGACGAAGCTGCTTTAAACGTTGTGCGGCTTCAATAGATGTGAATTGTTCGTTCTCTTGATCCACAGCTACATTATAACGGCCTTGAATTTGATGACAAAAGCGATCAATTCGTTTTTTAAGGGGATTTTCACTGCCATCAAGTTCAATCGGCATTCCCACCACTATTTGTGAGGGCTGCCATTCTTCAATTAACTTTGAAATTCCATCCCAATCGGGCGATTCATCTTTACTGCTTAAGGTACATTCAGGAGTAGCGCTACCTATAACAGTATTTCCAACTGCAACACCTGTACGTTTTAAACCAAAATCAAATGCAATAACGACGGCCATTAAAAGGTCATTACCATAATCCACTTATTAATCATGCCCAGAAATTCCACTCATCGCGAAGAGATTAATACCAAGGCTATCTGCAGATGCCTGCCAGCGATCCTCATAGGGTGTTTCAAAGAGTATTTTTTTATCGACTGGACAATTTAACCATGAGTTATTAATGATTTCATCTTCAACTTGCCCTGCTTCCCAACTTGCACAACCTAAAACTAACAGATAATTTTCAGGGCCATTTCCTATCGCGATATCTATCAAAACATCTTTTGATGCTGTTACTGATATTCCCTCACAAACGGCTATGGTGTTCTCCCATTTTTTATCACCATCATGAATGATAAATCCCTGCTCAGTTTGCACTGGCCCTCCACGAAGAGCGGACATCGATTTGGGAGAAGCAGATTTATTTAGCTGTGTATATTTGGTTTTTGCTGAGTTAGCAATGGAGTGCTCTGAGTCAATCTCTAGCTGCTTAAGTACTTCATCAACAGTTATTTGAATAGGATTATTGATTGTTAAGCCAAAACATCCATCTTCATTATGCTGACAAATTAAAGTCACTGATTGTTTGAAATACGGGTCATCCAAGCCGGGCATTGCAATTAACAATTGGCTCTGGAGATAACTATTGTTGACTGCAACTTTTGAAGTCGCTGTATTGTTATCTTTAAGGTTTTTTTGGCTAGGATCTTGCCCAGTTATATTCTGATCTTGCATCAACATAGATTACCCCATAAATGTGGCCTAGTTAGAGCTAAATTTTGCCTTTTGACCTTTTGCTTTGTGAAAAACCATTGTTCGAGTGATATTAAGCCGATCATATTTTTCCCGAATTTTCTTTGGCAGTGGCTCATAAGGAGCTGCCAGTTTTACAATTTTTAAAGCTGCGTTATCCAATACCTTTGAACCCGATGAAACAGAGATTTGAATTTCTTGAATTCGACCCGCTCGATCAAGTGTGGTATTTAATATTAAAGTACCACTAAGACTCAAATCTAAGGCTTTTTTCGGAAAGTTAATATTACCAATACGCTCTAATTTTTTAGACCAATTGTGAATATATTCGGCTTCAACAGAGCCTTTAGCACTTAAAGAATCGACGAAGTGTATGCGAGGACGTTTAGCAAACGCCTCTTCTTGACTACTCATTTCCGCAATGAGTTTTGCTATCGCTTGCGTTTGTTCAGCGTTATCAACCGTTTCAATAACTGGAACCTCTTGAGGCTTTTCTTCAGGAAGCTTATCGACTGATTTATTCGTCTTGCCTTTTGTTGTTAGTATTTCAGGCTCAGGTTTTGGAATGATTTCAGCGACACTTTTATCAGCAGTAACTTCATCTGCACCCACATCTAAATTTTCTTCATTTGCAGCAAACTGACTTTTCAGACGGCTTTTTTCTGCTTTACTCCCGCTACCTGCTTGATTCGCATTAGCCATAAAATCCGCATCATCTGGGGCCTCTGCATCCTGTGGTATAACCATAGTTATATCAAAAGTAGGAGATGGTTTCGGTGCAGGAAAGTCTGGCGGCCTAAAACCAATTGCATACAAGCCAGCATGCAACATTAATGATGCAGGGATCGTTAGATATAAAGGGTTCTTTCCAAATATTTCAAATTTAGAACGCTTTTTATCAGCAGGCTTCGTCTTTGAAGTATAAGTATTAGATGACAATGTTTTAAGAGACATAGGCGTTATTATTATCTTTTAGCAATATGATTTATTTATAATCAATTTATTATCGCTATTTAGTAAAATAGCGCTTTACCTATATTAGGCTATTCCATTAGGCACTTTAATTCATTTATTGATGACAACATTAAACCTTATGTTTGATAAACCCTAGCTGAATATCAGCAAAAACCACATTTTGCACACACTTCCAGTCATTTAATCCGTGTTTTCAGAAACAATGACTATTTTATTAGGATTAATACTTTTTATTTCTTTAGCGATAGTTGCTGGTATTAGTGCTCTTTTCCCTCCAAGAAAGCTAATTGCTAGCTCACCGTCTGCTAGCTTTTGTTGTTGCTCTTCATTTACGAATAGATATTTTATGGTCGTGCCTACGACAAAGTTATAACGAATGTCGGCAGTCTCATCATTCTGAAGGTTGTCACTAAGAAGCTTATTAATTTTATCGTTTGTTTCTTTTTTCAGCCTCGCTTCTTCTTGCTTCTTTCGGGCTGCTTCCTGCTTCTCTGATCTTTCAAGTGACGCACGTTCTTTATAAAACTGAGCTAAATCAGACGTTTCTTTTTTAGGATTATTGTTTGGATTACTATTTGATTTGTTTTTAGTGTTGCTAGATGTGGGTCTTTTATTATGTGAATTTTTAGACCTGCCTTGATTCGGCTTATTTCTCTTCGGTTTTTCCGCCGCTTTTTTAACTTGCTCTTCGGTAACAATTCCCGCTTTAAGTAATTGGTCGCTAAGTGAACTCATAAAATATCGTTAAAAGTGTCTAAAAAACTGAATTCTAACATTTAGTATCTCAATAATGCTTTAAAAAAAATGCATACTGTTTTGCCAAGAGCACCAGAGTCGCTATAATGCGCCATCTTTTTTAAAAAACCCTAAAATGGTCATTATGAATATTGATAATATTGAAGTTGGAAAAAACGCTCCTGAAGAAGTAAATGTAATCATAGAAATTCCTGCACAATCTTCACCTGTTAAATACGAGATTGAAAAGGAAAGTGGCGCCTTATTGGTTGACCGTTTTATGGCAGCTCCTATTTTTTACCCTGCTAACTATGGTTTTGTTCCACATACATTAGCCGCAGATGGTGACGCACTTGATGTATTAGTTGTAACGCCTGTGCCATTAGTCCATAACTGCGTAATCGCCGCTAGACCCATTGGTATTTTAGAAATGACTGATGAAGCAGGTCGTGATTCTAAGGTGATAGCAGTTCCTGCAAAAGGCCTTAAATCTGCATCAGATCACATTCAAGAAATTTCTGATCTTCCACCTTTACTACTAGAGCAAATTGAATACTTCTTCGAATATTACAAAGTATTAGATAGTGATAAGTGGGTAAAAATAGACGGTTGGAAAGGTGCTGACGTTGCTAAACAGGCTGTCATTGATAGCATCAAAATGTACCAAGATAGTCTTTAATAGTTAAGAAATATAATTTTTTAAAAGCCAACTGATGTTAATTTATCAGTTGGCTTTTTTATGTTTTATTCCTTAATTATTATAGATTTATAATTAGTTTAGACCTTTGCACAAGAGAATGGCGAGATAAAAAATTGCGTGATTTCAACTATTTTTCTTAAAATTGAGCTTAATAGCAAGGCTACTGAGCGAATTTCTAAGGAAAATAAGAAGAACTTAAGCATTTTTAATCCGTCATGTCTCTCATGCAAAGGTCTCTAATTATTTAGCAGATCATTTGTTGAACGATAGTCACTTCTGCATGTCTAGTATCAACCAAGAATCTATTTAAGAATTTCACTTAAGATCGTATGTTCTAAGTATTATTAATCGCTGGCTTTATTTTAATTCCAAGCTTGCGTTTCAAAACAAAAAACTAATTATTAGTTAAAAAGTAGGGGGGTGTCTTTTATTATTTTAAATGCAATAATTCAAATAAGACACTGGGTTTGGGCTAAATGGAAAAACGTGTAACAGTCAAAAGTGAACGTGAGGAATATCGTTTATTCCGCTCGCGTGCCTACGTTGCTGCTTTGTTGGTATTGATTGCTTTATCACTTGTATTTGCACGCCTGGTTTTTCTACAAATGAATCAATATGAGCATTTCACTGCTCTTTCCAAAGAAAACTACCAAAAACGTATTCCTGTACCTCCCGTTCGTGGTCTGATTTATGATAGAAATGGTGTTGTTTTAGCTGACAACCATATTGAATATGTCTTAGAAGCCGCAGAAGATGATGTGAAAGATATGCCAGCTAGCTTAAATAAGCTAATGCAACTGCTTCCAATCACTATCCAAGAAGTGAACAAGTACAAACAAAAATTACGTGTCAATTCTCGCTTTCTTCCAGTCGTTTTACGTAAAAATCTTACAGAAAAAGAAATAGCTATATTTTCAGCCAATCGCTCGCGCTTTCCTGGATTTAAAGTCAGCGTCAGAGTACAGCGAAATTATCCGTTGGGCTCTCTTGCAAGCCATTTAATTGGTTATGTCGGTAGAATTGACAAACGCGATTTAAAAAATATGGATGAGGCACAAAAAGCAAACTATCAAGGCACAACTCATATTGGCAAGTCAGGTATAGAGAAGCAATATGAATCTCGATTACATGGAAGAGCGGGATACGAATTAACTGAAGTTGATGCGCATGGAAAACCGCAATTAAAGCTCGATGAAAAAGCAGCTACAACTGGTGAAGATTTATTTCTTAGTATTGATATTGAGCTCCAAATCAAAGCAGAAGAACTACTAAAAGAGCATAATGGTGCAGCTGTTGCTATCGATCCTCGGAATGGTGAAGTGTTAGCAATGGCAAGTATGCCTGCATACGATCCAAATTTATTCGTAAATGGTATTTCTTACGCTAACTACAATGCTCTTCGCGATAATATTGATAGACCACTCTTTAATCGTGCCTTACAAGGTGCTTATCCACCAGGTTCCACAATTAAACCCATGGCGGCAATTGCAGGTTTAAATTCTGGTGTAGTAACACCATCTAGCTCAGTTTACGGAAAAGGTTTTTATCAAATTCCTGGAAATAAACGTAAATTTAGATGCTGGAAAAAAGCCGGCCATGGTCACATAAGTTTAAACCGATCTTTGTATCAGTCATGTGATGTTTATTTTTATGATCTTGCTTTTCGCATGGGGATAAAACGCTATTCAAAAGCAATGTCTCGGTTTGGTTTTGGTTTACGCACAGGTATTGATCTTCCCCATGAAAGCAAAGCATTAATGCCAACTGCGGAATGGAAACGCAAACGCTTTGATAAATTCTGGTATCCAGGTGACACGGTTAACTCAGGTATTGGCCAAGGGTTTTTTACGGCTACACCATTACAATTAGCTCATGCCACCGCTATTGTTGCTAATCATGGGCGTCAGTTTAGACCTCATATTCTGAGAGCAACAAGGGTTTCTCGCAATTTACCTAAAAAATTAGTTACTCCAGAAAAACTACCTTCTGTCGGTGTAACAAAACTAAGGTATTGGGATGATGTAGAACGCGGCATGATTAATGTTGTGCATGGAGCACATGGCACTGCTAGGTCATCGGCAGCAGGTGCAAAATATCGATATGCGGGTAAGACAGGAACTGCTCAGGTTTTTGGTATTGCACAAAACAAGACCTATGACGCATCTAAACTTAAAAAGAAACTTCACGATCATTCACTTTTTGTGGCATTCGCTCCTTTAGAAAACCCACGTATTGCTCTTGCAATTATTGCTGAAAATGCTGGTGGTGGAAGCAAAGTGGCTGCACCTTTAGCTCGTAAACTGTTGGATACTTATTTGCTGACTCCTCAACAGAAAGAAGAATTAATGGCGAATGATGATTCAACTGAATCTGATTCTTCACCCTCTTTGATGAATATCAATAAACTAAGGAAAGAGGCTGAATTAAAAAGACAGCTTAAAACTCAAGCTTTGATTAATGGCTCAAGCAATAAAACCAAAAATCAAACAATAATCAGGCCAGTGCAATGAATTCAAAAAACTCCTCTGGCTTAAGTAGTTATATATTTCGTTGGTTAGCATCACTCGATTTAGTCTTATTAGTAGCTTTAGCTTTATTAATTGCATTAGGCACCATCATATTATTTAGCGCCAGTGGCGAAAATATTAAAATGATGAATAAGCATACGATTCACTTAGTTTTAGCGACAGTGGTCATGTTGATCGCAACACAGTTATCAAGTGACTTACTCAAGCGTTGGTCGTTTTGGATTTATATTATTGGTGTTGCTGTTCTGGTATTAGTTCTTATACAAGGCTCAATGGGTAAGGGAGCACAACGATGGTTAGAAATAGGGAGTTTACGCTTTCAACCCTCTGAGGTAATGAAGCTAGCAGTACCTATGATGGTCGCTAGTTACCTTTCTAAAAAAAGCTTACCCCCTAGCTTTAAAGACATATTCATAGCGTGCATGTTGGTAGTTGTACCCATGATGCTAATTGTAAAACAGCCTGACCTGGGTACTTCGTTATTAGTGGGCTGCGCTGGTTTTTTTGTTATTTACTTTGCAGGCTTACCTTGGAAATGGCTAGGAGCTTCAGTAGCCGCGATTGCCATTGCAGCACCACTAGTCTTTTACTTCGGAATGCATGACTACCAGCGCCAGCGCGTGTTAACGTTGTTTGACCCTGCAGCGGATAGATTAGGCTCTGGTTATCATATTATACAATCAACAATCGCGATTGGCTCTGGTGGAATCTATGGAAAAGGATGGCTTAATGGCGATCAATCTCGTTTAGATTTTTTACCCGAAAGACATACTGACTTTATTTTTGCCGTGTTTGGTGAAGAGTTTGGTTTGCTCGGCAATGGTATTTTATTTTTCTTATATTTATTTATCATTTGGCGTGGCTTGTACTTAGCAATGAAAGGTCACGATAGCTTCGCAAGATTACTTGGTGGTAGCTTAAGCCTGACTTTTTTCATTTATTTACTTGTAAATACTGGCATGGTCAGTGGTATTTTACCCGTAGTAGGAGTTCCTTTACCGCTAATTAGTTATGGTGGAACTTCTTTGGTTACTTTAATGGCAGCGTTTGGTTTGTTGATGGGCTTACGTCGCCGAAAAAGAGGCTATGATCAAAACACTTAAATTAATGCATAAAATCATTGAAAAATGACACCCCCCTACTTTTTTGTATACCTTTCAAAATTAGAAGACTAAATAATGATAAAAATTAGACTGCTGCTACTATGTACTTTATTAGTAGTAAACAATGCTTCATTTGCAAATGGCGACTACATGTCATACCCAGCCATGCAACGCTTTATTCAACATATGGTAGAGACAGGCTTTTCTAAAAATTATCTTGTTCAAACATTCTCTAATATAAAACGAGATGAAAAAATATTATCGCTAGTAAATTCACCCGCGGAAGGTAAGCCCTGGAGTCAATATCGACCTATTTTTCTAACCGAAGATAGAATTCGTACAGGCCATGGCTTTTGGAATCGTCATGAAGCAGCTATAAAAGCGGCAAGTCAGCAGTTTGGAGTCGACCCAGAAATTATAGTAGCAATCATAGGAGTTGAAACATTCTATGGTCGTAATACTGGCAAACACAATGTTTTAAGAAGCCTGACAACATTGGCCATGGATTTCCCTAAAAGAGAAAAATTCTACACCAGTGAGCTCAAGAACTATTTACAATTTATTCGTGAAGAAAAGATCAATAATCCAGCAATTTTGACAGGTTCCTATGCTGGAGCAATGGGCTTGGGCCAGTTTATATCTAGTAGTTATCGTCATTACGCTGTCGACTTTAATCGAGATGGGCATACAGATCTTTGGCACCCAGATGATGCAATAGGAAGTGTCGCTAATTATTTTTCCAAACATGGCTGGAAAAAGGGTGGAGATGTTACAGTACCTGCTCGAATTTTAGGCAATTTATATGGTAACATTGTCACTGTCAAAGCAACAAAGCCAGTTCATAGTTTATCTAAATTGCAACAACATGGCGTTTCATTGCAGGGTAAATTGAACTCAAAACATGTTTCCTTACTCCAACTTCAGGGAGCTAATGGCTTAGAGCATTGGGTAACAGGCGATAACTTTTATGTTATCACTCGTTATAACCATAGTCCGAAATATGCTATGGCTGTATATCAATTAGCTTGGGAGATAAAACGTAGGAAGCTTTCGCAGCAGTAAATAAAATAAAAACGATAGCAATCTTACTTAAATAAATCATTATCTAAAAAGGGGACGATAATGCAAAAAACAAATACTAAAATAAACATCAGTACAGGTTTAATTTTACTTATATCTTTAACTGGCTTTTCAGGTTGTAGTTCATCTAGTCAAATGGGAAGCTCTGGCTTAGGTGGTAATAGTGCTGCAGGCATCGATAATACTCTTATTATTCCTCCAAGCTTGAAGGTTCCGGCTAGTGGTACAGATCAACCTGTTGTACGTCGCCAAACCAAAAGTGCTCCAACGCGACAAGCACAGCAGTCACAAAATACATCGCAACCAAGAAAAGCTGTCTATCAGCCAAGTGCTAATTACTACATCATCGTTGGCACTTATCCTGATCAGTTAGATGCGCTAGATACTTTCACTCGACTATCATCGATAGGTTTGAAAGGCGCAACTATGGAGTCTCGTCGAACTAAAGCAGGCAGTTTACTGCACATGGTTCGCTTAGGTCCGTACTCGAAGCAAGAAGATATTGATAAGGCAAAAGATAGTCTTACAAACACTGGTATGTCACAGTTTAAGATTGTTAAAAACTGAGTTATTAACTCGTTTTTGGATTACACTATCAAACTCATCTAACTGCCTTCAGCACTTTAAAGAAGGCTTATTTTATTCAGTTAAAAGTGACTATGAATATCATTGTAAAATCCTCATTTAGTTTTATTGTATTTTTCGTTTTGTCTAGCATGGCTTGGGCAGCGGATGTCTCTGCCCCAGAAATTAAAGCCAGTAGTTACCTACTTGTTGATTTCCATAGTGGGGTTGAGTTAGCTGAAAAAAACTCGAATAAACAAATCGAACCCGCCAGTATTACTAAATTAATGACGGCTTATGTTATTTACAAAGAGCTAGCTAATGGCAGTGTTTCTGCAGACGACAAAGTCTTAATTAGCAAGAAAGCTTGGAAAATGGAAGGCTCACGAATGTTTGTCGAAGCGGGGAAAAAAGTCGCTTTGAGTCGTATGTTAAATGGTTTAGTCGTTCAATCAGGCAACGATGCTGCAGTTGCTTTAGCTGAACATATTGCAGGAAGTGAGGCCGCTTTTGTCACAAAAATGAATAAACAAGCAGCTGCCTTAGGCATGAACTCTACTCAGTTTCAAAACTCAACAGGCTGGCCAGCTGAAAATCATTATACAACAGCAAAAGACATCGTGTTACTAACGCGAGCTTTGATTAATGACTACCCAGAATATTACAAACTTCACGCCTTAAAAGAATATACTTATAACGGTATAAAACAATATAACCGCAACAAGCTCTTATGGCGTGATGATACGGTTGACGGTGTTAAGACAGGCCATACAGATTCAGCAGGATACTGCTTAGTTTCGTCTGCGCTTCGCAACGACATGCGCTTAATTTCAGTTATCTTAGGGGCTGAGACGGAAAAATCTCGCGCTGACTACAGTCAAGAGTTAATAGAATTTGGTTTTAGATTTTATGAAACTCATAAACTATATGACAAAGGTTCTGTGTTAGCTGATGCTAGAGTGTGGAAAGGCACTAAGAATACAGTACCAGCCGGTATTGTTGATGACTTCTATGTGACTGTGCAAAAAGGCCATTACAAGCAACTTAAAGGCTTAATGGAATTAGATAAATCCTTAGACGCTCCTGTTAAACGCGGAGATAAAGTAGGTACTGCGATTATCAAAGATGGTGATAAAATTGTACATGAAGTCTCTTTGCTCGCGCTTGATGCAGTGGACGCAGGTGGTTTCTGGACTAAAGTGACAGATAGCGTAAAAAAGCTATTTAACTAGTACTTATTTATTGTTTTGAAGTCAATACAATTACGAACGAGCCTTATTTAATATGTCCTCCAAAAAAAAACTAAATACAATAGCTCAATTATCTAAAAAACATAAAGATGCACAAGGCACTGAAGAAGAGTCACTTATTGAGTTTCCCTGTGAATTTCCTGTAAAAGTTATGGGGCCTGCTCTTCCTGAGTTTCACAGCGCTATTAATAAAATCGCGACAACGCATGATTCAAAATTTGATGAAAATCAAACCACTCAAAATGTCAGTAAAACAGGCAAATACGTTAGCTTAACCCTCAATATACATGCTAATGACAAATCCCAATTAGATGCTCTTTATAAAGACTTTACAGATCATGAATTGGTTCTTTGGGCGCTTTGATTAAGAAGCCTCTAGACAAACTTATAAAGATGCCATCATTTACTGAAACTCAAAAAATAAAAATAAAACAACTGGGTCTGCAAGACTATCAAAATGTTTGGCAAGCAATGCAAGACTTTACCAATGATAGAAATGAGGATACTTTGGATGAACTTTGGGTTGTCGAACATCCTTCAGTTTTTACCTTAGGTAGGAATGGCAAAGCAGAACATATATTGCAAAATTCTAATATACCAGTAATCAAAGTGGATCGAGGCGGACAGGTCACATACCACGGACCAGGCCAGATAGTCATTTATTTTTTATTAGATCTACATCGTCGTAAATTAGGCATTCGGCGCTTGGTTACACTTATTGAAGATTGCATTATAGAGCTATTAGCACATTATAATATTACGGCGAATAGTGATCCAAAAGCTCCAGGTGTATACGTAGATAGAAAAAAAATTGCTGCGCTGGGGCTGCGTGTATCAAAAGGCAGAACAACCCATGGTTTAAGCCTTAATGTTGATATGAACTTGAAACCTTTCTCTTATATAAACCCATGCGGGTATTCAGGCCTAGAAATTACACAAACTAAAAATTTAGGAGTTGAGCAAGATATGACGACAATTGCTATTAAACTGCAGTCAATGCTTGAGACTCAATTAAAGCAACTCGTTAAAAATAGTACTTCGGGACAGAACCTTTAAGACAAAAAAGACCGCTAGTTCTTATAAAAACGATAGTTCTGTTGAAAACTTGTACTCAGCTTAGTCAAAGTTTGTCGAATTGGATTATTGAGCGCATTCAAATGACACCCCCCTACTTTTTGTAGAGCATTAAATTTATAGTGTATTCATAAATTTAAACTATCTAACTTGATCAAAGATAAAACTCAAGCGATCAGAACTACCTAAGCATATTCTGGCTGACACCCTTGCTTCCATTTAATATTACAACCTACAGACGGAACTTGCTCAGTTGGTATGCCTTCACCGACCAATAAACTATTAGCTGCATTTCTCATATCATTACCGGTCACCATTATTCCCGAGTTGGGTCTTGCATTATCAAATTGACCTCGATAATAAAGTGTATGTTGGCGATCAAACAAGAAAAAATCAGGAGTACATGCGGCTTTATACTTGGCAGCAACTTCTTGTGTCTCATCAAATAGATAAGGAAAACTGTAGCCATAGTTTTTTGCATCTTCAATCATTTTTTCAGGACTATCAGCAGGGTAATTTTCTATATCGTTAGAGTTAATAGCGATAACTTGTAGGCCTTTAGCTTGATAGTCTTTAGCAAATTGCTCGAAAGCTTCTTTTAGTAACACCACATAAGGACAATGATTACAAATGAAAGCAATCAAAACTGGCATTTCTTCGAAGTCTGATAATGAAACCAAGTTTTGAGTTAATGGCTCTAAAAGAGAAAATTCTGGAGCTTTAGTGCCCAATTCCAGCATGGTTGAAGGAGTCAGTGCCATGTTTTTTTTCACCTAAATTAAAAATGTAATGATAGCTCAGATGGCTTTGCACTGACAAAGCAATAATGCTTATTGCAAAAGAAAGGATAAGAAAGAAGTAAGTTTCGGATATGAATAAGTATGTAGGATAAAAAAATACCCCCAAACTGCTAATAACAGTGTGAGGGTATTGTTGAAAAACCGCAACGTTCTATTTTTAGTAACGACTCAAAAAGATAATCGGATGCAATTAATTATTATTTTACTAAAAGCGTTTGGATTTCAGCATCTGATAAATTTGCCAAGGTCATTGAACCATTTTTTGCTTTAACCACGGGTCCGTTAATACTGTTCAATCGAACTACCTGATCAAGATTGCTTTGTCTTTTGTTAGTTCGTACTACTTTCTTTACTTGAGAAGCATTGTTTTGAGAAACATTGGTACCAAGAATATTAGCTGCTTGTATTAATTGAGCATGACTCATACCACCATTATTAGAGCGCTTTTTGGTTAAAATCCCATTTGGAATATTACCCATATGTGCTGGTGTATAACGGTAATGACCAGTAACAGGGAATCTGAATAACATGTCTTCTAATTCTGGTCCACGAGCAATATTATGCACAACCATAAAACGATTTGGATCTGCTTTTGAACGTTTATTAACGACAATTCCAATATGAGGCAGGTCTGGACCAACCATCCATGACACTACGTCACCTGGCTTATAATTTCGCGGGTTATTAGTAATACGTAAAGCCGCTCCTCGGCGTTGGAAAAACTGGCGTAAATTATAGACACGACGATGATCAATATTAGTATCTGGCTTCGATAAACCCCATTTTCGTGGGTTAGGGTAAGCATTGAAAGCTGAGCTCATATCTCGATGAACTTGTTCTTGTAAATCTATGCCTAATTTACGATAAGACCTAATCACTACGTCTGTACAAACGCCAGTGCTCGGATGTACATCTCCACCAGGATATGCAATTTTTACATAAGCTCCGTCGTATCTAACCTTTGAGCGTAAGCGTCCAAGAGCCGCATTTGATAACTTTTGGTTAAACGAATTAGCATAAGGACTTTTACTGTACCTACGAGTTTTCTGCACACGCCTCTTTTTTGGTGATAATTTCTCATAAACCACGGGGATTGGTTTTATCGCTTTCTTTTTGACTAGCACGGGAGCTTTAATAGGTGTTGCTGTGCTAACTTGTGGTTTAGTGCCAGAACATGATGTTACTGCTACCGAAGCCACAACCATTGGTAATAAAGTACAAAATTTTTTCAACATGGAGGTTCCCCTACCTTTCTTATTATTATTTTCCACAGCATAACTTTTGCATGCTTAGCACCAGCTTAACCGTAGAAAATAAAACGATAAAACTCTCTTGTGGATTATAGATTAAATTAAATCGAATTAATCTACTATTACTTATGACAGTGAAGTTGGAGAGTTTATCTCTATTTTTGGGCAATTTTTTCTAATACATACGACACAGCGATAAAAGCAAAACTAGCTGTTACCATCACCGAAGATCCTATTCCTCCTGCACAACTCAAGTCATTTGTTATATCAGACTCGTTTTCAGTAGGCATCGGTTTATCCTGACTAACGCCACCATCTAAATTTGCATATTTCAAATGCTCTGGTGAAAAGACACAAGGTATACCAAACCGTCTTTTGGTATTGTTGGAAAAGTCATAGTTTTGACGAAGTAGTTTTCGTGTTCTTGAAAGTAGTGGGTCATGTGCCGTTTTACTTAAATCAGCTATTTTAATTAAACTTGGATCCGTTTGACCGCCAGCACCACCAAGAGTAATAATTTTGATTTTGCGTCGTTTACACCAAGCAACTAGTGCTGCTTTTACACGGGAATTATCGATGCAATCAATCACATAATCTACTCTAGTATCAATGCCTTCACCAACAAGTTCAGATAAATTATCTTTCGTGAGGAAATCATCAATCAACGTTACCTTACAATCAGGATTTATCTCATAAATTCGATCGGACATAACATCAATTTTATTTCTACCCAAAGTGCTACTTAACGCTGGAAGCTGTCGATTTATATTTGATTCCGCCACCACATCCATATCAATCAGAGTTAATTTTCCAATGGCATTTCTAGCCAACGCTTCCACAGCCCAAGAACCGACTCCTCCGATACCTATAACAATGACATTAGCATTTTTGAATTTTTCTAATGCATTCCTACCATACAAACGCTCGACACCACCAAAACGACGTCTGGCATCATGACTTGTTATATACAGGGTTTTATTGGTCATAATAAGTGCAAATTACTAACTAAACCGAGAAGATAGCTTAGCTTGAAACTTTTTGCGAAAGGTATCTTGAGGATTTACATAAATTTCTAAATGACGAATTGAGAAAATTTTCGTAATGCGATGACTTTAATATATAATTACTGAACAGTTAATATTCGGGATTCATAAGTCAAGTAAAGGGGATGACATGAAAAAACATCAAATAAATCATAATGCTTTAACACACCTAATTGAAGCAGATGCTGTATCCGTTGTCATCGTCAAAGCAATAGGAGATACCTGGGCATTGAGCGTAGAGGTAGGCGACACACTAAAAGTTGTCATGGCTAAAAATAGTGGGAAACCTCGTGTTTGGAGAAAACTAGACACGCTAGCTAAGTATTTAAAAGACTTAGGTATTGATAAATTTCAGACTGATGTATCCAGATACGATCCTACCAAGAAGAGTCTGCGCCGTCCTGATAGCGCCAATACTCTTAAACAAACACACAAATCCCATCAATCACTTCAACAACAAACATCTGAAATTGCCGAAACTAAACTTGTTGAAGCTACTAACACTATTGAAGATAGTCAGGAAAATACAACCGAACCAACTTTAAAAGTAAATATCCAACCAGAACAACAAACTCAAGAAATTGATTTAGCAGAGGTTACTGAGCCTGTAAAAGTGAATCCAACAGATAAAGCCATCCAGATAGCTAAAGAAAGATGGGAGCACCGTAGAGCTAAAATCCTACAGGAAGAGAACCCGAGAGCTAAATAGCTAGTTTCTTCATGTCAGGTATTCGTCGTATTACAGTATTTAAAATGACAGTTTTGTTGAGCACTCGTACTCAGCTTAATCGAAGTATGTCGAATTACTTATATTCAATAACGTCGAAATGACACCCCCCTACTTTTTAAAAGTTTTTAATCGATACTACAAAATTAAGAAAAGAACATTTTATATAAATTTGCCGCTAACATAATACTCAGAATGGTAATGAGTAATCTTCGGATAAAAAACTCACCCCCTTTAATTGCAGATTTGCTCCCTAGCCAACCGCCCACAGAACTTGCAACTAACATTGGCACTGCAATCGACCAGATTACTTTACCCGCAAGAATAAAAGCAACTGCTGCACCGATGTTGCTTAATAAATTTAATGGTTTAATTGTAGCGGTCGCTTTGAGCAAATCGAATTTAAGAATTTTTCTGACGGCAATTGTCATGTAAGTGCCTGTTCCTGGTCCAAGAATTCCGTCATAAAAGCCAATAGGGGTAATCGCTAATAAGGTTTTAGGAATATTACTGACTTCAGTTTCTTGGCTGTCAACTTTGTCACGTAAAACGATAGTTAATGCAATTGGGATACAAATTAAGATAGCCCATGCAAGCACTTCAGCAGAGATATTTAAGGCAGCCTTGCCACCAAAATATGATGCGAGTAAACAGGGTACAGCAGCAATTATTACGGTTTTCCAATGAATACGTTTACTCAAGGTGAACTTGATAACGGCAAGAATAGTGCCTGCAATTGCGCTCATTTTACTCACTGCCAAAGCAGATACAGGTGGTACCCCGGCAAAAAGCAATGCAGGTAAATTAAGCATGCCTCCACCGCCCGCAACGGCATCAATATAGCCCGCTAAAAATCCAACAAATGCTAATGCAATAACCCAATAAATACTCAATTCTAGAACTGTTTCCATGATAGAAGTATATATTTAGCGAGTAAATAAAGTGAGAAAAATAATAGCTTACACTTTGGGCTGTTACTTACCGAAAACTTAACTAATATAATCTCAAAATTAATAAAAATTAGCCCTTAAAATAAATCCGTATCAAGTACACTCGCCCTATGAAAACCATTTTCAATGAATACCTTGATGTTACATGGCAAAAACGTTGGGCTTTTTTACTGTCCGTATTAGGCGTTATTTGCGCTACCTCGTTCGGTATGTATGTGCCTGTTTTTTATAAAAATATAGCCAATGGTTTTGCTGCGGGTGTCAGTCCTGAAACAACTAAACTTATTCTTGAAAATTTTTGGATGGTTGTGACTTTTTACGCGGGAGTTTGGCTATCATGGCGTGTATTAGAAATTGGAATTATTCCTTTGGATGGCGGAGGCGTTAACCTATTAGAAAAGCGTTGTTTTGATGTGCTGAAACAGCAGAAATTTGATTTCTTTGAGAATAATTTCTCAGGAGGTTTAATTAAAAAAGCCAGCCGCTTCTCGCGAGCCTATGAAGTCATCATGGATTGGTTTTTATTTCAATTTGTACAAAATATCATCGGCATCAGCATCGCCTTCGTTATTTTTTATCAGCACTACCCTGAGTTTGCCTTTTATTTTTTGCTCTGGATTATTGTATTCATTGCCTGGAGCGTTGGTTTTTCAATCTGGAAATTGAAATTTGATAAAGCTGTGGCTGAGCGTGATTCAAAATTAGGCGGTGCCTATTCCGATGCCATTAGTAATATCTTTATCGTCAAAAGTTTTGCCTTAGAGAATCACGAACAAAGCAATATTGATCAAAAAGCAGATGAAATTTACGCCAAGAAAAAAATTGCATGGATTTTAATGTTCGTGTCTTTTTCAGTGCAAGGCATTTTAACAATGGGAATCGAATTGATACTCGTCTATTTGATGATAGATAAATGGCAACAGGGTTTATTCAATGTCGGAGAATTTGTCTTATTTCAATCAATATTATTGATGTTGGTTCAACGCTTATGGGAATTTGGACGTAACTTTCGTAACTTCTTTACCGCCTTGGCTGATTCCGCAGAGATGGCCGCTGTTTTCCAGAGTGTCGATATTGAAAAAGACTCCAAAACTGCAAAGCCATTAACAATAAGCGCAGGTGAGATTCAATTAAACACTCTTTACTTTAGCTATGCAGGAAATAAAAATTCTAACGCCTGTTTATTCGAGGATTTTTCTTTAAAGATAAAAGCAGGTGAAAAGATAGCCTTAGTTGGGCATTCTGGATCCGGTAAAACCTCATTAACAAAGTTACTATTTCGTTTTTTCGACCCACAACAAGGAACAATTTTATTTGATGGGCAAGACGCATGCGATTTCACATTAGAATCTTTACGAAATCAGATCTCGCTTGTGCCACAGCAACCTGAATTATTTCATCGCTCGGTGCGCGATAATATCGTTTTAAATACAGAAGTAAGTGAAGAGCAACTCATCGCAGCGGCCAAAAAATCAGGTAGCTTAGATTTTATTAACAACTTGCCAAAGAAATTCGAAACCATGGTCGGCGAGCGTGGAGTGAAGCTTTCAGGTGGTGAAAAACAACGTATTGCTTTGGCCCGTGCCTTTTTAGAAGAAGCGCCCATTGTCGTTTTAGATGAAGCAACAAGTGCTTTAGACTCAATCACTGAAAAACAAATTCAAACGTCTATTTTTGAATTAATCTCAGATAAAACAGCCATCGTTATTGCGCATCGATTGTCTACTATCTTACGCATGGATCGTATTATAGTGTTAGAGCACGGAAAAATTATTGAGCAAGGAACTCACAATGAATTACTCGATAAAAACGGCAAATATGCGACTATGTGGAAGCATCAAAGTGGAGAATTTTTAAATCAATCCTAATTTTAAATAAGTAAAGGCGACACCATGGAAATCATTCAGGCACAAGCACAACACCTAGACTTAGTCCGCGATTTATTTCGTGAGTATCAAACATGGTTAGATGCTGATTGTTGTTTTCAGGGCTTTGAAGCTGAACTCACTAATTTACCAGGAAGTTACGCAGCACCCAAAGGTGTAATTTATCTTGCCTTTGACGGAGATCAGGCCGTTGGTTGCTCAGCTATAAAACCAAGAGCTGACAAACCAACAACTGACGCAGAATTGAAGCGCTTATATATTAAAGAGTCTTATCGCGGTCACGGCTTAGGTAAGGATATTTTTAAAGCATCGATGCTTAGTGCAAAACAAATGGGGTATGAGGCGGTTGTTTTAGAAACCTTACCTGAAAAAATGAAAGCGGCTCAATTTCTTTATAAAGATTATGGTTTCGAGACGATTTCTGCTTATGGCGAAAGCACTGATGAAAGTATTCAGTACTTGCGTTATATGTTTAAAAGCTAGCCCTTTCATTAAGTTAAAAAATAAAGCCCAACAAAAGAACCCTGAAATTCACCCAATTACGTTAAATAAATAATGTTTAAAAGCACAATCAAAAATAATGACTCTTTTTCGCAAAAAATCTTAACTTGGTTTGATATTCACGGTCGTAAAGGACTGCCTTGGCAACAAGACATAAGCGCCTATCGTGTTTGGGTATCTGAAATTATGTTGCAGCAAACCCAAGTAAAAACAGTTATTCCGTATTTCGAAAAATTTATGCAGTCATTTCCAACGGTTCAAGACTTAGCCAAGGCGGAGCAAGACGAAGTTTTAAAACACTGGTCTGGCTTAGGCTATTATGCTCGCGCACGAAATATGCATGCGGCTGCGAAAATGGTTTGTGATGAGTTTAAGGGTAAGTTTCCAGAAGATATTGAACGTATTCAAACGCTAAAAGGCATTGGACGCTCAACAGGAGCGGCGATTTTATCCATCGCAAACAATCAAGCAGAGCCTATTTTAGACGGCAATGTTAAACGCGTTTTAAGCCGTGTATTTGCCGTTGAAGGGTGGTCAGGCAAAGCTGATGTCCTGAAAAAACTGTGGCTGTTAGCGGAACAAACCACCCCAACAAAGCGCAATGCAGATTACACCCAAGCTATTATGGACTTAGGTGCAACACTTTGTACGCGCAGTAAACCTCGATGTGAAGATTGTCCTTTAAGTGCTGATTGCATTGCTAATGCTGATGGAACTCAGGATAATTTCCCAACAAAAAAGCCCAAGAAAATCATTCCTGAAAGACAGGCGATTATGCTTATTATAAAAAATGACAGCAGTGATACTGACGAAGTACTGATGATAAAACGACCACCCGTTGGAATTTGGGGTGGTTTATGGTGTTTTCCACAATTTGATACTGAAGCAGATGCAAGCGAGTGGCTAAATGAATCTGCCGATGTAGCTTTGGCTACCGCAGTTAAGATGCCTGTTCTAAATCATACCTTCAGTCATTTCAAATTACATATTCAACCCTTGAAAATATCGCTTAAACACCCAATAAGTAACAGTGTGATGGAGAATCATGAGACTCTCTGGTATAACATCAAAACAGAATTTGACGGCGGGCTTGCAGCTCCTGTCACTACACTTTTAAATATTTTAAAGCGACAAGGAAATGACGATGGCAAGAATGGTTAATTGCGTAAAAATGGGCAAAGAAGCAGAAGGTTTAGAGAGACCAGTATATCCTGGAGACTTAGGCCAACGAATTTATGACGGAATCTGTCAAGAAGCTTGGACAGCTTGGGTCGGACATCAAACCATGCTGTTAAATGAGTATCGCTTATCTCCAATCAATCCCAAAGACCGTAAATTTCTTGAAGAAGAAATGGAAAAATTCTTATTTGGTGATGGCCCATCAGCAGTGAGTAACTTTGTTCCCGAATAAGACAATAATGCAAGGTCAACAACCTCCTCAAGTCGAAGCGCAGCCGAGACACTATTGCAGCGCATCAACAATGACCCGCAGAGGATGTTTTTCACTTAAATGCGTAAAAAAAACATGCGAAAAGTGGGGGGGTGTCTTTCTAAGGCTCACTAGCAGACAGAAAGCACATCGACAATTCCAAGAGGAATTAGCGTGCTGGTCAAATCAAAATTTTGCGAATGGGGAGATAATCTAGATGGCTACCAACTGGGTAGAAGCAACGGTTATTGAAAATCGCCAGTTAACAGATCGGCATTATGCATTGATCTTTGAAACCCAGCTATTACCCTTCCAAGCGGGGCAATTTGTCAAAGCACAAATTGAGGTTAAAAATGATGAGGGCGAACTAGAAAAGTTTGCCAATCCTTATTCCTTAATCAATGCCCCTGAAGAAAAACACTCAGAAATTTATTTTAATACGGTGCCTGACGGCAAAGTCTCAAACGGGCTTGCCGCACTTAAAGCTGGCGATACATTTGACGTAGCACAGCCTTGCATCGGCTTTTTTGTATTGGCACAAATACCAGACGCCAAACATCTCTGGATGCTGTCAACGGGAACGGGAATTGGCCCCTATTTGTCAATTCTAAAAACCGCAGAAGCATGGGAGCGTTTTGAAAAGATTATCTTGGTACATGCCGTCCCTGTTGCTGACGAACTAAACTACTCGGAGTTAATAGAACAATTCGCAAAAGAACATCCTGATCAATTTCAATTTATTTCTATCGTCAGCCGCGAAGATCATGTGGATTCACTCAAGGGACGAATCCCTGCTTTAATTGAAAGCGGTGAATTAGAAGCAAAAGCGGGATTAAAAATAAGTGCTGATGATTCACATATCATGTTATGCGGAAATAGTGGTCTACTTGAGGACAGCAAAGCTGTTTTGAAAAAAAGAGGAATGGATAGGCATTTAAACAGAAAGCCAGGACATATATCCTCAGAAAAGTACTTTTAATTGATAAAAATGACACCCCCCCACTTTTTAATGATTTCCATGATTGATTTCTAACTACTTTTAATCTTATTCAGAGAGTTAAGATCTAATTTTTTAGCCCTCATACTCTCCCACGCCAAGAGAATTTATAATACAGGGCAGTCTACCAACTGAATAACTGCCTTACTATCACTGCCAAATATCGCACTGCTAGTCTTATGATTTATTAAACTGATTTTCACCATCCCATTTTGAATTTCTGAGTCAGAGATTCTAATTTTGCCTAATTCACTTTTAAGTAAAGTATCATCAACATCAATAGTAAAACTAGCGGACTTTCCCGAATCTAAGTTTGCTATCAATAAAGATAATTTCGAATCACCATCTTTAACCGGTGCGTTAAGTTTGATACTTCCCTCGGTCACTTCGAAAGGTTGAAACACTTCAACTCCTGCACCAGTTGCAGTTGTGTCAAAAATTAAACGTCCTGAGCTTTTACTTAGATCGAATTCCAAACTAATATTCTGTAGATTACATTTACCTGTATTCTTAAAAACAAAACGATCCTTTGGAGCACTCTCAAAAAACGATATTTCTACGTTTGCTTGAGCAGTCTGTCCGATTAGTATTGGCCAAATACACAAACAAATAGAAAGGAATTTATTCATCATGTTATAAAATGTTTCCATTTGTAATCTCAGTTTTCTCTAATAAAAAGCTATGCACTTGACCTGCCTTTGCTTGTTTTAAAAGCGTTAGATTGAAGTCATCCCAGTTATATTTTTCATCAGATTCGTGCTCTAAATAAATCAAAGTATTTGAACCAATCAGTTTTTCAATATTTAGATAAATAATTGATTTTTCTATTAAGCGCTGGCGATAAGGAGGGTCTAAAAAAACAATATCGAAAGCCTGTTTTGGCTCTTCTAACTGATTAAGAAAATTTAATGCATCGCTTTGTAAAACTCTAGCTTCAGCGTTAAGTAATGTAAGATTTTCATTAAGTTGTTTTGCACAAGTTGCATTTTTTTCAACAAAAAGAACGTCTTTAGCGCCTCGTGATAATGCCTCAAACCCTAAAGAGCCACTGCCCGCAAACATATCAAGACAAGTCGCACCATGTATCTCACTTTGTAACCAATTGAATAAAGTTTCTCTTATTCTATCTGGCGTAGGACGAAGCCCTGGAGCATCTACAAACGGTAATTTTCGACTACGCCACTCACCCCCAATAATTCTGAGGGTGTTGCTATTTTTTCCGCGACGAGTATTAGTTTGTGCTTTCTTTCTTTTCACTTGTTTCTACACTTTCTGAATCGGCACTATCGGTTTTTGTAGCAACCGCTTCGCCACCCACGACGATTGTGAGAAGTTTATCTAAATTTACACGACGCTTAAACGCATCAATAACTTCTTCACGAGTGGTATCGTTAACGACTTGAGTAAACGTATCCAAGTAGTTTAAGGGCAAATCATACATGCCTATCATTTCAATATAACCCAAAATATCGCTATTACTAGCAGTACGTAATGGAAATCCGCCAGAGATATTTATTTTAGATGCTTTTAAATTCTCTTCTGATGGTCCATCATTTTGAAATGTCTTTAAGACTTCACGAGCAACTTTTATCGCCTCATCCGTTTGCGATAACTTCGTTTGTAGGCCCAACATAAATGGTCCAAATTCTTTCATCGGGATAAAGTAACTGTAAACGCTATAAGAAAGGCCTCGCTTAACACGAATTTCTTTCATCAAACGAGAAGTAAAACCACTACCGCCTAACTCGTGGTTACCTAAGTAAAGCGGAAAGTAATCTTTGTCTCCACGCTTATTTCCAGGTTGACCGATGTAAATATGTGCCTGAGATGAAGGATAAGCAATACGGACTGTTTTAGCCTCATCTAGGGGCTTAACAGCGGGTATTACTGCCGCTTTCTCACCAACACCTCGATCACCACCCATTAATGCTTTAGATATTCCCTCAGCAATATTGACTGCTTGTTGTTTGTCGATTGCCCCAACTAATGCAATTTGACCATTTTTATTCACAAAGTACTGTTTATAAAATGCTTTTAAATCTGCTGTGGTCATCTTATCGATACTATCTTCATTACCGTTTTCAGGTTGACCATATGGGTGATTTGGATAGAGATTTGCATAGAATGCCTTACTAGCAATTGAGCCAGGATTTTGTTTTTCAGCCTGTAGGCCAATCAATGCTTGTTTCTTTAAACGCTCAAAATCAGCTTCTGGAAACTCTGGCTTTTCTATAACTTTCAACCATGTCGATAAAGCAGTATCCATTTGCTCTTCAAGCGTTAGGGTGCGGAGACTTATTGACGCAGTGTCTCTTCCTACATTCGCTGAATAATTAGCACCCACTGACTCAAATTTTTCTGCAAGCTGATCCGCGTTTAAGCCAGCAGCACCTTTATTCAGCATACTTGCTGTCATGCCAGCAACACCCAACTTAACTCCATCGTATGCACTACCTGCAGCAAATGATAATCTCAGGTCTAGCATCGGTAGCTCAGGCACATTCACAAAATAAACGCGTAATCCTGATGAGGTTTCCCAGCTTTCAATTTTAGGGGCGGCGTGGCTTACCAGACTAATTACAAGCAGCATTGCTGCGTTTAAAAATCTAAACGAAAAACTGAGTGATGATTTTTTATAAACTGACATTATTTTTTCTCCTGCTTTTCGCCCAGTGGCAATGGAATTAATTCCCCAACGGTCAAACTGTTTTCAATTAGGTATTTTTTTGCCACATCTTGAATCTGTTCAGCGGTCACTGCTAAAACACCGGGAACATATTGATCTATATATTTATGACCTAATCCAACCGTTTCTAATGATCCAAGTAAGGTAGCCATATGCTCAATTGAATCACGCTCAAACACTTCGCCAGCAATAACTTGTGCTTTAACACGTTTTAATTCAGCTTCACTTACCAACTCAGTTTTTAAGGTTTCGATTTCAGCGAGTATCAATTCTTTCAGTTTCTCTGTCGAAACACCTTCAGCCGGAGTAGCTGAAATAGTCAGTAGGTTGTCTAATCGTCCATAACCATAGTAACCAGCGTTTGCACCTGCTGCGACTTCCTTACCTCGGATTAAGTTTTTTGCAAAACGGGCACTGTCACCACCATCTAGAATATTCGCTAATACCTCTAGTGCATAAGGCTCCCATTCAGGAACTTTACCTTGCTTAGCGCTGATCATTGCCGGTGTTTTATAGCCCATGCGAAGACTTGCAAGCTTAGCAGGGAGTTTCAAGGTAATGTTTCGAGGGCCGAGTTGCTCAACCTCTGTTCTTAACTTAACCACAGGTAATGGGTTACTTTTATATAGTCCAAAGTATTTTTTAGCCATTTCATGAACTGCGTCAGGCTCTACATCACCCACTACAACCAAAGTTGCATTATTCGGGGTGTACCATTTTTTATACCAAATCTTAGCGTCTTCTATGGTCATTCCATCAAGGTCAACCATCCAACCAATCACTGGGGCACGATAGGGACTATTCAAAAATGCGGTCGCATTGAACTGTTCACGCGTTAATGAACTAGGTTTATCATCTGTTCTCCAACGGCGTTCTTCTTTAACTACTTCGATTTCTTTTTCGAATTCTTTAGGATCAAAGACTAAGTTGCGCATACGATCTGCTTCAATTTCAATCGCTTGTTCTAGTTTATCATTCGCCAACACTTCGTAATAAGCCGTATAGTCTTGTGAAGTAAATGCATTGTTACGTGCACCAATAGCAGACACTAATTTTTCAAACTCACCCGATTTTCTTGTCTTGGTACCTTTAAACATCATGTGTTCTAAGGCATGAGATAAGCCTGTTATGCCTTCATGCTCATAACTTGTGCCAACTGCATACCAAACTTGCACCACTGCAACTGGCGCTCGTTTATCCTGCTTAACTAACACTTTTAGACCATTTTCTAGGTTATATTCGTGCACTTTGCTTTTGCTTTCATTTGCATCGTCCTTTGTCTCTGTAGCATTTGCTGTTAAGCACAAAGCAGAGATTAAAATTAATGGTGCAAATAAAAAACTAATACGGCTTGGTGTTGCAGGTGATAAACTTCTAATCATTATTTTATTGCCCATAAACCTAAAAAGTTAAGTATAACAATGTTCCGACTATTTAAGAAAAAAAAGCCGAGCGATGAGTCCATCGAGGTAGAGAAAATTGAATCAGAAGTTAGTTCTGATGCTGTAGCTACAACTCCAGCTACTACAAGCACAGATTCACTCGTCGAAGAAACTCAGAATGTAGAGTCTGAAAACGGCTCAGAAGTTCCTGAGAATCTTCAGTCTTTAGCTGAGAAAGAAGTAATTGCGGAAACTTTAGTAGAAGAAGCTGTCATCGAAGAAAAACCCAAAGAAGAGAAAAAAGGCTTATTCCAAAGATTAAAGTCTGGTTTATCAAAAACAAGTAATAGCTTAACCGAAGGCATGAGCGCCTTAGTGTTAGGCAAAAAGAAAATTGATGAAGATGTTTTAGAAGACTTAGAAACTCGTTTGCTCATGGCTGATGTTGGAATGGAAGCGACACAACGAATCATTAAAGACCTTACTCAACGTAGCTCACGTAACGAATTGAATGATGTCGACGCGTTGATGGCAGCTTTACATGACGAAATGGTTAACATTCTACGACCTGTTTCAAAACCGTTAGACCTAGAAGGAATCGAAGGGCCTGCGGTCGTTTTAATGGTCGGAATTAATGGCGCAGGCAAAACCACCACCATCGGCAAACTTGCTAAACAATTTCAAAATGATGGTCTGTCAGTAATGCTTGCTGCTGGTGACACTTTCCGTGCTGCTGCCGTTGAACAATTACAAGTTTGGGGTGAGCGCAACGATATTCCTGTCGTTGCCCAAGGAACTGGTGCTGACAGTGCCTCCGTTATTTATGATGCCATGGAATCGGCTAGAGCAAAAAATATCGATATTTTGTTAGCAGACACAGCAGGTCGTTTGCATACTCAAACAAACTTAATGGAAGAGTTAAAGAAAGTTAAGCGAGTAATGCAAAAGATAAACCCAGAAGCTCCACATGAAATCATGCTGATTGTAGATGCTAGCATAGGACAAAACGCTTTAGCTCAAGCGAAAGAATTTGATGCTGCTTTAGGTTTAACGGGTATTACAGTGACCAAATTGGATGGTACTGCGAAAGGTGGAATTTTGTTCGCGATGGCTGAAAAGACAGGAATCCCTGTTAGGTTTATAGGTGTTGGCGAAGCAATTGATGACTTACAAGAGTTCGATGCTTATGAATTCACTGGTGCATTATTAGCTAACGAAGAATAAATGGCTGTTTTGTCGAACCCTTTATTAAGCTAAATCGAAATGCCTGGATTGCGAAAAGTCGAAATGCTTGTATTGAGCCTGTCGAAATGACACCCCCCTACTTTTTTTGATTCCCTTATTATATTTTATAGCTTTAATCGTTATCCTAACGGTTTAGAAGCTATAAAGTTTTAAAGTAAAAGCTACATCTTCAACGATCTGCTTGCCCTTTTCTTCAAGGTTACTCGCATCCACAAAACGTATAGAGAATCGTTGTTTTCCGGCACTGATTTCAGGATAAATCTCAGAACTTTCTTCTAAGCCGATTGAAATAATCTGGTAATCAATCTCATGACTTAAGGTTGCTTGATAAAAACCACCTGGCGCAACTTCTTCTGTACTTTGGATTCCTTGGTAAATTAAATCCATCAATAATTCTACCGCTTCAAATGCAACTTTGTAGGGTCTTGCCCAATTAAGTAAATCTTTAGCTCTTTGCTCTTCTGGCAAGTTTAACCAATGGTTAAATAAAGGCACATCAAGATCATTAACGCCACCCGCGATAGAACTACGTTGTTTGATAATATTAAGAAAATTATGAGATTTTAAATGTTGTCCTAATTGCCCACGGAAGCTATACAATCTCTTACTTTTTTCTTCAAGTTTTTCAAGTATACGAGCCACTTTCCCCTTGTCGATTCCTTCTACACCTTCGGCCATTCTAACGGCCTGTGTTTGTACATCTAACACATGAAGCGCGGCGTTTTTTACATCTAAACGTGAAGAAAGATTGTAGAGCTCTAATAACACTACAATGGCCGCCTGACAGTTTTCTGGTGTAGGGTTTTCTAAATGAAAGTTAAAACGCTTTATCAAATAACTCAAGCGCATAAATAGGCGAGTTTTTTCATTAAGCGGGTGTTCGTAAACTGCCATAGAAACTTTATTACTTTTTAGGTTACTTAGTAGGGTTGCTGATTAAGGGTTGTGATTTAAGGCTATCTGCCATTTTTATCGGTAAATAATCCTGACTAACGCTATACCAACTTTATTAACGTGTTGGAGAGTTAGTATAGCAGAGCTATTGCTGGGATAAACTCACAAACTGCCGATGGATCTGTTTTACTTGCGCTAATAAATGGTCTACATCTTTGCTGTTATCGAGAATATCTGTGGAAACTTCTTGTCTTTGTTCTCGTGTCGCTTGTTGTTCAATGATTTGTAAAATAGACTCTTCATTCATTCCATCACGGTTTTTTACTCGATCGATTTGCTGCTCTAACAAGCAATCGACAACTACTATCCGATCAAATAACGGTTCGTATTCTTTTTCGACTAATAATGGAATATCAACTAACAGATAGGGGTAGATTTCACTTTGAGTATTAGTAGCCCAATCCATGCGTGATTTTATTTCTTCACTAATAATGGGATGAGTGATTTTTTCTAAATATGCTAAGGCTTGTTCGGCTTCTTTAGTCGGTGCAAAAATGAGGCTTCCAAGCTTTTGTCTATTAAGAGCACCATTCTCTAAAAGAATATCAGCGCCAAAGTGTTCAGCTATTTGGCTCAACGCTTTTGTGCCCGGCTCAACGATTTCACGAGCGACTTGGTCCGCGTCAATTATCATCGCACCTAAATCACGAAAAGCATCGACTGCCGTACTTTTACCGCAACCAATACCGCCTGTTAAACCGACTTTTAGCAAAATAAAGTAACCTTGTGTTATCTAAAATTAATGACTGTTCAAACTAATAATTGAGATGATCAATATTTTCATTGATTCACTTTAACTTGTAAGCTCGACCCTTCCTTTATATTCGTCTAAAGCTTCTGGGTTTGCTAGTGATTCGCTATTTTTAATAGCTTCGCCATGAATACAGCACCTAACCGCTATTTCGACAATTTTGCCACTCTTGGTTCGTGGAATATCATTCACTTGTAATACTTTGGCAGGAACATGACGAGGCGTGGTATTACTTCTAATCTGAAGTTTTATCTTTTTGATTAGATCATCGTCTAAGGTTAAGCCATCGCTTAGCTTCACAAATAACACTACTCTAACGTCGTTGTCCCATTCTTGACCGACTACGATTGATTCTTTAACTTCATCGAGCTTTTCTACTTGTCGATAGATTTCAGCAGTACCGATCCTAACCCCACCTGGATTTAATATCGTATCAGATCGGCCGTAAAAAATAAGGCCGCCCGTTTCAGTTTCGCTGACGTAATCACCATGGCACCAAATATTGTCATACTTAGCAAAATAGGCATCACGGTATTTTTTATCTTCTGCGTCATTCCAAAAATAGATGGGCATTGAGGGAAATGGTTTGACACAAACCAGCTCACCTTTGGTATTAATAGCAGCTTCGCTTTTTGTCGAGTCATCCCAAACTTCGACCGACATGCCCAAGCCTTTGGTTTGTAATTCACCTCTAACAACTGGCAAGGTCGGTGAGCCTAAAGCAAAACATGACATGATATCTGTGCCACCTGAAATAGAAGATAAGCACACATCTTTTTTAATGTTTTGATAAACATAATCGAAGCTTTCAGGGACTAGCACTGAACCAGTCGAGAGAATGCTTTTCAAATTATTTAATGGATGCGTTTTAGTAAAGTCTAAAGACTCTTTTCGTAAACCATCTATGTATTTAGCCGAAGTTCCGAACACACTAATATTTTCTTGCTCGGCATAATCAAATAGTATGGTGGGGTTTGGGTAAAATGGCGAACCATCATAAAGCATTAAAGTTGCGCCCGTTTGCAAACAGCTGACTAGCCAGTTCCACATCATCCAACCACAAGTTGTAAAGTAGAATACTCTATCTTCAGGTTTCACATCGACATGCAAAATATGTTCTTTTAGATGCTGAAGTAGCGAACCGCCGATGCCATGAACTATACACTTAGGTACGCCTGTAGTACCTGAAGAATACATAATGTATTGCGGCGCATTAAACGGCATGCGGGTATATTCAATCTCTGCCTCCGCGAAATCTTTAAGGATTTGCGGATAAGCGGTTGAGTTATCTAGCGTACTTTCATTCGCGTAAGGGACAACGACTATGTTTTCAATTGAATCGATGGCAGCGTCGATGGTTTTGATTTTCTCTAAACAATCATGTGTCTTGCCGTTGTAATAATAAGCATTTGCAGTAATAAGTAGTTTAGGTTTCACTTGTCCAAATCGATCCAGTACGCCCTGCACGCCAAAATCTGGCGAGCATGAGGTCCACACGGCACCAATGCTACTAGCCGCTAACATACCAATCACTGCTTCGGGCATGTTTGGCATAAAGCCGGCGACGACATCACCCGCTTGAATGTCTTTATCTCGTAAATACTGACTTAAGCTTGCGACTTGTTGCTTTAATTCTGCAAAACTCAGCGTGCGCTTTTGTTGATCTTCGCCCCAATAGACGATGGCATCAGCATCTAACTTTCTATTTTTGTCATTTAATAAGTTTTCAGAAAAATTAATTTTCGAGTCAGAAAACCACGTTGCCCCCGGCATTAAATGCTCATTCTCAAGAATGTGCTTACCTTTATCACCAATGACACCAGTGAAGTACCAAAGCTCGTCCCAAAAAGATTCTGGATTTTCGACGGACCAACGATGCAGCTCTTGAAATTTAGTTAGTTTTGAATCAAATTTATCGTTTAGGATTTTAATAAACTGCGTGCTATTCGCATTTTCAATTTGAGTTGTTGTGGGAGTCCATAGAGCCTTATTACTTTCCATATTTTTAGGTTAATCCTATTTTACCAGTCTGGAGTCATCAATTTAGTTGTCTGAGTGTAGTCTGCGCTTTTTAAATTTTCACTTTTCAAATATTCAGCGATTTGATTGATCAATGCTGCATTGTCTTTAGCATCAGAACCATCATCCAGGACACTGTTATTTTCAAAGCCAATTCTTATATGTCCGCCTAAATTTGCGGCTAACTTAGCAGCAGGAAATTCGTTTTCACCAAATGCACAGATCATCCAACTCGATGCTTTAATTTTTTCAATATTCTCTTTAATTAAATAACTATTTTCAAAACTACCTTCCGTGTTAGGTCTGCCTATCACTAATAAGATAGGGTAAGCATTGCCGGGTAGCACCTTGCTATCTAGCCACGCGTGGTATTCATCAAGGTCATCTTGATTATAAAGAATGATTTGAGGGTGTATATCTTCATCTTTCATTTTCACGAAATGTTCATGAATAGTATTGTTTTTTAAACTTTTTATTTCCCTTAAACCAATGGAAACCGCTTTTGGTTTGAGCGCATGAATCATCTCGAATTGCTCTTCGGCAGAATAAATACCTACTGCTTCAGATGTCACCTGAATAAACATCCTTTCATTACAGCTTGCGTGAATTGCATCAATAGCTTGCTGGTAAAGCGCTACTGAGAGACTGTGAGAGTTATCTTCGGGATTACGCACATGCAAATGAATCATACTGGCGCCAGCCGCTAAACAAGCCTGAGCTGTTTGAGCAGATTCTATCGCATTTAATGGAATTTCTGGGTGGTCTTTTTTCATTTTGCGGGCACCATTGGGTGCCACGGCTATGATTATATTTTCCTTATCGTTCATAATGTATATCGCTCATAAGACTTCTTGAATTGATGATCTAATGCTATTACTTAAACGATCTACAATTTGAGACACGTTCTCTTCATCAATAATAAAAGGCGGTGCTAGTAAGATATGATCGCCGTTAACACCATCAATCGTTCCTCCCATTGGATAACACATCAAACGATTCAACATCGCTTTTTGCTTTATTTTTGCATGGAGTTTTAAGCTTGGATCGAAGGCTTGTTTACTACTTTTATTCGCGATTAATTCGATACCAATAAACAACCCACGCCCACGAATATCACCGACATGATCTGCAAGTAATGCATCTGAATTGAAGGAATCGTGTAACGCTTTAGTGAGATTCGTGCCTTGAGTTTTTACATTGCTCAACAAGTCACGTTCTTGAACCTCTAATTGTGTTGCTAAACCCGCCGCACAAGAAGTCGGATGACCAATATATGTATGCCCATGTTGGAAAAACCCACTGCCCTCATCAATGGTATTAACTATTTTTTCGCTAATCAATACAGCGCCAAGTGGTTGATAGCCCGCTGAAATCCCTTTGGCTAAAGTTTGTAAATCACCTTGAATACCTTCTTGCTCACACGCGTGTAAAGTCCCTGTTCTACCCATGCCGCACATGATTTCATCAAGAATGAGTAATACATCGTATTGATCACAAATCTCCCGTATTCGTTTGAAATAACCCGTAGGCGGAGTCAAACAACCTGCAGTCGCTCCAACCACTGGTTCGGCTACAAAAGCGGCAACATTGTTTTCGCCTAGTTCAATGATTTTTTCTTCAAGTTCATTAGCAATTCTTTGGCCATATTCAAACTCGGTTTCATTTTCGAGTTTATCTCGATACTCATTGCACGCCGAAATATGATTGCCTTTAACTAAAATAGAATCAAAGGGTTTTCGACGCCAAAGATTGCCGCCAATTGAAAGGGCGCCTAGAGTGTTACCGTGATAGCTTTGCTTTCTTGCGATAAAGAGACTTTTCTCTGTTTTTCCTTGCTCGAAAAAATACTGTCTAGCTAATTTTAGAGAGGTTTCAACGGCTTCCGATCCGCCTGTAACAAAATAGACTTGTGAGAAGTTCCCATAAGAATTATTTAGTAGATGCTCAGCCAATTGCTCCTGAGACGTGTTGGTGAAAAAGCTAGTATGGGCATAAGGTATTTCAGTTACTTGATCGATAATTGCTTGTTTAACTCGTTCATTTGAATGCCCCAAGCAAGAAACAGCGGCACCCCCACAAGCATCTAAATAACGATTACCTTGTTTATCTATTAAAAAAACACCATCACCAGAGGCAATGGTTGCCAAGTTTGGGTTGTTAGTACGCTGCATAACCTTCGCGTTATTAATAGTCATAATCTAAAACACCATTTGGTAAGATTGAGTGAGCTTTTTAAACGAGCATAGCGAAAGGCCGAATGACTTATCGTCTAAAACAGCATAAGCATTTTCTATTTTTGTGATTAGAACCAACAGCAAAATACTCTCATGTCTAAGAAAGAATAAATAATTTAGTTACTCGTTTTAAACTATTAAACGATAAACTCACTAAAAAAGTGGGGGGGTGTCCTTTTAGAACATCCCATAAGACTAGCCTTCAATAGGTTCAGCACAGCTAATTTGTGTTTAGTTTTTCACCAATAATCGTCGAGGCACATTGGATAAACATTGTCCGCCTTGTTCAGTCACCACAATGCTTTCAGTGGTTTCAAATCCCCAATCATCAAACCATAATGCAGGCATGAAATGGAATACCATATTTTCTTGTAAAACGCTGGTGTCGTTCGTTCGAATAGACATTGTGCGCTCGCCCCAATCCGGCGGATAAGAAAGGCCAATTGAATAACCACTGCGATTATCTTTTTCGTAACCAAACTTTTTTAAAGTGCCAAAGAATTTAGTCGCTACTTCACCACAAGTATTTCCCGGTTTAAACATGTCCAAAGTCACTTCGATACATTCGTTGATGACTTTTTCCGCTTCCAAATAGGGCTGAGTAGGTTTTCCTAAATATAATGTCCGAGAACAAGGGCAATGATAACGGGCATGTGCCGCAGCAAGCTCTAGAAACATTCCTGAGTCGTTACCAATTATTTCTGAGTCCCAGGTCATGTGGCTGGCCGCGGCTTCTTCCCGAAGACCTAATAATGGAACGATGGAAGTATAATCACCATACGCTCCATCAATACCAGAGATGGCCGAATGAGATATTTCAGCAGCGAGTTCGTTCTTACGCATTTCTGGCGTAACAACTTGCATGATGTGCTCATAGACATTGGTGATAATTTTGCCAGCAGTCGAGAGGTATTCGATTTCTTGATCTGATTTAACCGCACGTAACCAATTAACTAATGCGGTGTTATCACAAAATGAAGCATCAGGGAGGCTGGCGTATAAAGATTCTGCTGCACGTGCTGAAAAGTAATAATTGTCTTTTTCAAGCCCCACTTTTTTATTGTGTAAATGACGTTCTTTTAAAATGCCCGATAAATATTCCATCGGATGAATGTCAGGCGATTGAACATAATGATCGGGATAAGAAATAATATCCTGATCGCTCAGATCCGTTGTGAGTTTTGCTCCATTGGCATCAATACCACGACCAAACCAGAATAATTCACCTGCAGTACCAATGACTAGACATTGATGAACATAGAATGACCAACCATCATAACCTGTAAGCCAATTCATGTTGGCAGGATCATAAACTATTAATAGATCAATGCTATTTCTTCGCATCGAATCGCGAGTCATCGCTTGGCGGTGTATGTATTCATTTTGGCTAAAACGACGGCGACCTTCTTTCATCAGATAATCCTACAAAAATGATGTGATATAGGAAGGTTAGACCATTTTTAAAACTTATTTGTTAAAAACAACGGTAAGTTCGTTAAAAAGTGGGGGGGTGTCATTTTCATTGTTAAATAGATCAAACAGCAGCTTGAATAGCCGTTAATAAATCATCAACTTCAGTTTTTGTTGTATTCCATGCGGTAACAAAACGTGGTGGTGCAGTTTCATCAAGCTCACCTTCGGTAACGACAAAACCAGCTGCATTTAATTTGCTAATTGTTTTTCTAGGCATGTGAACAAATAATTCATTTGATTCCACAGGATAAGCCAATTCCACACCCGATATAAAAGTGATTCCTTTGCTCAATCGGGCCGCCATCGCATTCGCATGACGAGCATTTCGTAGCCAAACGTCATCACTCAAGTAGGCATGCAGTTGTGCGGATATAAAACGCATTTTGGATAATAGTTGCCCCGATCGTTTATGTAGAAAAGGGAAGGATTTCACCAGCTCAGGCTTAAAGAAAACAACAGCTTCTGCCGCCAGACAACCGTTTTTAGTGCCACCAAAAGACAATACATCAACTCCTGATTTCCATGTCATTTCCGCAGGTGTAGCTCCTAAAGAAACTAGGCCGTTGGCAAAACGCGCACCATCCATGTGTACGTTTAAGCCATACTCATGTGCGGTTTTAGCAATGTCTGAAATTTCATCAAGTTGATATAAAGACCCAACTTCGCATGATTGCGTAATGCTCACAGTTGCTGGTTGCGCTGAATGGACATTGCCAACACCACGAATCATTTTTTCTAGGGTGTTGGCTGTGATCTTTCCATTGTCACTAGCAATGGGAACAAGTTTTGCTCCACCTGTAAAAAACTCTGGAGCACCACATTCATCGGTATTGATATGCGACATTTCATGGCAAAATATTTTTCCGTATGAAGGAGTCAGTGCTGATAAGGCCAGAGCATTTGCGGCGGTTCCGCTGACTACAGGAAAAACAACTACTTCTGTTTCAAATATTTCATTGAGCTTTTGTTGTAGCTTTTCAGAGTAATCATCTTCGCCGTAAGATTTTGCTATTCCATCATTTGCGGCAATAAGTGCATTCATTACTTCTGGACAGGCGCAAGAAGTGTTATCTGAGGCAAAGCTATTTTTTTCGGGGATTTCTTGAAACTCTAATGAAGACATACACTAAATTACCAAAATTAGAAAAAGAGTAATAAAATTAGAGTCGTTAATACGATAACAGCCATAATGATTAAAAAGCTGCCTACCCTAGTTTTGGTGCCTTCCTCTTGTATATTAGCCACAGCTTTACTACGTAATTTAGAGATATGTTTTTCGATAGGTAAACCTTCTAGTTTACCTTTATAGGAGGCAATCCCTCCTTTTACATTAATAAGTGGAATCAGCAAATCGATATTTGCTCTGGCAACTAGAGCATTCTGAGTAGGTGAAAAATGATCGATATGTTTTTTTTCAACACGTTTAAAAAATTCATCGCGACAGGCTTCATGCATAGCTAAATAGCTTTCTTTTAGCATGTCCCTATTTCTGCTTAAAGAGATCTGTAATTCATTTAAAGATGCACTATTTGCTGGTTTCATCACACGCACCAAGTAGTCTTCACCTGCTATGTTTACTTTGACGCTACCTGCAGGTGCATTGATGGATTCATAGTGCTGATCTTCATTCATATTATTATTCTTTGATTATGATAAATTAACGCAAGTTTGACTCACTAAAGGCATCGCATCGTCATCGATTCTAACTGCTGTGAGTTGCCTGCCCCAAACACAACCAGTATCTAGTGCTGTGACGTTATCATCGTGGTAGTAACCTAAGCTAGACCAATGTCCAAAAATGATACGAAGCGGGATAGGCTTACGCTCTTTTAATAAAAACCAGGGAATTTGCTTGGTTGACCCAGGCTTTTTAATTTTTGGAACGCCATTGAGTTTAAAGTCCAAAGATCCGTCTTTTACATTGCAGTATCGCATTCGCATAAAAGCATTTAAAATATAACGGTGTCGATCGTAGGAAGTTAGATCATCATTCCATAAGTTTGGTTTGTTACCATAAACTTTAGCCAGCCATTGTCCTGCATTATCACCACGTAAAGGAATTTCTATTTCTTTGGCAAAAGAAGTTGCTTCATCAAGCGTCCATTGAGGAGAAATTCCCGCATGTGCCATACAAAGACCTAAGGTATCATCAACATGAAAAACGGGTTGATTTCTAAGCCAATCAATCAGTTCTTCGCGGTGTTTTGATTGTAAGAATTTTTTTAAAGTGGGGCTTTCGGGTATAGAGCCGTAGTGCATCGCTATTAAACTAATGTCGTGATTGCCTAAAACGGTGATAGCAGATTTTCCGAGGCTTTTAACAAATTTAACC